>NZ_JTHN01000063.1 GCF_001399685.1 Paenibacillus sp. A3
GCACTGACGGGAAAGGCCCGGGTCTTTTTGCCGTGATGCCTAGGATGGCTGGGATGCGCCATTTCTTCGCTAGTCGAAAGAGCGCCGCGCAGGCCATGAGCCCTGCAGCTTGCGGATTTGCACGATTTGCCCGATATGATACGCGTCGTGTACGACCAGACTCGTAACAGTAAGCGCTATCGTGGTTTTGGTGAGGGGCCGTTCCAAGTCGTCTTCGCTTAACTCTGCAAGCGCGGCCCGAACGGCCTTATGTACATGTTCCAAACGGGCCGCCTCTTCCTCCCAAGTCTCTACCCTTTCCCCATATGCGGCAAACGTATCGTCGTTGGTCAACCCGTCGGGATAGTGCGGATTTTCGCCCGACAGCCGTTTTAGCGACCGCTCCTTATAGAACGTCAAATGCCGGACGGTTTCACGGATCGTATTGGCGGCGGCCCCCTCCGGACGCCAGTCGGCTTCAGCCTCCGTTACCCCCTTCAGTGCCTCGCACAGCGGCGGAAACCAGTCTTCCTTGTCATAGCAAATATCCCATTCATGCAGGAGCAGCTCCTTCTTGTTCATTCCGTGTTCTCCTCCCGTTTTGCCATATTCGTAACTATCTATTGTTATTTTGATAGTTACATCCATAATATACCACACGCAAAGCCGATTGTATAGAAGCTGGCGCAGGCCAATATTTCCATGCTACAATAAGGGACAAAAAAGCTGGGATCGCAAATGATATGGGATGATTTTCTCAACAGCGTGTGGCGGGATTGGCGCGGCAGCGGAAAAAGCGAGGACCGATTGGAAAACCCCGAGTGGATCGAACGATGGCTGTCCGAGCACCGGCTTACCGCCCCTGACCTGCCTTCGCCTCAAGAGATGGTTGAATTAAAAAAGCTGCGAGACCTGCTGTTTTGCATTGTTCAAGCCTTCGCCTCAGGCTCGCAGCCGGATCCGGAAGATGTCGGGGAATTAAATCGGGTCATGGCCGACGGGCCGGTCGTTCGTCAGCTCGTCCGGACGGACGAGCGTTATGGGCTGGATTATATGCCGACCTTGCGCGGTTGGACGCAGATCAGTGCCGAAATCGCCGCTTCGTTCGCGCAGACTTTAGCCGATAAAGATCCTGCCCGGATGCGCATTTGCAGCAACCCCGACTGCTTGTGGGTTTACTACGACGACACCCGCAACCGGTCCAAGCGATACTGCGACGACAAACTATGCGGCAATCTCATGAAGGTGCGCCGTTTTCGCGCACGCAAAAAAGTCGGGGATTAAAATGTCCGTTACGGACGTTTAATCCCCGGCTCTCTCACGTTTTGCTTTGCATAAATTCTCCTTTTATTACACAGCTACCCCGTCCAACAACACCGGCAGCCCCAAGCGAACCTCTTTCTCCAATCCGTACCCGTCTCGTAAAGCGCTTCATCTACTTACTTCGGCCACGTCGGCTTTCGCCGCTGCGGTCCGAGCTGCTCGAACGCATAGGCAAGCCGGATCAGAACGGGCTCGCTGTACGCCTGCCCCGTAAACGTGATTGCGAGCGGCCGCCCGTCCGCGGTATAGCCGCCGGGAACGGCAATCGAGGGATAGCCTGCCGCAGCGGCAATCCCGGCCCCGGACGTCCCGGGGAACAGCACAGCATCCAACCTGTGGCGTGCCATCGCCGCATCGATGCCTTCGGTGCGGGACAGCCGCAGGTCCTTCAGCCTGTCCTGGATATATTCCGCTTCGGTGAGCGTTCCCGACGTCTCTTCGGCGCGCATCAGTGTCGTTTGGCCGTATTTTAGCGTCTTCTCAAAATGCTTCGCATTAAAAGCGATGACATCGCGCAGCGAATGGACCGGCAGATGCGGCGCAAGCTTGCTTAAGTAGGCGTTCACGTCCGTTTTGAATTCATAGCGGAACACGCTGGAGTGGAATGAAGCGAGCTCCTGCGCGGAAAGAATTTCCGCCGGATCGACAACCTCCGCTCCGGCAAGCCGCAGAGCAGCGACGTGAGCTTCGAACGCCCGGCGTTCCTCCTCGCCCAGCTTGTCATGGTAGACCGCCCGCGGTACGCCGATCCGGGCTCCTTGCAATCCGTCCTTGTCCAGAAACTGCCGATAATCGGCAGGCACCCGTCCCAGCGACGTGCCCGTGATCGCATCGGCTGGGTCCGTCCCGGCCATCGCCCCGAGAAGGAGCGCCGCGTCGGCCACCGTTCGGGCGAGCGGTCCCGCCGTATCTTGACTGTGGGCCAGCGGAATGATTCCGCTGCGGCTGATTAACCCAAGCGTCGGCTTGATGCCGGCGACCGAGCTGCTCGCCGCGGGGCTCAGAATCGAGCCGGACGTTTCGGTTCCTACGGCCAGCGCACACAGGTTCGCCGCCACAGCCACGCCGGACCCGGTGCTCGAACCGCCTGCTCCAAACTTGGAACCGTACGCGTTCAACACTTGACCGCCGCGGGAGCTATAGCCTCCCGGCATCCCCTGCGTCATGTAGTTCGCCCATTCCGTCATATTGGCTTTTCCCAGAATGACGGCCCCCGCCTCTCGCAGCCGCTTGACCAGGAAAGCGTCGCTTGCCGCATAATGTCCCTCCAGCGCAAGGGAGCCTGCGCTCGTATGCATTTTATCGGCCGTATCGATATTGTCCTTCAACAGCACCGGGATACCGTGCAAGGGCCCTCTCGAGCCTTGTGCCCGCCGCTCGGCATCCAGCGCTTCGGCGATCGCAAGCGCATCCGGATTAAGCTCCAACACCGCATTTAGCGCCGGTCCCTGTTTGTCGTATGCCGCAATCCGCGCCATATACGCCCGGACCAGCTCCGCCGCGGTTCGCTCCCCGGATTCCATCGCCTGCTGCAAATCGTCGACCGTCGCCTCCTCGATCCATTCCTCGACAGGATAAACTTGCTTCGCCACCGCACATGCCCCCTCTTCAGCCACTTATGGTAAAGGTATTCCTTTCAAAGTTCGAGAGAGCCGTGCCGAATTCCTTTTTTAACTTGTTTTTCCATCCTTCATCCTAACGTCAAGAAGCCTTATTCCATCAAGGAATAAGGCTTCACGGTTATTGCAGGTTGGCACGCCGTCCCGGGCCCGGACGCTTCTTCCCTCGGTCTTACCATCGGAGGAGCGCATACTTGGGGGGCGCCGCTTCTTCGACGCATTCCTCCGACTCGACAAGAGGGTCCGCTACCCGCTGGGAAACTGGGTACGCATGCATCCGATCGGGCGCGTAAGGCCGAAGAAGCGATTGCAGCCTGTCCGGTTCACCGTTCATGGTCGGATCGAGCCACGTCTCGACGTCCCGTTCGTCCAAAATGACCGGCATCCGCTCGTCGTAATCGAACACCAGCCGGTTCGATCTCGTCGTCATAACCGTGCAGGTGCGGGTTTCTCCGCCCCGCGAATCCTTCCATACTTCATACAGCCCGGCCATGGCGAAGACGCCCCTGTCCTTCATGACGATGCGAATCGGCCGTCTTGTTTTGCCTTCCGTTTTCCAGACATAAAAGCCGTTGCTCGGGATGATGCAGCGCTGCTTGCCGAACAGCTTGCGATACGCCGGTTTTTCGTGTACGGCTGCGCTGTCGGCATTCACGGCATCCTTCCCCCAGAACGGGACGAGTCCCCACCGGTGCTCCTCCAGCATCCGGCTTTCCGCTCCCCGGATGATTACGGCCACCTGCTGTGTCGGCGCGATGTTATATCGCGGCTTGTAAGCGTAGGTTACCTGGCCGATCCGATAACGTTCCGACAGCTCTGGCAGCTCGGCCGTCAACGAAAAACGTTCGCACATGAAGAACACCTCTTGTTTTTAATTCCAGTATCTTCATGTACAGAAATATTATGCATGCCCGGAACGGCGGCTTGCCGGTGATTTCGGATTTCCGTCATGTACATGACCGTCCTCGTAGAACAAACGCGGAGCGTTATGGTAAAATATAGAGGAAATGAGAAAGGAGACGGACCATGAAACCATACGAAATCCGGACTTACCAAGATTCCTACGAGATTTACGAGTTGATCGAGCACAGTACCCGTTCGTGGTTCAAAATCGCCCCGGAGCGCGGCGGAATCGTCATCAGCTTCGGGGCGAACGGTCAGGAACTGCTTTATCTGGACAAAGCGACGTTCGACGATCCGAACGCCAATATCCGCGGCGGCATTCCAGTGCTGTTCCCGATTTCCGGGCAGCTCGCAGAAGGTGCCTACGAATGGAACGGACAGCGCTATCGCATGAAAAATCATGGCGTCGCCCGCGTACGCCCTTGGCGTGTCGAATCGACGGATACCCGTGACGGCGCCGCCATTACGTTGACGCTCGCCAGCGACGCGGAAACGCGGGAATCCTACCCGTTCGACTTCGAGCTTCGCTTTACCTACCGGTTGAAGAACGGTCAATTGACCATCGAGCAGGAATACCGAAACGGCTCGACAGAGCCAATGCCGATGTATCCCGGATTTCATCCGTATTTTGTCGCCGACCGCAAAGCGCTCGCATACGAAACCGACGCGACGAAATACTTCGATTACAACGACGGAGCAGAAAAAAGCTATGACGGCCGGGTCATCGATCTCGATAAGCTGCCGGAATCGGTTGTTTTCCTGAACGCGCAGCGGCGGGACATTACCTTCAGCCCGGCGGAGCGCTTGGTTGTGCGGATGACTTACGGCGAGCCGTTCAAATATGTCGTGCTGTGGTCCGTAAGCGGCAAAAGCTTCGTCTGCGTCGAGCCGTGGATGGCCAAAACCGACGAGCTGAACCGGAAACAAGAGCTGGTGGAAGTACCGGCGGGTGACGTGCATCGGACATTCTTGACCATCAGCCGCTTGTCCGTATAAACCAATAGCAGCGGGTCTCCTGCCGCTCCCTCCTTTGATATTGGCTATTTGGGAGAGGCGCAGGAACCCGCTGTTGATGTTTTTAGGTCCGAGTAACGTCAGGGGCAAGCCTGGACTGATGCCATGCAAATTTGAGCCAGACGATCAGAATACGCCGACGCAACTATATTTTATGAATTTAGGTAATCATCCAACTCCTGCAAAGGCAGGATACGTACAATATAACAAAATTCATAGGTGGTGAATATGAAATGAGCGGAGTACCAGGTCCGACAGGCTTAACAGGCCCGTCAGGTCCAACGGGTCCTACAGGCTTAACAGGTCCAACAGGACCCGCGGGCCCGACGGGTCCCCCGGGTTTAACAGGCCCGTCAGGTCCCCCAGGCCCTCCTGGACCGTTTATTCCTTTCCGAAGCTCTTGCAGCCGATTCCCGACAAGTATATTTACCTTTTTTAACACGCAATTCATACAGATATCCGACTCCGCCCCAGCTGATCCTTATCCGTCAACGATAACCGTGACAGGCTTGACAGGTCTTATTACGAAAGTGACCGTGACACTCTTCCTCCTATCCCATCAAGATCCGACGGACATTGATATTTTGCTTGTCGGGCCCGACGGGCAGACCAATACTATCCTGATGTCAGATACTGGAGGCGCATTTAACATCACCGATGTTACACTGACATTTGACGACCAGGCGCCAAGCTTCCTTCCGTTTAATACGACGATTTTTTCCGGTACGTTTAAGCCGACCAACTTTGAATTCCCTCCTGAAAATCTCCCGGCCCCTGCGCCCCCATCATCTGCATCTGTTGCACTCAGCATTTTTAACGGATTGCCCCCCAATGGCACATGGAGCTTATTCGTGAGTGACGACTCTCTTGCCGGTATAGGAGGGATAGCAAGTTGGGCTTTGAGCATCTCGACTCCCGAAAGGGAGGAGTGCATTTTCACTCCACTATAAAGAGAAACGGTTATCCAGACTGAACAGTCCCTAACTGTTCAGTGTACATACGAATTGTATGGAGAACATTTGTCGAAAAAGTCTGAAAAATCGAAAAATGAATCGAGTTGTGCGCTTACCCGGGAAATACGCCGTTCATTTCCCAGCTCTGCTTCATTTCCCAATTCTCTATTTATTACCTCTTCTTCCCACGCTCTCCGCTTCCCCCTTCTTGGTAAATCGGATGCGTGTCATACTCTACGTCACGGTGCGGATTTTCGTATCCGGTCTATCGCCTGAAGCACCAGCTCGTAATAAGCCCTGGGATGCGGAACGAAATCCGCATGTCCGACTGCCCGCTCAACAGGTACCAGAACGCCGTTCTCATCCGGCGCCACGCCGCTAATCCAGATCGGATCGACCAAGGTTCCTTGAGCCAGCTTACACACTTGCTCGAGCGGAATTCGGTATAACCCCGTGACCTCCTCTGGTTGTAAGCGGTACCGGGTGAGCGGCTGCCGGTTCACATGAAGAAACACATGGCAAAACTCACGGTCGATGCACGCTTCGGAGATGACGTCCTCCTCGGCAAACAAGCCGCAGGGAACCAGCGTTTCGAACGATACGCTTAGTCCAAGCTCCTCTTCCAGCTCCCGGACACCGTCCTCGACTGCTTCGCCTGACAGCAGATGGCCGGCGCAGGACGTATCGAGCAATAACGGAAACGTATCCTTCCCCGGGTGCCGCTCTTGAAACAGCAATGCCTCGTCCCCATCCGTCGTGTCCAAAATCCAGCAATGAAACGTTTGGTGCCATAGGCCCCGGGCATGAACCTCGGAGCGGGAAGCCTGTCCCGCCGGATTCATCCGTTCGTCAAAAATGTCAAAGATTTCTTCGCTTGGCGTCATGACGTTGTTCCTCCTCAGCTAGCTAAACCTCGTTGCATGGTTCCGCAACACGGCATCCGTTTAATACCCGCGTACCGGGTCCACCCGATTCGCAAGCTCCCGTTCTCCCGCTTCCAGCTTGCGCAACGTGTCCAAGAACCCGCTCAGCGCCTCTTCCACGGAAGTGACAGCGGCTACGTGCGGCGTCACCCGAACATCCTTGCGCTTCCACAGCGGGGATGCATCGGGGAGCGGCTCCTCCTCGAACACGTCGAGCACCGCCAGACGAATATGGCCCTGATCAAGCGCCTCCAGCAGCGCAGCATGATCGACCGAAGGACCGCGGCCGACGTTAATAAATCCGGCCCCGTTCATTCGCGCAAAAAGCGCAGGCCCGAACAGCTTATCCGTTTGCGAGGTCAGCGGCAAAGTATTGATTACCCAGTCGGCGGCGGAAACGGCGTCCCCGATGTGCGACATCGGATAAACATGATCCATGTGCGGCTTTCTTTCCCCGCGCATGGAAACGCCCGCCACTTGAACTCCCAGCGCCTGCAGCATCCGGGCAAGCTCTTGCCCGACGGAGCCGGTACCCATCACCGTCACCCGGCTTCCGGACAGCGGCAGCGGCGGGGCCGGGTTCCAGCCTCGGTCCGACTGGCTGCGCGCGAACGTTTCATGATGCTGGAGATCGGCCAGCATATGACCGAGGCAATATTCGCCGATTTTCTGCCCGAACGAACCGGTCGTACGGGTGAGAAGCACGTCCGGCTTCCATGGCTTTCGGTACACGAATGCATCGATCCCCGCTCCGAGCGCATGCACCCAACGGACCGATTCCAGATGAAACGCCGGAACGGGCTTGAAGCCGACAAATGCATCGGCCCATGCCATATCGGCTTCGCTCACCTCGGATTCGGCAAGAAACCGCACTTGCTTGCCCGCAACCCCCGGCCACGCGGCTTCCAGCTCCCGGTATATCCGACCCGTAATGATAATGTTATGAATCTGCATGCAGCCCGTCACTCCGTCCGTTCTTATTTGTAAATAACGTTTCTATCATAACCGCTCGGCGAAAGTGCTGCAAACCGCTGCCCGCTGGTCCGTTTGTTTTGCCGCCATCCATCTCCCATTCATTTCAACGCTTCGTTCCGACACGCTCGCCGACACAGCTTCTCCGGCTTAACCGTGGACAAGATAGCGAAAGTTTTCGACGGCCCCTTCCTTGTCCTGTGGCGACCGGTTCAAATGGTTGTAAAAGCTGAAAGCAAATTTAAACGAATGGCCGAAATCCCAATCATACCGTCCGAGATCTGCCGCCCAATAAGCCGGCTCTGTAGGCAGTGCTGCTGCGCGCTCGGCTTTCTTCAGCGGCAGACGGTCAACCGGCGAGTCCAACCGGATTGCGTCCCCTGGCAGAAGGTGATGACTTCGCCGGAGCACCTTAATCAAAGTAAAGAGCGGAAGCAGCCCACGGCGGAATAACGATTCGTGACCCAGATCCGACAAAATGTTCAAAGCATGGGAAAACGTAAGCATGTGCCCAATCAGGTCATGGTGCGCCTCCGCGCGGTAGATCGTCTTAAACTGCGCCACTTCGTTTAAAATAAACTCCGAAAGCTGCCGGGCGTCCTTCACCTTCGGAAAACGATCGGCTTCGTCCGGCCCCAGCCTCCTTACCTCCGAGGCCGTAAAGCCGAGCCATGACCGGCCGGGGACGGTGTTCTCAAAAGCACGAAGAAGCTCGCAAATGCCGTCTATGTTCTCCTCACTGCCCCAGCCTCCCAGTTCATGAAGGGCAAGCAAGCTGACCGCAGCGTAAATGGCATTGTGCCCGACCCAATGAAGCCGATCGATCGTAGGCTCGAGAGCTTCCAGAATGGCCGATTCGGCCTGTCGAACCGTACACCCGTTCGCCTTAAGGATTGCCGGAGTCCGCAAATGCTTCTTGATCATCGCTTCGGACTGATCGGTCAGGCTGCGCAGCGCCAGGTCGGACAACCCGTTTTCTTTAGCGAAAAAATAACCGGCAATCGCGGCGGCGCCAAAATGAGCGTGCCATATATCCCCCGTTTCCTGCTTGCACATCGCAATCATCGTCAATCCGCTCTCTAACGTTCCTTGATCCGGCAGCATCCGTTACCCTCCTTTTGCATACAACCTATATGCCATGACGGATCTTCTTTCGTCAAGCGGCTTTTGCAGCCTTTTTGCTGAACAGGCCGGCTGCCCGGGAATTACCCGCTCCTCCGCCCTGTCCGGTACCTGGCTTTTCGTTTATCGCAATGTTCCCGTTCGCCGCATGCAAGCGGATGAGATGAGCACCAGAGCCGACGGTTCCTGTCGCGGCATTAGCGGTTACATTCATAGGCAGCCCGGCGATTACCCGGCCTTTGGGACTGGAGCCGTCGATGCGGAAGTCGCCCTGCGCAGGAACCTCGACGGTGATGTCGCCCTGCTTCGAATCCACATTCCAATCTCCTCCGACCGACGAGCCGCTTATCATAACAGGGCCATTGGAGGCGACGACGCTGACCTTGCCGCCTGCTTCGGACAATCGGATCGAACCGCCTGATACATGCATCTCGGTATCGCCTTGAATATGGTCCGCTTGGACTTGGGTGTCCGTCGTACGAACCAATACGTTTGCCGCGATATCCGAAACCGTCACTTTTCCGTTCGAAGTTTCAACCGTCAGTTGTTTGCGGATAGGCAGTCTTCTAGCTTCCACATCCCCGCTTTTTAATTTGAGCTGCATATCCAGCTTGCGCTGCTCGGGGACGGTAACCAGCAGGTGAATGAACGGCTTGTTCTTGTTGCTCAACCCGAACAAACCTCCTCTTGTGGTAACGGTTATTTTTCCGTCTTTCTCTTTGGAGGAAATTTTGAAGTCGTGCGATGCCGCTGGCGTTTCGGCCCACAAAGAAGCATCAATTTGAATCTTGTCTACAGGTCCGGGCTTGACGACAACGTTGCCGGCAGGATTATCGATGACGAGGCTGTCCGTTTGTTCGCTCAACGCCACGGTGCTGATGCCGCCTGCAATCCTATACCCCGTTGTTGAAGAGGAAACGGAAGAAGAAGCCGGTGCAAAAAAGCTTAGCCCCCATAAGACCAAGACCGTGAGCAGCATGCCTCCGAAATCCAAATTCAGCCTTCCTCGCTTCTCGCGCCGGTGGAATTTAAACGCCAACAGCTCCGCCCCGAATGCAACCAGCACGACAGGCCACCAGCCAATCGCCAAATGCAAATACTCGGTCTCCATCGTCCGGTCCAGCAGAATTAACGCCCCTATTAGGAGTAAAGCCAACGCCGACGTATAACGACCTACCTTTTTCATGAACAGGCCCCTTCTTTCCTCATCCTCAAATTTCCTACGTTCCCCATCCTATCCAATACTTCTTAGAAGAAAGTAAGCAGAAGTCTTAAATTATTCTGAAGAATGGCGCTAAGCCGCTCCTCCTTTCTATATAATTAACATGATTAATTAATAATTGAATTAACGTGATTAATCTTTTTATTTAATAGCATTAATCATTCGAACAGACTACAGCCTCTTGCAGCGTATTATGGGCTTTGAAGCCTGCTTGCCGGATACGTACGAGTACACCGTCATTTGATATTGCGGCATTGTCACGCCAAGCGCCTTGTAGTATCATAAATTTTATTGAATTTCGGTCTGTCAAAGGAGCTGCTATCTGTATGAATGTCCATGAAGCTATCACGAACCATACCCGTAAACAAAACGCGCACCTGGAACGTTTTCTTGAACTGGAAAATGAACGGGAGGCTGCGATTGAAGAAGCGATCGCCTTATGCACTGCCGGCGAACCGTTCAGCGTCGATGCCATTAACGCGGCGACGGACCGCATCAACCGGCACGCCCAGAACGGCATTTCTCCGACTCGGGTCCATGTCACCCCCGACATGGTCCGCGAAGCCGCCCGTAAAAAGATGAAGTAAAAGTAACAAATCGCCACAAAGCCCGGATCCTTTCGATAAATCGATAGGTATTCGGGCTTTTTATGACCAGTTTTTTCCCCACCTTGACATGAAACCTTTTGGTTTCATATAATACGGATGATCGCTTCAAGGACATGCTATACAAGGAAAGGGATGAGCTCGTGGAAGCGTTGTTGAAAAAACTGCGGTTCAAGGAAGGAGCCGCTTTAGTCTTAAATGCTCCCGAAGGGTACCGGCTCGGCATCGAAAGCGAAACAGAGCCGGACAAGACCTATGATTTTATTCAGCTGTTCGTTCATAATGCACAAGAAACGGACGACTGGCTACCGAAAGTCATCCCGCTCTTGAACGAAGATGCGGTATTCTGGATCACCTACCCGAAGCAAAGCTCGAAAGTAAAAACGGATATTAACCGTGATAGCCTAGCCGCCATGGTGCAGGCAAAAACAGCCTACCGCCCGGTCAGCAACGTAGCTGTCGACGAGAAATGGTCCGCCTTGCGTTTTCGCCATCAGGATACAGTAAAGTCCTCGAAGTAACGATACCTATTCACATCGGAGGAATAAAATCATATGGAAAACAATACACAAAATACGCTGCCGGAAATCCGCAGGACCGCCCTGCTCAACGCGCCGATTCAAAAAGTTTGGGATGCCGTCGCCACCTCGGATGGCATTGCCGCGTGGTTTATGCCCAACGATTTTCAGCCTATTCTTGGTTATGAGTTCCAATTGAACGCCGGCCCGTTCGGCATGTCCCCCTGCAAAGTAACAGAGCTCGATCCTCCGAACCGCCTTTCGTTCCGTTGGGGCAAAGATTGGACGATTGTGTTCGAGCTGACGGAGAAGGACGGACAGACGGAATTTACGCTCGTTCACTCCGGCTGGGATGCCGACAAGGTTACCGAATTCGGGCAACCGCATGAAGCCGTACGCGACAGAATGGACCAAGGCTGGGTCGGCATTGTGCAGAAGCTCGTCACCTTCGTCGAGGGCTGAGATGGCCGCCCCTTCAGGCAAGACTGATGTCTTTCAAGCGATTGCCGATCCGACGCGCCGCCAGTTGTTAAGCATGCTGGGAGAACGGGAAATGCCCGTTACCGTGATCAGCGGCCACTTTCCGATGAGCAGGACGGCCGTATCCAAGCATCTGCGCATCTTGGCCGATGCCGGACTGGTCAAAGAACGAAAAATCGGCCGCGAAACGCGGTATCGGCTGGAGCCCGAGCCACTGCTCGAATTGAAGCGGTGGCTGGCCTACTACGAGAGATACTGGGACAACAAACTGCTGGCTTTGCAGCGTTTTGTCGAAGGCGATGAAACGGACGGCACGATATCCCTCGTTGCTTCGGAAGAAGACGGTACCCGTTCGGCAGAATAAGATTTCACGAGAAAAAGAGGCGCTTCCGCAGCCTCTTTTTCCTTTTCCGCTATGCCGCCATCCTCCATTTCCCCTCCCATTGTCCCAAGTACGCCAAAGATCCCGGAAAATTTGGATTTACCGAAAGCATGCCAAGGAATCGCTAACGACATGTGCTAAAATGTGGGAAGTGTTTTTTCATTTCGAATCCATGGAGGCGTGCTATGACGAATCAATCCGTTACCGTAAACATAGACGGCGTATCATTTCAATTAAAAGAATCTCATCCCTTCGAGTGGCTGCGGAAGCTGGGCCGGATATTTTGCGTCTTCGATCAACAGGATTCGGGAAACCTGTCCTTCGGCATCGAACGGGAGGGCCGCAAAAAGTTCGTGAAGTACGCAGGGGCGCCGACCGTAGCCTACACCGGAACCCCTCAAGAAGCGATCACCCGATTAAAGCAGGCTCTCCCGCTTTATGAAGCCTTGAATCATCCTCATCTCATCCGGCTGGAGGAGCATTTTGAAGTAGAGAACGGCTATGCGGCCGTATTCGACTGGTTTGACGGTGAATGTCTGCATTCGCACTGGTCCTTTCCCCCACCGCAAAAGTATACGCACCCGGATTCGCCTTTTTTCCGTTTCCGGCAGCTGTCTGTCGAGAACAGGCTTAGTTCGTTGGACTGTATCTTTTCGTTCCACGCTCATGTAGAAGCGACCGGCTTTGTCGCTGTCGATTTTTACGACGGCAGCATCTTGTACGATTTCAAAAGCGGCCTGACGAAAATTTGCGATATCGATTTGTACCGCAAAAAGCCGTTCATCAATACCATGGGCAGGCTGTGGGGTTCCACCCGCTTCATGTCGCCCGAAGAATTCGAGCTCGGCGCGGACATTGACGCACGGACCAATGTTTTTAACATGGGAGCCATCGCTTTCGGCCTGCTGGGCGGCGAACGGGACCGCTCCTATACGAAGTGGGTAGCGGGCGAGAAACTTTATGAAACGGCTCTGCGCGCGGTTCGGCCCGACCGGAACGAACGCTACGCTTCGGTTGCCGAGTTCTATGCGGCCTGGAATGCCGCCCAAGTATAGGCGGAAACTGTTAAGGAAAACCTAACCGTGTTCAAGCAACCGGAGGTGATTCCCCATGACCAAACTGACGTTGGCTCCTCATGAAATGATGGAGGTTCACGAGCTGCTTAATTTTAAAACGATCTGTCTGGCCAAATCGAAAATGATGCAGGGGCTCGTTTTTGACCAAGAGCTGAAAGCCTTGATGCAAAAGGACGTCGAGCAATCCGTCAAGGCGCTCCAGGATTTGCAGAGCCTTTATCCGGCAACCCCAATTCAATAAACGGCGGTGAACGATACGATGAACAAAGACTACTTGGACCCGATCAATGCCGAAGGCATGCCGAATTTGGCAGACTCCGCAATTGCGCTCGATTTCTTGCTGGCGGCCAAGACCGACGTTCGGAACTGCGCGATCGCCTTGTCCGAGACCGCAACAGCCGAGGTAAGAATACTGCTACGCCGTCTCTTGTTCGAAGCTCTGGATTTGCATGAAGACATTTCGCAGCTGATGATTCGCAAAGGATGGCTATACCCCAATAGACTGAACGAACAATTCAAGCTGGATCTGACTTCAGCCAAGACGACGATGCAAATCGCGGAAATGCAACTCTTCCCGAAGGAGACTTCCCGTTTAGGCTTGTTCGCAACCCCGGAAAAATAATCCTTGAAGGAGCCTACACCATGAAAGCCGTTACGTATCAAGGCATCAAGAACGTACAGGTCAAGCAGGTGCAAGACCCGAAGCTGGAAAAAGGGGACGACATTGTCGTCAAGCTGACCACCACGGCCATATGCGGATCGGATCTGCATCTCATCCACGGCATGATTCCTAATCTCCCCACGGATTATATCATCGGTCACGAGCCGATGGGCATTGTGGAAGAGGTCGGTCCCGAAGTGACCAAAGTAAAAAAAGGCGACCGGGTCATCATCCCGTTCAATGTAAGCTGCGGCGAATGTTATTACTGCAAAAATCAATTGGAAAGCCAATGCGACAATTCGAATCCGAACGGAGACATGGGCGGTTTTTTCGGCTACTCCGAAACGACCGGCGGTTATCCCGGGGGGCAAGCCGAATATATGCGGGTACCTTACGCCAACTTCGTCCCCTTCCGCATTCCTGACAACTGCGAGGTCGCAGACGAAAAGCTGTGTCTGATCGCCGATGCCATGCCGACGGCCTTTTGGAGCGTAGACAACGCCGGAGTAAAGAACGGGGATACCGTCATCGTGCTGGGCTGCGGCCCGGTCGGGCTGCTGGCGCAAAAATTCGCCTGGCTTAAAGGGGCGAAGCGCGTCATCGCCGTCGACTATGTGGATTACCGGCTGGAGCATGCGAAGCGGCACAATCAAGTGGAAACCGTTAATTTCGAGCAGGAAGAAAATATTGGCAGCCATTTGAAGGAAATGACCCACGGCGGAGCGGACGTCGTTATCGATTGCGTAGGGATGGACGGGAAAATGACCCCGCTGGAGTTTATTGCGTCGGGCCTCAAGCTTCAGGGCGGTGCGCTGGGAGCCGTCGTCATCGCCTCCCAAGCCGTCCGCAAAGGCGGAATGATTCAAATTACCGGCGTTTACGGAGCCCGTTATAACGCCTTCCCGTTGGGGGATATTTTTCAGCGGAACGTAAACATCCGTTCGGGACAAGCGCCGGTGATCCATTACATGCCGCATATGTACGATTTAATTGCGGAAGGCAAGGTCGACCCCGGGGATATCATTACCCACGTGCTGCCGCTGGATCAAGCGAAGCACGGCTACGAGGTATTCGACACCAAAACGGACGGCTGCATCAAAGTCGTTCTGAAACCATGAACAATACCTAGGTAAACGTGGAGGGTAACCCATTATGAAAAAAACGTACGGCCTGCACGAAACATTGGATCTGCATGAAATCGCGACCTTCAAGACGATTTGCATGACCAAATCGGCAACGATGCGGGGACTAGTATCGGATGAGGACCTGAGGCAGCTTTTGGAGCAGGACGTTCAGCTATCGACCCGGCAGCTGCAAGAGCTGGATGCTTTGCTGGCCAACGTCAACGCATAGAAAAGGAGCGACGCATGAACACGCTAATCAAAAATTTAACCGGTATGGGCACGATGACCGATCAGGTTGTGGCCACAGATTTTTTAATCGCTACCAAAACGGGCATTCAAAACTACGCCGTCGCGCTTACGGAAACCGCCAGTCCCGATATCAAAACCGTCCTGCGTAAGCAGCTGGACGAAGCGATATCGACCCACGAGCAAATCACAAACTATATGATGCGCAAAGGGTATTACCGCCCGTATCATATTCCCGAACAAATCGAGCTGGATCGGACAAATATTCAAACGGCGTTAAACCTGCCGACCTGATCCCCTTGCCTCTAATAAAAAGAGGATTCCCATAGACTGCCCGGGAATCCTCTTTCCCTCTCTCTATGAATCGTAGCGAATCAGCACGCCAAGCGCCGACGACGCTTCGCGCTTCAGCACCTCGTACGCCTCGACAGCGTCAGCCAGCGCGAATTCGTGCGTCATCATCGGCCGGATCGCCAGACGCCCGCTTTCCACGTTTCGGACAAATTCTTGCATATTGCGGCCCTCTGTCCATCGGACGTACGATTTCGGATAGTCCAGCCCCTCTTCCTCGTATTGGCGGTCGTAACGCCCCGGACCGCCTCCACGGGCGATGACGAAATCCGCTTCCTTCGCGAAGAACAAATCGCGCGAGAACTGAATCGGCACATTGCCGATCAAGGCGAAGGTACCGCGAAACGCCAGGTGCTGCATGCACGACTCGATCAGCTGCGGGGACGTGGCGTGCGCGCACAGCGCGATGCTGTCGAAGCCGTGGCCTTCCGTATAAGCGGCAATCCGCTCGGCGAGCAGCGGATCGTCGGCTCGGTGAACGTCGCCAATGCCGCACGCGGCCGCAAGCTGCAGCCGTTCGTCCTTCATATCCGTGGCGAACACCCGGTAGTTGGCCCGGTCCCCGAGCTGCGCGATCAGCAGACCGAGCACGCCGAGTCCGGCGACCCATACGGTCTCGCCGAACTGGCGGGCCAGCCTGCGCGTGCTGTGCACGGCGACGGAGCCGAGCCCGACGAACGACGCCGTCGGCATCGATTCGGGACCGCTCAGCTTGGCGCAGAGCATCTCTGGCACGGACAACAGCTCCGCATGATAAACGTAAGGTCCGCCGTAGCAGGCGACGAAATCTCCCGGCTTCAGCCCATCCACGGCGCTACCGACCTCCAGCACGGTACCGGAGGCGCTGTAGCCGAGCGCGAAGCCGTCCGGGATGGCCGGATTCGCCAGCAGGCCGAGCTCCGTACCCGGACTGATCAAAGAGTAATTCACCTTCACCAGCACTCGTTTGGGATGCTCCTTCACGGAAGGCTCGGGCCGGTCTTCGAGACGCACCTTGCCTTGGCAAGTGACGATCGTTTTCATGCTTCATTCCCCTTTTTCTTCGAAGTTCGTTACTCCGCTTCCTGCTCCTCCAGCTCCAAAGCTTGAAGCTCCTGCGGATTCGTTACTTTATACTTGCCCTTCAGGTACTGATACGTCCGGTCGTACACTTCCCGCTCGGCCGGCGTTTTGGATTGCGCCGCTTTCCAGAGCGTCTTGACCTGCTGGTAGAACGCGTTAAGCGACTTTTTCATAAACTTATGCTCTTTTCCGGCATCCAAATACGCATAATAGCGGTTGCGCATGTTCTCGTCCGTCAGCACCGCGTCGCTCAGCTCGATCTCGACGCCCATGCCGTTATCATAAGCCGCTTGAGCGATCGTGCTCATCCGGTCGACGCCGGCCTTCGCGTGGAAGAAATAGTTCGGCTGCATCAGCGCCGTATCGAAGCCGTTTTCCTTCCAATCGTTCCAGCCCCGGGCGAAATAATACGGAATCCATTGGAACGTCGCGCCTTTGGAGCGGACATAATCACCGGTCTGCTTCACCACCTCATGCTCCATCGCGCTTAACTGATTTCCAATGTATTCATTATACCAATAGAACGAGACGAGCTTCAGGTCGGAGTAATTTTTCGCGTTCCAGCGCTTGTACACCTCGTCGACGTACCACTTGGTCACCTTAAGCCGGTTTTTCGTAGCTTCCGCTTCCCCGACCTCCTTGACGTTCAAGTTCTCGCTGATGCCGTCGCCGTCTACATCGCCGAAATCGCTCTGATCCGTACGCGGATATGGGATTGCGATAACGACCTTTGCCTCGTATTTTCTTTTCGGCATATCCGCCTTCGCTTCCTTCACCGCTTCGTTCAGCGCCCCCAGCTCGTAATCGTCGCGGAACACGCGGTCAAGAAACTTTTCAAAGTGACCTTTGTTTGTCGGCTTCCCCGCCGAACCGTAATTGGTGCCGTCTAACAAAGCAGGGAGCGGTAAGAATAAGAAGCCGTCGAACATATAGTCCTTGCGCTTCATGTTTTGATCCACATAAGAGACATACGGCTTGAAGTCCTCTTTCTTGAACGAAACCCAGTCGCTTGGCTGGTACTGCCATTCTCCGGTATAAATCAGCACTTCATCGCGAATGCCTCCCGTCTGCTTTGAGCCCGGACGAGGATACCCTTGATCCGGCTTCGGCGCTTTGTTCGGCTTCAGCTTGCTGCCCGACTTGTCGCGCGTGCCCATGACCTCGATCTCATCGACGAACAGCCAGGATTCCGCCGGAATGTCCATATAGACGTAGCGGGCGACCGTATTTACGCCGGTTTTGGCGATCGTTTGCTTCACGGGGCCTTTTTCCGTCGTCGGCAGCGCGCTTTTTACTTTACCGAGATGCTGCCACGTGTTACCGTTCTCCGAGATTGAGTACGAGATTTCGTCCGGGAAGAAGATCCCGTTCGGCAAATCCTGAAGCGTACTGACCTTAATGTCCTGGATCGTGACCGGTTCGCCCAGATCGAGCTTGAAGGTGCGGTAGCCCTGCCACAGCCTACCAACATATGCTTTGTCCGAAAAGGACGTCCCGCCGAAAACGCCGTCCGTCAGCTGCTTGCCTGTATCGTCCGCATAAGCGTCCTCCGTCGGTCCGAAATGCGAGTCGCGCGGATACGGGGTTTCGAACGTATACGGCTTGTTCAAAGCCAAATTTTCCAGAGGCGCAATCGCCTGTGCTGTTTGTTCTGCGGATGCGCCTGCAGCGGGGATGACCATCCCCCCGGCCAGTGCCAAAGACAGAATGGCTGCCGTAATGTTGGATCGTTTTTTCATTTGCTTCCCTCCAGATGGATGAATTGGAATCGAATCATTTATGTTCATTTCCCGGATGCTCTGTCTCACTTAAAGCCTGTCAGCGTAATGCCTTGTATGAACTGCTTCTGTACAAAGAAATACAGCGCGATAATCGGGACCGTGAAGAGCGTGGAAGCAGCCATCAGAAGGCCCCATGACACTTTGTATTCTCCGATAAACGACCTGAGGCCGACGGACAGCGTCCATTTCTCCGGATCGTTCAAGTAAATGAGCGGTCCCAGAAAATCGCCCCAAGCGTGCAGGAACGTAAGCAGCGCCACGGTGTACAGCGCCGGCCGGGACAAAGGCAGAATCACCTGCCAATAAATGCGGAACTCGGACGCTCCGTCGATTTTGGCCGATTCCGTGAGCTCGTAAGGAATGTTCATAAAAAACTGGCGAAGCAGGAAAATATAATAGGCGGCGCCGAAAAAGTTCGGCAAAATGAGCGGCCAATACGAATCGAGCATGTTCATCTGGTTAAACATGACGTAGATCGGCACCATCGTCACCTGAAACGGCAAAATCATCGTCCCCATCATGACGAAAAACAAAAAGTCGCGCCCGCGGAACGCAATCCGCGAGAACCCATACGCCACCAGGGGCGAGGCGAACAGCTGCCCGACCGCAGACAGCACGCAGACGAGCACGGTGTTGAGCGTATACTGAATGAAAGGAATCGTCTGAACCGCCTGCACATAGTTCATCCATTGGATTTTGTCCGGCCACCATACCGTCGGGATCGCGAAAATTTCCTGTTCGGACTTGATGGAGGTAATGAACAGCCAGGCGAACGGAGCGAGAAACAGCAAGCCCGCCAGCGCCAAGCCGATATGCGGCAGCACGGTTTTGCGGACATAGCGTCCCTGCTTCCTCCGAACCCCTGCCCCCGAGCCGGAGCGGGCGATCATCGTCTGCGCCATTATTTTTCACCTCCGTAATACACCCAACGGGCTGACGAGCGGAAAATAAGCAGCGTCAGGCCCAGCACGATCGCGCACAAAATCCACGCCATGCTGGAGGCGTATCCCATATTCAGGAACGAAAAGGCGGTTTGGTACAAATAAATCGCGTAGAACAGCATGGAATTTTCCGGCCCTCCCACGGATTGGGACGCTTCTGCGAAAATAAGCCCCTGCGTGAAAAACTGGAACGAGTTGATCAGACCGTTAATCAGCAAAAACAGTGTCATCGGCGATATGGCCGGCAGCGTGATGTGGCGGAAGCGGCTCCACCGGCCGGCGCCGTCGATTTCGGCGGCTTCGTAGAATACTTTCGGCACGTCCTGCAGCGCCGCCAAGTACATGACCGTCTGCGTGCCGGTGCCCCAGAAGCCCATCAACACCAAAGCCGGCTTCGTCCACATCGGGTCGACGAGCCAGTTCGGCTCGACCATGCCGAGGGCGGCCAGCAGCTTGTTCACAAGACCGTACTGCGCGTTGAGCAGCCACATCCACAGCAAGGAGCTGGCGACGGCAGGCACCAGCGTCGGCAGGAAATAGATCGTGCGGTACAGCGACTGCCCCCGCACGCTCATATTGAGCAGCATCGCCATCCCGAGAGCGAACGCCAGATGCGGCAGCAGGCCGAACACAGTGATGTAGACCGTATTGTACATGGACAAATAAAACTTGCTGTCCGCGAACAGATTCTTGTAATTTTGCAAACCTACCCATTCGGGCTTGGAAAACAAGTTATATTCCGACAAACTGTAATAAAACGACATCGCAATCGGGTAGAGTTGAAACAAAAGAAAGCCGGCAATCCACGGACTGATAAATAGTAATCCCGTCCATAACGCTTTATTCCTCCGGTGACGGAATCCGGCCGTTGCGGCAGCGGCGCGAGCCATTGCGGCCCCACTCCTTTCGTGTCAGGTTCATCGAAAGGGGAAGTTGCCCCCTCCGTCGCCCTGTTATTTGCTCTTCGCCTTGTCCGCAAGCGGCTGGATTTTCGTCACGACGCGGTCCATCGCTTCCTGCGGCGTCGCCTGCCCTTTAAGCGCTTTTTCCGTTTCTTCGGTCAGCGCCTGCAAATATTCGTTAATGTAGACGCTGTTCGGGAACCCTTGCAGCGTTTTGCTTTTCGCCCGATCGTAGAAATCAAGCATCATGACCAGCTTCTCGTTCTTCCGCAGCTTCGGATCGTCAAGCGCCGGCAGCCAACTCGGGATCGTCTTCGATTCGATGGAGAATTCCACCTGCGATTCCTGGCCGATCAAATATTGCATGAACTCCCACGCTTCCTCCGGATGCTTCGCCTTTTTCGGAATAAACACCGCGCGAGGTCCGACCATCCCGGAACCTTTCAGATCGGGCCGGTCCGCGGGATACGGGAACGGAGCGATGCCAATCGGACCGTCCGGCTTCCGTTCGTCGGGGAAGTTGTACTCCCAGCCGATCATCATTGCCAGCTTGCCGGTCAGCAGCGGGTCGTTCGGCGTCCCCCGCTGTCCCATGCCGGAGCGGAATTTGCCGATCTGGTCCATTCCGAACTCTTCATAAAATTTGCGCTGGTAGGCGATCGCCTTGACATTCGCTTCCTGGTTGGCGGTGATTTTCCCGTTCGCGTCCACCCAGCCGCCGCCGAAAATGACCGGCCAAAACACGTTATCGATCCACGGATAATCCGGAATGAAACCGATTTGCGAGATCGTACCGTTTTCGCGCTTGGTCAGCTTTTTGGCGGTATCGAACAGCTCTTCGAGCGTTTCCGGCGGCTTCACAATGCCCGCATCCTGGAACGCTTTCTTGTTGTACATCAGCGTGCTGGCCATACTGACTGTAAACGGCAGTGCGTAATATTGATCGTTCACCTTCATCCGTTCCAAAGCAGCCGGAATAAAGCTCGCGGTATCGAGCTTGCTCTTCTTCAGGTAATCGGCAAGCGGCAGAACCGCGCCGGCATGCGCCCACGGGCCGATATTGTTCCAGTACGTCAGCGCGACGTCGGGCGGATTCCCGCCGGAAATCGCCGTGAGCTGCTTCGTCGCGTCCTGGTTCCCCAGCACCTTGACCGTGATGCGGTCCTGACTCTTGTTGAACGCATCGACCCGCGCCGTAATCGGACCGGCGTCTTTATCGGTCCAGACGTGCCAGAAGGTAATCTCCACCTTATCCTTCGGCTTGCCGCCTGCGGCATCGGTCTTGCCCGCGCCGTCGCCTTGAGGCTTCGCCGTTCCCCCGGAACATCCGGCCAGCCCGGCCATTGAAGCCAAGATGAGGGAAAATGCTGCGATACCCGCTTTGTGAAACGCTTTCATTTTGTGCCACCTCCATCATGTCTCAGGTGGATCTCTCTACTCCGATTCTTTTGTTTATCTGTATACTTTTGTTTTATCTGGGAAAGCCGAAAAAAAGAAAATCCCCCCTTCATGCTGTCCTCTAACTAAACTATACAACATTCGGGCGGAGATTTCCTCCTTTTTTATTTAATTTTATGAATTTATTTTTTAATATAGTTTGTCGACCACGGATTTGGCCGTTTTCTCGATCGCCTGGAACGCTTCCGCTTTGCGCCGCAGAGCCACAATGGTCGATAAAATATCGAGCACATGAATCTGTGCAAGCTTGGAAGCAAAGGCTCCTCCCTGCAGCGGCGTTTCTTTCGACGAAGCGAGCAGCACGGCGTCGGCGTATTGGGTAATGGGCGAGCGGGCGTGGTTCGTCAAGCAGACGATGGTGGCGCCATTTTCGTTCGCTATCCGTACGGCGTCGACCAGATCCTTCGTGCTTCCGGAGGTCGAAATTCCGACCACCACGTCGTCCGGTCCCGTTAAAGCGCAGTTCATCGTGATAATGTGGGCATCGTTCGCACAGAAGGCTTGAAAGCCAAGACGCATGAAGCGGTGCTGCGCATCCATGGCCGTCACGCCGGACGATCCGACGCCGAAAAAGAAAATGCGTTTTTTGGACAGCAGCGCATCGACCGTTTTTTGCAGCTCTTTTTCCTGCAGCAGGCTCATCGTGTCCTTCAGCGCCTGACTGTTGCTGGACGTGATCTTCTGGGCGATTTCGCCGATCTTGTCGTTCTCGTCAATGGCTCCGTGCACGTTCTCGCTCGGGCTGACGAGGTCTTGGGCGACCGCCAGCTTAAACTCCTGATAACCGCGAAAGCCGAGCTTCCGGCAAAACCGCAGCACGGTTGTCTCCCCCGTCGCAGCCATCTCGGCCAAGTCGGTCACGGAGCTGTAGACGACTTTTTCTTTATCCTGCAGGACGACGTCGGCGACCTTCTTCTCGGCCTTCGTCAGCGAGTTGTAGTTGCTTTCGATCCACAGCAGCGCTTTCGCGCCGATTGATTGTTTGTTCATAACTAACCACCTTTTTTATCGTATTCGTTTCATCGGTCAGAATGCCGCTGCCAGCAGTCCGGTTAAATGGTCTGCTTTGTAAACGGCGGTCAACCCGTCCGTCCTCTCGGCTGTTATTCCGTCATATCTGCGCGCGTCGGCTTGTTCGGTATGAAGAAAACGGATCGTCAGCTCGTACGGCCCCTTAAGGCGGAGCGGCTTCGGACGGTTCCCGTTCTCTATGGCGCGGCGCACTGCTGCCTGCAACTCGGTGCGTACCCGCTGCGGCGCTTTCATCAAGGCAGCATGCCGGCCGAGCGCCGTTTTCGTCTCGTACGCGACGACGCCGGGAAGCTCGTTTGTGGCTTCCATGCACGTTTTGTCATCGCCGGAGACGAACAGCACCGGGACACCCTGCAAGCCGAACAACAGCCCATCCAGCCCGATCTCGCCGATCGGCCGGCCGTTCAGCCGGAGCGACTGCCACCCTTGCGATGTCATCGTATGGTCCCGCACAGCCAGAGGGGTCCCTCCCATCGCATGGTACCCGATCAATAGCGCGCCGTCAAACGTTTCGTCGAGACCGGGAAACCGGTTCTCGACCCGGGTCGCGCCCATCACGTAGTCGGCCCCCGGATGCAGCAGCTCGGGAATGAAGTTAAAGCCGCTTCCGTGAGCGTCCTTCACGATAATCCGGGTCGCTCCCGCGTCCAGCAGCGCATCCGTCACGGCATTCGTTTCCAGCGTCAGCAGCCGTCGCGCTTCCTCGTACAGCGGCTCTCCCCTTACCAGTTGTTCCCTCAGCGTCACACCGGAAATCCCTTCCATATCGCAGCTGACGTAAAATTTCATACGATGCTCCCCTTTGTTTGTTATGGCAGCGGATCGATCCGTTTCAATGCGCGCCGTAGCTTGCCTATCTTATGAGTCGTTGGCAGCGTAGTCCTGCAGCTTGTTTTCCGAGATGCGGCAGCCGAGCCCCGGCCCTTCCGGCAGGACGACTTCGCCGCTGCGAATCGGCCAGTCTCCTTCGACGGCGTCGTCTTTCAGGAACATCGGACCGTTCAGATCGACCGGGTCCGTCAGCTCCAAATAACGGAACAGGTGCGCGGAGGCAACCAGCCCAAGCTTCGACTCCGTCAGCCCGCCGCCGAGCAAGCCGAGCCCGCTCTCCCGGGCGATCTCGCCGCACAGCTTGGCGCCGCGGAGGCCGCCCATCTTCGTCAGCTTGATGACGATGGTATCGCAAGCTTCGCTGCGCAGCGCTTCCAGAACGCCGCTTGGCGACCAAACGCTCTCGTCCAGCGCGATCGGGATGGACACTTTGCGGCGCAGCTCGGCATGACCGTGGAGCTGATTGGCCGGCAGCGGCTGTTCAAGCACGTCGACGCCGATGCGTTCGAGGCCTTGGGCCAGTTGAATCGCTTGCGTGAGGCGGTAAGCCTGATTCGCATCCACGCGGAAAAATAACTTCGGCGCTTCCTGCTTCACCGCCGCGACGATATCCAGATCGTTCGCCGGATTCAGCCCGATTTTGACATCGACGCCGGTGTAGCCTTCGGCCACCGCCTCCCGCGCTTTGCGCGCGGCTTCCTCCGGATTGTCTGTGCTTATCAGATAAGACAGGCGGACCGGGTGCGAGGAGCCCGACTGCCATAGTGCCGCTACTGGCATTCCGTAGCTGCGGGCGATCAGATCGTGAAGCGCGGTATCCACGGCTGCTTTGGCGATCGGCTGACCCGGGTGAAGGCTGCCTGCGAGCTCGCGGTTCATCATACGGTGAACCGCCGCCAAGTCGTCAGCGCACTGCCCGAGCAGCACCGGCCTCAGGTAATTGGAAACGGCGCTGCATACGGATTCGGGCGTCTCGTAGCTCCAGCGGGGACTCGGTCGCGCTTCCCCCCATCCTTCGACGCCGTTATCTCCCGTGATGCGGACATATACATGAGGCGCTCCGGCGGATACGGCGCCGACCGTTCCTTGCGAGATCCGAAACGATTGCTTCATCGGGAGGCGGAGCGGGAATACGTCAAGGGCGGAAATGCGGATCATGACTGGAACCTCCTCTGTTCGCGAGTACTAGTTCCATTATACTATACACAATAGAGATTATCTTCATTTTTTTAATACAATGAGGAATTTTCCTCCCAAAAAAGGTTTACGGAAAGCATTTTCTCCTTATATAATGGAATTGATCTCCATACTGAAGTTCATTTAAGGAGCTTTTTTTCAAATCGAACCCGATGGCAGGTGACCTATGAACGCGTACGAGACGGACCGGCTCGAAACCGAGACGCGGGACCCGCAAGCTCCCGAACTGGATTTGATGACAACGGCGGACTTGGTCCGCTATATGAATGAAGCCGACCGGTCGGTGCCCGGCCGTGTCGGAGAAAGTCTGGCCGACATCGAAGCTGCGGTGGACGTGATTGTGGAAGCGATCCGAGGCGGCGGCAGGCTGTTCTATGTCGGAGCGGGAACGAGCGGCAGGCTCGGGTTGCTCGATGCCTACGAATGCCCGCCGACCTTCGGCACCCCGCCCGATCTCGTGCAGGCCGTCATGGCCGGGGGAAGCGGCATGCTGCAGGCCGACGAAGCCGCCGAGGACCGGACCGAAGGCGGCGCTGAGGATCTTGAAGCCCGCGGGCTCTCGCCGCGGGACGTCGTCGTCGGCATCGCCGCCAGCGGCCGGACGCCTTATGTCGCCGGCGCGCTGCGCTACGCGCGCGAGGTCGGCGCCGCCACCGTTGCCGTAAGCTGCGTTCGCGGCTCGCTGATCGGCGCGCTGGCCGACACCGCTATCGAAGTGCCCGTCGGACCGGAGGTCGTCACCGGCTCCACCCGCTTGAAGGCGGGTACGGCGCAGAAGCTGGTGCTGAACATGCTTAGCACCGTAACGATGATCCGCCTCGGCAAGGTGTACGGCAGCCTGATGGTTGACATGCAGCCGACGAACGGCAAGCTGCTGCGCCGTGCGGAGCGAATCGTTGAGATGGCGACCGGCGCCAAGCCGGAGACGGCGGCGCACACGCTGCGGCAGACGGGCGGCGATGTGAAAACCGCCATCGTTATGCTGCTCGGTCCGGCTCCCGATGCCGGACAGGCAAGCCGCCTGCTGCGGCAGGCGGACGGCAGCGTGCGGGAGGCGCTCCGGCTCGCGCGGGAGGAAGCGTGATTCGCGCGCGGAGCATGCATTACAGTACGGGCTATTGAGTGCCCCCTATTTCAAGCAAAGCGAGGAACGGCCGATGAAACCGATCACAGGCACGTGGTTCGATTTTTACCATTGCAATCCGTACGAAGGCGACACCTGGAATGCGGCGACCCAACAGTTCACAGCGCACGATTGGGAGCTGAAAATGACGGAAATGGCCGAAGCCGGCATGGATACCTTCATCCTGCTCAGCGTGGCGCTGTACGGCAAAGCGTTCTATCCGTCGGAAGCGATGCCTTGGCGCTGGGATACCGTCTGCCCGGATCCGCTCGAAGCGGTGCTGGCTGCGGGAGATAAACTGAACGTCTCCCTGTACCTCGGGCTCGGCTTTTTCACGACACCGATTATGGGACAGCTGTCGCTCGACGGCGATTATTCCCGCCTGCGCATTGATGTCGCGAAGGAACTGGCGGAGAAATACGGCCACCATCCCTCCTTTGCCGGGTGGTATTTCCCTGTGGAAGCGGCGATCCGCGAATATTTTCCGGACAACTATATCGCGTATGCGAACGATTTGGCCAATCTGTGCCGCAAGCATGGCCCGAGCAAAGTGCTGATCGCACCGTACGGCACCCGCACGGTCAAAGCCGACGACCGCTTCGTTACGCAGCTTCGTTCGCTTGAGGTCGATTATATCGCCTATCAGGACGAGCTCGGCGTCAACCGGACCACCCACGATGAGGCGAAGCGAACGTTCGCCTCCCTGCGGGAAGCGCATGACCGGGCAGGCAAACCGCTTTGGGCGGATGTGGAGTTATTCCGTTTTCAAGGGAAGGTGCTCTACCCTCCTGCCTTCGAACGGATCGAGCAGCAGTTGATGACCGTATCGCCTTGGGTGGACAAAGTGCTCGGCTATCAATATCTGGGCATGATGAACAAGCCCGGCAGCCCCGTTCATGCAGGGCATGAATCGTCCGTCAAGCTGTACGAAGATTATATGGCGTTTCTGGACCGGAATGGTCTGCGTACGCCTGGTAAGGAGCGTTCGTCTCATGCGTAAGGTTGTTTTGGGTATTGATCTGGGGGGCACGAACATCAAAGCGGGAATTGTAAACGATAGCGGCGAGGTGCTGAAGCATACGGTTACCCCGACTCAAGCGGAGCAAGGGCGTGATGCACTTCTGGGCCGGCTGCGCGCCATCATCGAAGACTTCCGAGCGCACTCCGCATCGGCCGGCCTGCTGCCTGCGGGCATCGGCGTCGGCACAGCCGGCTACGTCGAGCCGTTGAGCGGCCGGGTCGCCTATGCCACGCCGAACTTGCCGGGCTGGACCGGACTGCAGCTGCGCGATGTCTTGGAGCAGGCTTCCTCCCTGCCGGTCGCCGTGGCAAACGACGCGCACGCGATGGCCGTCGGCGAAGCCTGGCTCGGAGCCGGGCGCCCGTACCGCGACTTCATCTGCGTCACGCTGGGTACCGGCGTCGGCGGGTCGCGCGTTATCGATGGAAGGCCGGACTACGGAGGCAGCGGCTTTGCCGGGGGCTTCGGCCATATGGTTATCGCTTGGGGAGGCCAGCCATGCAACTGCGGCCTATCCGGCTGCTACGAGCAATACGCCTCGGTAACCGCGCTGCTTCGGCTCGCGGCCGAAGCGGGACTTCGCGGCGACGAGCTGTCGGACGGGGCCAAATCGATTTTTGACCTGGCAGCGTCAGGACATCATGCCGCTTCGGCCGTCATCGAGCGATACGCCGAATACACGGCGGTCGGACTTATCAGCCTCGCGCATGTGCTGAATCCGCAGGCGATTGTGCTCGGCGGAGCCGTCACCGCCCAAGGCGACGCGCTGCTGGGACGGATCAGCCGGATCGTCCGCGAACGCGCTATGCCCGTATTCCGCGAAACGCCTATCGTCGCGGCCGAGCTCGGGAATGCGGCGGGCGTCGCCGGGGCCGCCAAGCTTGCATGGGACCGGCTGAGCGGCGGCCGAGCGGATGAAGACGTCTAAGCTAAGGATGCTTGAGCGAAGAAGACCTGGCCGGGGCCGGTGGAGCGCCTCTCACGCTTGGATGGAGAATGGCAGCACTAGGCCCGCCGGGTCAATACTATTGGCCAACTCCGCTTGGATGAATACGGGAGCGTTCCCTTCTCATCCTTCATGGAAGCCGGAACCGCTGCTGTAGTTCGCATGAGATGGCTTGACTGGCCTATGTGACGCTTGCGGCAGCTGTATTTCTCAACCTTTCTAATCCCTTCTGAACATTTAGAGGAACTGGCATGCGTTACTCCACCTCAATTGGCTTGCCTAATCGTAATAACGCACCTGTGATCACTTATCGCCGCCATCCTGAAGGAGTATAACTTTTTTCGACACGCTTAAAGCACCTGATCTCCTCTATACTCTCACAATCGTTCCAACGTTTCGCACAGTTCACCACAGTTCCTCTATTTTCAGCCTTTGACGGGCCAACTTTTGTTGGTCCGTTTCATGTTCTTTTGGACGATGTTCAAGAAAAAAGCGAGCCTTCCCGACTTACGCAGCGGTAAAGGCTCGCTCACTTGCGAATGAACTACTACGAGCTGTGCTGTCAAGTTTAACTGGTCCTCGTTAAACTTGACAGCAATGCTTCTTCCGGTTCCACTCGAAACTTCCTGCACCGAGCTCCGAACTACTATATATATCTTATAAGTTTTTCTCAGCAAATGTCCGGATGAAAGAATAAAATTGTGG
>NZ_JTHN01000064.1 GCF_001399685.1 Paenibacillus sp. A3
GCTCGTCGAACAGCATCACCTTCGGCTTCATGGCAAGCGCGCGGGCGATGGCGACCCGCTGCTTTTGTCCGCCGGACAGGCTGGACGGACGGGCTTCCGCCTTGTCCTGCAGCCCGACCTTGCGCAGCAGCTCGCGCGCCAATTGTTCGGTGTCTTCCTTGTTCATCCCCCGCAGCGAGATCGGAGCCATCGTAATGTTGTGCAGCACCGACTTGTGCGGGAACAGGTTGAACGATTGGAACACCATGCCGACATCCTGACGGACGGCATTCAGGTCCTTCTGCGGCATTTCCACGGACTGGCCGGCTTGTCCTTGCACGGGAATGCGGCCGATCGGCTTGCCTTCGATGACGACGCTGCCTTTGTCGTACGTTTCCAAATAGTTGATGCAGCGCAGCAGCGTGCTTTTGCCCGAGCCCGACGGCCCGAGAATGACGACGACCTCCCCTTGCTGCACCTGAAGATCGACGCCGCGCAGCACATGGTTGCTGCCGAACGATTTGTGAATCCCGTTTATTCGTATCATCGCATATCATCCCCCGTCCCGAGACGTCTTTCCAGCACCAGGCCGATAAACCCGATCAGGTTGTTGACCAAATAGTACAGAATCGCGATAGCCAGCAAAAACTCGATCGTTTTGTACGTGTCGGCAATCAGCAGG
This sequence comes from Paenibacillus sp. A3, assembly GCF_001399685.1. Lineage (GTDB taxonomy): Bacteria > Bacillota > Bacilli > Paenibacillales > NBRC-103111 > Paenibacillus_G. Next base: position 662 of record NZ_JTHN01000064.1, read on the forward strand.
TTCGCCTGCCGGAACAGCTCGACAACCGTAATCGTCGACAGCAGGGAGGAGTTTTTCGTGAGCGAGATGAACTCGTTGGTCATCGGCGCCAGCATGCGGATCACCGCCTGCGGGATCACGATTTTGCGCATCGTCTGCGCATAGGAGAAGCCGAGGGAACGCCCGGCCTCCATCTGCCCCTTGTCGATCGATTGAATGGCTCCGCGGATGACCTGGGAAGCGTACGCCCCGCTGTACATGCCCAGGGCGACGACGCCGGATACCCATGGAACCGTATCGATGCCGAACACGATCGGCAGTCCGTAATAGAGCAGGAACAGCTGCACCAGCAGCGGGGTACCCCGGAACCAAGACAGATAAGCGAGCGATACGTATTTCCACGGCTTGAATTTGGACATTTGTCCGAACGAAATGAACGTCCCGATGATCAGGCTGAGCGCAAACCCGCCCAGCGTATAAATGACCGTATACCATAACGATTGCAGCAGCAGCCGGATATTCTGCCACTCGCCAAGGACGCTGAAGTCAAAATGCTGCATAGTTTCCCTCCTAATCGCGAGCTAAGCTGCCGGTCCGGCTACTCGAACCATTTTTTAACAATTTCGTTGTATTTTCCGCTGTCTTTGACCTTCTTGACCGCATCGTTGACAGCCTTCACGAATTCCGGGTTGTCTTTGCGGATACCGTAGCCGTAATATTCTTCCGTCAGCGTTTGGGGCAGTACTTTGACTGTGCCTTTTTCTTTGGCGTAAGCTTTGGCGGCCGGGAATCCGGTGATGACTGCATCGGTCTTGCCGGTCTCCAGCTCCAGGAACATTTCCGTGTTTTTCTCCACTTTGACAAGCTCGATATTCTTGCGGCTTTCTTCCACGAATTTGACCGATTTCGTGCCGATTTGCACCGCCACTTTTTTCCCGCTCAGATCGTCGAAGCTTTTTACCGCTTCGTTGTCTTTCTTCACCATGATCGAAAGGCCGCCTGGAAAATACGAATCGGAGAAGTCGATCGTCTTTTTGCGCTCGTCCGTAATGTACATCGCCGAGACGATGAGATCGAACTTCTTCGCCTGCAGCCCCGGAATGAGCCCTTTGAACTCGGTGTCCACGAATTCGACTTTGTCGGCGCCTAGCTCTTTGGCCACCGCACGGATCAGGTCGATATCGAAGCCTTCGAATTGATCGCCGGATTTGTACTCGAACGGCTTGAAGGTTGCGTCCGTGCCGACCGTAAGCGTTTTCGTTTTGGCGATTTTAGATAAGATTTCGTTGCTGCTCGCAGCCGCCGCCGGAGCTTGCTGTCCTGCCGAAGGGTCGGGCTTGCTGCCACATGCCGAAACCATGAGCGTCAACATACAGATTACTGCCAAATAAACCGGTTTTTTTGTTTTGAACATCATTGTATAATTCCCCCTGCATATCGTTTTGTCGTTACGCTTTTTCTATAAGCAAATATCGTGCCAATAGGTTTTCAACAGAGCGAACGGCAGGAGGGCTTGGCTTGGATTGGGGGAAGGAGCGAGTGCAGATGGGAGGACCATGGAACGGAAAAACGGCGGAGCAGAGCAGAAAGTCGGCGGGCAGGCAAGGACCGGTGAAGTAGGCGGTGGATAGGAGAAAATCGATGAAGTAGAGCAACAGGCGGATGAGGCGGAAAAACGGTGTAGAGTTTCGAAAAAGCGGCGAAAATTGCCGGGGCGGCGAAATCTGCCGGGCGGTTTTTGCCGCCCGGCCCTTATTCGGCCCGGTAACGAGCCAGCTTGTCGCGCAGCGTGCGCTCTCCGATGCCGAGCGTCTCCGCCGTTTTGCGCCGGTTGCCGTCCATCGCCTGGAGCGTGGACAGAATGACCTTGCGCTCGATTGCGTCCATCGTTTCTCCGACGTAAACGGGCACAAGCTTGCTGTCGGAAGGCTGCGCCGGCTTCGTCTGCAGGTCTCCGGGCAGGTCGCTAACCGTCACCCGGTCGCCGTCCGCCAGCGCAATCGAGCGTTCGATGATGTTCTGCAGCTCCCGCACGTTGCCGGGAAACGGATAGTCCAGCAGCAGCTGAAGTGCGCCCGGATCGATGCCTTTGATCTGCTTCGACATGCGTTCGTTGATTTTGTTGATGAAGTGCTGAATCAGCGAAGGGATGTCTTCCTGTCGCTCGCGCAGCGGCGGCAGCAGGATCGGAATGACGTTCAGCCGGTAGTATAAGTCCTCCCGGAACTTGCCCTGCTGAATTTCCTTCTTCAAATCCCGGTTTGTGGCCGCAATAATCCGCACGTCGATTGCGATTTCCTTTTGCCCGCCGATCCGCATGATCGCTTTCTCCTGGAGCACGCGGAGCAGCTTGCTCTGAAGCCCGATATCGAGCTCGCCGATTTCGTCCAGAAACAGCGTGCCGCCGTTGGCCGTTTCGAAAATGCCCGTTTTTCGGGCCACAGCGCCGGTGAAGGCTCCCTTCTCATAGCCGAACAGCTCCGATTCGATCAGATTGGCGGGGATGGCAGCGCAGTTGATCGTCGAGAAAACCTGCCTCTGCCGGTCGCCGGCAAAATGAATCGCGCGCGCCACCAGCTCCTTGCCCGTACCGCTTTCACCCATGATCAGGATGCTGGAATCGATGTTCTTGACCTTGTCGATCAGCGAGAAGACGTTTTGCATCTGCGCGCTGTGCCCGATCAAGCCGTGCACGTCGTAGGCTTTTTGAATCTCCTCGTTCAGCCATTCGACCCGCGATTGCAGTTGAAACTGCTCCATCGCTTTTTCGAGCAGCACTTTCAGCTCGTGGATATCGATCGGCTTGGAAGCGTAATAGAACGCGCCTTGCCGCATCGCTTCCACCGCCGACGGGATGCTGCCGTACGCCGTCATGATGATGACGACCGTCCGTGGGGAGATGCTGCGGATCTGCTTCAGCACCTCGATACCGTCGCGCATCCCGAGCCGAAGGTCGAGCAGGGCGATCGAGAAGGCGACGTGGGAGAACAGGGCGATGGCCTCGTCGGGATCGGTGGACGCATAAACCTCGTAATCGTCTTCCAAAATAAACGAAAGCGATTTGCAGATCGAAATTTCATCGTCCAGTATAAGCAGGTTCGGTTTAGGCATGCTCGTCTTCCTCCAATTGGCTCGGTAGTTTCAATACGATTCGGGTCCCGGCTCCTTTTTCGCTCGTCGTTTCGATTTCCCCGCGGTTATCCCGTACCAACTGATAGCAGATCGACAGCCCGAGACCGACGCCGCCCGCTTTCTTGGTAAAGAACGGCTCGAAAATTTTTGGCAAATCGTCCGCATCGATCCCTTCCCCGGTATCCTCGATCTCAAGGATCACGAATGACTGCTGCTCTTGCGCGGCGATGCGGAGCGTTCCGCCGCCGGGCATCGCGTCGATAGCATTGCGGATCAGGTTGATCAGCACCTGCTTGATTTGCTGGGCATCCGCCCACACGTATGCGGAATCCGGCACGTCGAGCTGCACGACAATGTGTCTTTCCTCGAAGAGATTATGAAAAAACAAAGCGACGGCCCGCACCGGCTCCTCCAGCTTGAACAGCGTTTTCTCGGGCGGCTTCTCGCGGGCAAAGTCCAGCAGCTCCGTCACGATCCGGTTCAGCCGCATCACTTCCTCGGTGACGTGCATCGTGAAAAATTCGCGGTACTCCTTGTTGTCGTACTTGAAGGGCAGCGCCTGGGAATACGACAAAATCGAAGTGATCGGATTGCGGATTTCATGGGCAATGCCCGCGACCAATTGGCCGAGCGATTGCAGCCGGTCCCGCCGGGCCAACTCGTCAAGCGTCTTCTTGTAGGCGTCCAGCCGCTTTTTCAATTCCCGCTTGAGCGTGAAGTTCCACCATAGTATCAGCAGCAGGACGGCTGCCGTAATGACGAGTCCCGCCACGACGTAGGACAGCAGTTCCTTCAGCCGCGGAGCGGACGGATAAATATATTCGCCGAACCATTTTCGTTCGATTTTGGCATAGGTCCCGTTCGATTTCAGCTCGCGCAGCCCGTGGTTGATCTCGCCGAGCCGCGCTTCGTTCTTCTTGAGCACGACAAGGCCGTAGTCCGTCGGGACGATCGGATCGCCGACCAGCTTCACTTGATCCTGCTGGCGGTTTTTTTGCAGTACGTACTGGCCGGTGATCTGATTGCCGATAAATGCGTCCACCTGACCGCCGAGTAGAAGCCGGATCGCTTCCTCCTGATTTTCCGCCGCGAGCACGGTGGCGTTCGGAATGCGCTGCATCGCTTCGCTGCTGATATCGCCTTCCTGGACGGCGATTTTGCGGTTCTGCAGATCGGTCGGCGAATGGACGGAATACGAGTCCTTCCGGACGAAGATGCCCTGCGCGCTTGTAAAATACGGTTCGGAGAAGCGGTAGTTCTGGGCTCGCTCCTGGCTGTACTTCATCCCTTGAATGGCATCCACCTTACCGCTTTCCAGCGCTTTGATCGCTTCGCTCCAGGGCATCGGATAAAATTCGAACGAAATGCCGGTTTCGAGCGAGAGCGCATTCAACATATCGACGTTAAATCCCTGAAACGTACCGTTGGCGACAAATTCGAACGGCGGAAAATTGTTGTCTCCGGCGACACGCATTACCTTGCGCGGCTCCGAAGGAACGATATCGACTGCGGCGGCTCCGGGGAGCATGAAGGATAGGAGCAGGACGGAGAGTATCGGAATAAAGGTAACAAGTCTGACAAGCTTCATAAGATGTTCGATCCTTTCTGCCGAGAGGGGGTCAAAGTCCGGGCCGAAACGATTCCGCTCGCTCCGCTGTTATTCGCCGGACTTTTACCTAGTATTATATCTCCAAAAGCGGTTCATCGATCAAGTTTCTTCATTTCGTCCACTGGATCTTTAATAATTCCACTTTTGGAAGCGCTATGTTTTTCCATACAATGGAATGGAAGGATGCGCTTTCATGCAATGTGGAGCGTGTCCGAATCCTCTGAAGGGTGGAGGGGGATGCCCGGAACGCATGCCGGACAGTCCGAAATTTAACCAAACGGGAGGAAACACGATGAAAAAACGATGGACCGGTCTTTTACTGTTCATGTTCTCATGCCTGGTGTTTGCCGCTGGCGCTCAAGCGGCGCAGCCGCACTCGTCCTACTGGTTCCCGGAGGATCTGCTCCGTTGGACGCCGCAGGGAGACAAGGATGCGGAGTTCAACCGCAGCACGATTGCTTTGCAGGACCGTTTCACAGGATATCAGGTTAACAAGCACGCTACGGTCGAGCCTAAAGTGGCAGCGCTTTCGGCGATGAACCGGCAAACCAGCGGCGTGCCGTCGCAAGGGTCGGAGAAGTTCGACGCGAATACGTTCGGCTACTGGGCTTACGTCGACAAGCTCGTCTATTGGGGCGGATCGTCGGGCGAAGGCATCATCGTGCCGCCGAGCGCGGACGTGACGGATGCAGCCCATAAGAATGGCGTTCCGGTGCTTGGCACCGTCTTTTTCCCGCCGAGCGTATACGGTGGCAAGTTCGAATGGGTGAAGCAGACGATCCGGCAAAACCCGGACGGCACGTTCCCGGTAGCGGATAAACTGCTCGAAGTGGCGAACTATTACGGCTTCGACGGCTGGTTTATAAACCAGGAGACGGAAGGCGGAACGGCGGAAGACGCCGCGGCGATGCAGAAGTTCCTTGCCTACCTGCAGGCGAAGAAGCCGGCGGGGATGCAGATCATGTGGTACGATTCGATGACCGCGGACGGCTCGATCGCTTGGCAGAACGCGCTGACGGATCGCAACCAAATGTTCCTGCAGCAGGGCAGCGAACGCCGCTCCGACAGCATGTTCCTGAATTTCTGGTGGCGTTCGCTGGAGCCGTCCGCGAACAAAGCCAAGAGCCTGGGCCGCAGCCCGTACGAGCTGTTCACGGGCATTGATGTCGAAGCGAAGGGCTACGATACGAAAATTAGCTGGAACGCGATTTTTCCCGAGGGCAAGAAAGCGGTTACGTCGCTCGGCATTTATCGCCCGGACTGGGCGTTCAACTCGTCGGAAAATCAAGAGCAATTTTACGCGAAGGAAAATAAATTCTGGGTCGGCCCGACCGGCAACCCGGCCAATACGTCCGGCACGGCGGATTGGAAGGGCATCGCGCATTATGTCGTAGAACAGTCGCCGGTGAACGACCTGCCGTTTACGACGAATTTCAATACGGGCAACGGGCAGCTGTTCGCTGTGAACGGGGAAGTCGTGCGGACGACGCCGTGGAATAACCGGAGCCTGCAGGATGTGCTGCCCACCTGGCGCTGGATTGCGGAAAGCAAAGGGGAAGCGCTGAAGCCGAGCTTCGACTTCACGACCGCTTATTACGGCGGCAGCTCCTTGAAGCTGGCGGGAACGCTCAGCCCGCAGAACGCTACAAATCTGAAGCTGTACAAGACGGACCTGCTCGTAGAACAGAACACGAAGCTGTCGTTTACTTTCAAGTCGCAGACGAAGCACGCGGATTTGAAGGTGGGACTGTCGTTCGCCGATCAGCCCGACAAGTTCGTATTCCTTGACGCGGGCGGCCTGCATCCCGGAACGTGGGATACGCAAACGTTCAATCTGAATCCGTACCGCGGCAAGCGGATCGCCGCCATCTCTCTGTATGCGGACGCGAAGCAGACGATTCCGGACTTCTCGGTCAACATCGGACAGCTTTCCGTCTATAACGCAAAAGACGATCCGAACCCTGCACCCGAGGTACGCGGCTTGAATGTGAAGGAAGCGGAGTTCAAGGACGGCATCTACGGCGATGCCCGGTTGGAATGGTCGGCGACGGACCGTCCGGTCCGCTATTTCGAGGTGTACCGGGTGAAGCCGGACGGCAGCAAAGAGCTGCTCGGCGTCACTCCGAACCGGGTGTACTACGTGCCGATGCTGCGCCGGATCGGACCGGAAGCGCAGACGAAGCTGGAAGTCGTCGCTCTTAGCGCGGACGGACAGCGCGGCAAAGCGGCGCAGACCGTGGTGACCTGGCCGGCGTATCCAAAGCCGGTAGCGGCATTCGCGGCGGATAAGACGCTCGTCGCGCCGGGACAGCCGGTAACGTTTATTGACCAATCGTCCGAGGTGACGGAGCAGCGGGTATGGTCGTTCCCGGGCGGAACGCCGTCCGCAAGCACCGAGAAGCAGCCGGTCGTCACCTATGCAGCCGAGGGAACGTACAGTGTGACGCTGACGGCGAAGAACTCGGTAGGCGACAGCACCGTAACCAAAGAAGCGTTCATCACGGTGACCAAGGACGCTGCTGGCGGGGTGAAAAATCTCGCCCTGAACAAGCCGGCGACGGCGGACGGAGCTTGCGGACCGAACGAAGCGGCAGCTTACGCCTTCGACGGCAAGGTGACGGACAACAGCAAGTGGTGCGCGCTCGGCAGCGGGCCGCATTGGTTGTCGGTCGATCTGGGCGCGAGCTATACGATCAGTGAGTTTGTGGTGAAGCATGCGGAAGCGGGCGGTGAAGCGGCCGCGTTCAACACCCGCGACTTCCACATTCAAGTGAGCAACGACGGCAGCACTTGGAGCGACGTCGTTCAGGTTCAAGGCAATACGGCCGCGGAGAGCAAGCATCCGATCGCGCTGACGAAGGCGAGATACGTGAAGCTGACGATCGATAAAGCCACGCAAGGCGGCGATACGGCCGCTCGTATTTACGAGTTCGAAGTGAACGGATTGGCGAAATAGCACGGAGGCCGCTTGTCTCTCTTATCTGCGGATAAGGAGACAGGCGGTCTTTTTGCCCCTTTCCGAACACGCCGCTGTCCGGAGCCGCGAAGGCTGACAACGATATTACCGGACGGCCGCGAATACATATAGCTTACGGGAAAAATCGGATACGGAGGGAGGCGCAGCATGGTTTCGGGGGTCCGAACGTTTTACAAAAATCATATCGAGAAGAAGCTGTTCAACAAAATTTTGCTGCTGTATTCGCTCATTATCGTCGTCTCCTTGACGGCGCTCGCCGTTCTGATTTACCGCAACACTGCCGAGCAATCGACGCGCAAGGAGCTGGAAGCGGCGAAGCAGGTGCTGGAGCGGGCGACGCACGAAGTGGAGCGCAGGTATGAGGCCGGTCAGCAGATGGTGTTCCAATTGTATAAGGACGAACGGCTGCTTCGGGACGTGCTGTTTTTTCTCAACAACGATTTTTCCGATTATCTTCGTTATCGGTTGGACCGTTTTGCGGACAATGCGGCCTTTGTCGACAAAAACATGGATTCGTATTTCCAGTCGTTAACCTTTGACCGGGAAATTCAGACGATCTGGCTGTACAGCAGCGTCAAGGGCTTCCTGTACGCGTACCGCGGGCTGGAGGAGCAAGGCTTCGTCTATCCGGGGCCGGAAAACCCGAAAGTTGCCGATCCGATCCGTCGTATCCGCCAGACCAAGTCCTTCGCGCCGCCGCCGTCGTTCGAGCCGGGAGCGGATGGGGACCGCAACCGCATGTTTACGATGGCTAACGACATTAACGATCCGATCACCTTGCAGAATCACGGCACCTTGCTTGTCGACTGGAAATGGACCGGCATGGACCGGATTGTGCAGAACGACCGGAGCGATTTCAAGGGGGAGCTGCTTCTGCTGACGGCGGACGGCACCGTGCTGTACGATTCCTCCCGGCGCTATACGGGGCAGAGCTACCCTTACATGCACGTCCTGCGGGACCAATCGGACCCGGTCGCGCTGGACGAACCGGCCTATGTACAGCTGAAGACGTTGAACCAAGGCGGCGTCGTGCTCGCCAGCATCGTGCCGGTAGCGAAGGTAAGCGAAGGGCTTCAGGGGATGAAGCGAACGGTGATCGTAGGCACGGGCTTATGTGTGGCCGCCGCCGTGCTGCTGTCTTATTTGCTGATGATCAATTTCTCGCGCCGTACGCAGACGGTCATTCGCGCCATGCGCAAGCTGCAGGACGGGGATCTCTCGGTTCGCGTAACCGTGCAGAAGGAAGACGAGCTGTTCCACATCGCCACCAGCTTCAACAAAATGTGCGAAACGCTGCAGGAGCACATCCAGCGGGTATACTTGTCCGAGATCAAGCAGCGGCAGGCGGAGCTGCTGGCGCTGCAGGCGCAGATCCAGCCCCATTTTCTGTATAACACGCTGGAGGCAATACGGCTTAAAGCGGTGATGGACGGCAACCGGGATGTCGGGGATATGATCTACAGCTTGGGAGCACTGTTCCAGAATCTGATCAAGCACGAGACGATGGTGACCGTTCAGGACGAGGTCCAGCTGTGCCGGCTGTATTTGAACCTGCTGCGGGCCCGCTATCCGAACCGGTTCGACTACGAGGTTGCGGTCGACGGAGCCGTGGGCCGCTGTGCGATTCTGAAGCTGACGCTCCAGCCGATCGTCGAAAACTGCATCCGCCATGCCTTCCACGGCGCCGCTCCGGACGGCCGGGAGCGCCGGATTCTCATCCGCGGCTGGGCCGAAGGCTCAGACGTCCATATCGCCGTTGCCGACAACGGCTCGGGCATCGTCCCCGAGCGGCTGGCGCAGCTGCAGCGGGACTTGAAACATCCGCCTTCGCCGTCCGGCGCGTCCATCGGTCTGACGAATGTGAACGAGCGGCTGAAGCACAGCTTCGGGGAAGCATACGGCTTGCGGATCGACAGCCGTCCCGGCGAAGGAGCGACGGTGACCATCACGATTCCGGGAAGCGTAAGGGGGAACGAGTATGTATCGCGTATTTCTGGTTGACGACGAGCCGTTCATCATGGAGGGACTCGCTTATTTGATTGACTGGGAGCGGCACGGACTGCAGATTGTCGGCAAGGCCGGGGACGGGGCGGAAGCGCTCGAAGCTTTGGCCGGCGAGCCGATCGATATTTTGATTACCGACATCCAGATGCCCCGTATGAACGGCCTGGAGCTGATTCGCAGCGTAAGAGAGCTGCAGCCCGACGTGAAATTCATTATTTTAAGCGGGTACAACGATTTCGACTATGTGAAAGAAGGCGTCATGCTCGGCATCGAAAATTATTTGCTGAAGCCGGTCAATACGGAAGAATTGATCCGGACGCTGACCGGCACCGTTGCCAAAATCGAGCAGTCCGTTTATAAGGAAGAGAGCATTAAGCGCCATCTGGAAATCATCCGCGACAATCTCCTGTACCGCTGGGTCACGGCGGCCATCGAGCCGGAGGAGCTGAGAAACCGCGAGGAGCTGCTCGGCATCCGGCTAGGCTTGTCGGGGTATGTCGTGGGCATCGTCAAGCTGTTGTTCGATCAAGAGCAGGCGGAGACCGCCGAAGTATCGTCCCGGGCGGAGACGATTGCCGCCGTAAGGACGTATTGCCAGCGGACGGCGCAGTCTTACGGCCCGGAGCAGGCCGTGTTCGCCGATCTCGAAGGCGATCTCGTTCTCATCGCGGGACTGAACGACGGCGATGCGGAGCGGACCGGCTTCGTCCGCTTCATGGCGGAGCTGCAAGCCGCCATCCGCGAGCGGTGGGGCCTGCCGCTGCTGGTGACGGTCGGCGAAGCGTCCAAGGGCGAGGCGTCCGCCCATCGCAGCTACCGCACCGCCAAGCGGATGCAGGACTACTATGTGCTCGCGCCGCACGACGGGCCGCTTGTCTACGAAGCGCCCGCTCTAACCGCAGCGGCGGAACCTGCGGCGCCTGCGCAGGCGGAGCTGGCCCATTTCTGCAAGCTGCTGTCGGCCGGGAAGAAGGACGAGGCGCTCGCCTGGGTCGGGGAAGCGTTCGCGCGTCTCCGGGGGACGGAAGGGCTGGCGCCGTCCGACGTCCAGAACACGGCGATGGCCGTGCTTGCGGCCGCCGTTCATCATGCCAATCTGATGCGGCAGGAGCACGAAGGCGCTATCGGCGATTACAAGCACTTGTTCTCGCAGGTCGTCAAGCCGCAGACGATGCAGGAACTGGAGGAGCTGGTCGAGCGCTTCGTCGACCATGTGCTTTTCGCGTCCGGTGCGGCGGAGCGGGAGTACAGCCCCGTCATCCGGCAGGTGCTGCGCGAGGTCGAGCGCCGCTATGGCGAAGAGCTGTCTTTGAAGACGTTAAGTCAGGCCTTCCACATGAACTCGGTTTACCTGGGCCAGCTTTTCCATAAGGAAACGGGAGAGACGTTCTCCGATTACGTGAACAAGTACCGGCTTGCCCAGGCGAAGGAGCTGCTCGTCGAATCGAATCTGAAAACGAGCGACATCTCCCTTAGGGTCGGGTACACGGATACGAGCTATTTTTACAAGCAGTTTCGCAAATATTACGGCTTCTCGCCGACGGAATACCGCAATTGGAGCAAGCTGGGAGGCTGATGAAAACGTTTCTTTAGTTTCTCCACCCGTTCTAAAGTTTCTTAACTTTCTGCCGCGCTCCGCATTGGGTAAAGTTAGAAAAGAAAGCGATGTATGCGTTTTCTGAAATGGAGCTTGCGGACGCAAAAGAACGGGGGTGAAAAGCTTGTGGGAACCATCGGACGTACACTCAAGAAGCTAAACCGCAACAAAACCTTTTTGCTCATGGTGCTGCCGGGAGCCGTCTATTTCCTGCTGTTCAGCTATTTGCCGATGCCGGGGGCGATCATTGCCTTCAAGGAATACCGCTTCGACCGGGACGGCTTTCTGGCGAGCATATGGCGGAGCAAGTGGACCGGCTTCAAAAACTTCGAATTTTTATTTCAATCCGAAGACGCTTACATCATCGTGCGCAATACGCTGCTGTACAATTTTGCGTTTATCGTGCTGGGCACGGTTTTATCGGTGATTATGGCCATTATTTTGCATGAAATCGTCAACCGCCGGTGGGCGAAAATTTATCAGACCGGCATGTTCCTGCCTTACTTTTTGTCCTGGGTCATCGTCAGCTATTTCTTGTTCAGCTTCCTGAGCGTGGATCGCGGGGTGCTGAATCAGGCGCTGACGGCGCTCGGCATGGAGCGCGTCTCTTGGTACGCGGAGCCGGCCTATTGGCCTTACATTCTCGTGCTTGTCAACCTGTGGAAGGGTGTCGGTTATTCCAGCGTCGTCTACCTGGCGGCCATCATCGGCATCGACAAGTCGTATTACGAAGCCGCGATGATTGACGGCGCAGGCAAATGGCAGCAAATTTGGAGCATTACCTTGCCCTTTATCCGGCCGATGATCATCATCTTGACGGTGCTGGCGATCGGCGGCATTTTCCGCGCGGACTTCGGCTTGTTCTATCAAGTACCGCGCAATACGGGCGCGCTGTTCCCTGTGACCAACGTCATCGATACGTACGTGTACCGGGGACTGAAGGTGACGGGCAATATCGGCATGAGCACGGCGGCCGGGCTGTATCAATCGGTGGTTGGACTCGTTCTGGTGCTGGTGACCAACGCCGTCGTGAAGCGGATCAACAAAGAGAACGCTTTATTTTAAACACTCGACGAAAAGGAAGGGGGAGCCTGATTGCCAAGTCCGAATGCACCTACCGCTGCCATGATTAAGAAGAGCCGGGACTTTACGAAGCTGTCGCCGTTCTGGAACGGCGTATGCCACGCGATCGCCGGCGGGTTTGCCATTGCCTGCGTATTTCCGTTCATCTTCGTTGTCATCATCTCGCTGACGGACGAGCAAGCGTTAGCGAACAACGGCTATCAGGTGTTTCCGGAAATATGGAGCTTCGAGGCGTACCGGTACCTTTTTCGAACCGGAGGTCAGCTGTTCCGGTCCTACGGGGTGACGCTCTTTGTCACCATTGTCGGAACGCTGCTCAGCGTGCTGACCGTCGCGCTGTACGCTTATGCGCTGTCCAGAAACAATTTCGCGTACCGGAACGCCTTTGCGTTTTTCGCTTTTTTCACGATGCTGTTTAACGGCGGGCTGGTGCCTTCCTACATCGTGACGACGCAGGTGCTGCATTTGAAGGATACGATATGGGCGCTTATTTTGCCCACGTGCGTCAGCGCTTTCTCGATCTTGATCATGCGCACGTTTTTCAAGCAGATGGTGCCCGATGCGATCATCGAGTCCGGCCGGATTGACGGGGCGGGCGAATGGAAGGTGTTCACGCATTTGGTGATGCCCATCTCGCTGCCGGGGCTGGCGACGATCGGTCTGTTCAGTACACTCGGCTATTGGAACGATTGGTTCAATGCGCTGCTGTACATCGACAGCCCGAATCTGATTCCGCTGCAGTCGCTGCTGATGAAGATCGAGAGCAACATTCAGTTTATCGTGCAAAACTCCAGTCTCAGCGACGCCACCCAGCGCTTCGAAATCGCCAAGTCGCTGCCGCAGGAATCGTCAAGAATGGCCATGGTCGTCCTGGCCACCGGTCCGATCGTGCTCGCATATCCGTTCTTCCAACGGTATTTCGTGCAGGGCCTGACGATCGGAGCGGTTAAAGAATAATATTGTACTAGGAGGAACGCCGCATGTTCAAACGAAAACGACTCGCCGCCGGGCTCGCCTCGGTGCTGATGCTGTCCGCGCTGGCCGCCGGCTGCTCCGGCGGGAGCCCCGCCCAAGAAGGAGCCGGCGCCGGAAAAGCGGACGGCCAGCCCGTCGAGCTGATCTGGTACACGATCGGCGGACCGCAAAAGGATGCCGACAAAGTGATGGAGGCCGTCAGCAAATATACGAAAGAGAAAATCAATGCCACCGTGAAAATGAAGATGATCGATTGGGGCGACTACTCCCAGAAGATGCAGGTCATCTCCGTATCCGGCGAGCCTTATGACATCGCGTTTACGAGCTCGTGGGCCTTCGACTACGTGCAGAATGCCCGCAAAGGGGCGTTTTACGAGATGGATGGCCTGCTGAACAAATATGGGCAGGGTATCAAGAAGGCCGTACACCCTTCGTTCCTCGAAGGCTCCAAGGTGAACGGGCACAACTACGGGGTGCCGACGAACAAGGAGTTGCCTGCGCAGGCGGTATGGCGGTTCAATAAGCAGTACGTCGACAAATACAAAATGGACCTCTCGAACGTCAGTTCGCTGGAAAGTCTGGAGCCGCTGCTCAAGACGATGAAGGAAAACGAACCGGGCGTATACCCGATTCCAAGCAACGTCGACCCGTTCGTTCCGTTCGATTTCGTCGTACAGGGTATCCCGTTCGGGGTACGGCTCGATACGCAGGACTACAAGATCGTCAACGTATTCGAGACGCCCGAGTACCGGCAAATGAGCGAAACAATGCGCAAATACTACAAAGCAGGCTATTTGCCGCCTGACGTCGCGACCAAGACGGGCAACGATCACGAGAAAACCGGCAAATGGCTCGTCGACAAAGCGCATACGGTCCCGTTCGCGGACAATTTATGGTCGGAAGGCTTCAAATACGAGATCGTATCGAAGCCGATTCACGAGCCGATCGTGTTCAACTGGTCGGTGACCGGCTCCATGATGTCGATTTCCGCGAATTCCAAGCATCCCGAGAAAGCGATGGAGTTTTTGAACCTGCTGAACTCCGACGCGCATTTGCGGAATCTGGTAAACTACGGTCTCGAAGGCACCCACTATAAAAAAGTTTCCGAGGGCGTCATCGAGATGATTCCGGATTCCGGTTACTCCATGCCGTCGTTTACACTTGGCAATATGTTCCTGCTGAACCGGTTCCCCAAGGACCCGTCCGACAAGTGGGAGCAGTACGACAAGTTCAACAAGTCGGCCAAGAACGCGCCGCTGCTCGGCTTCCAGTTCGACTCCTCGAAGGTGGAGAACGAGCTTGCCGCCGTCAAGAGCGTATCGGAAGAGTTCAAGAAAGCGCTGGAGACCGGCTCCGTCGAGCCGTCGGAGGTGCTGCCCAAAGCGATCGACAAGCTGAAAGCCGCAGGAATCAACAAGGTGATGGACGAGGCTCAGAAGCAGCTTGACGCGTGGAGAGCGAAGAAATAAATGTAAAGAGGCCGTCTCCGACGCAGGCATTTTGTGGCGGGGGCGGCTTTTTTGGGAGATGTCGCGAGCTTCTTCCCCGTTTCCGGAAGGGAGAGGGTGACGTATCCTGCAACAGGGGCGACGGAGGAGGGGGCGGACTCGAACTTGGCATCTGGTGCGGACCAGGCATGGATCTGGACGTGGCATTTGGCTCGAACCAGGTGCGAACTCGGACGCAGCATCCGGCGCGGACCAGACACGAACCCGAACTTGGCATCTGGAGTGGATATGCGTGGATCTGGACGTGACATCTGACGCAGATATGCGTGGACCCGCGTGACATCTGGCTCGAACGGGTGTTAACTCCGACGTGGGGCTCCGATCAGACTTGGAACAGGCGAGCCGTAACCGAGCCGAGCTTGAAAATAAAGGAACCACGATGCGCTAAGCTGAATGCGGAGAAGTTCTTCCGAGCATAGCGGAACGGAGATCATTTAAGTGTGTCGAAAAATGTTTGTGCCTGCCGGAATGGGGGCGTTAGAGCACTAGAGATTCTCTATTTTTGCGCGGACTGGTAAATTCAAGTGAATAGGGCATTGCAGTTCCTCTAATTTCTGATTCGGCATATGAAAGGGACTGCCCCAACGTCTCCGGTGAGTCACGCAACGACTCGGCGTAAAAAAAGCTCCGGCTGCCCTCAAAAAGAGAGAAGCCGGAGCTTTTGAAAAAGGCTTATTTCAACGCGCTTCCGCCGAAGACGAAGCGGTGTTCCCAATGCTTGCCCGCAATCGAGTCGATGCGTACGCCGCCCGATGCTTTCGAAAACGTATGCAGTATTTTACCGTCTCCGAGGTAAATGCCCACATGCGTGATGCGCTGATTCGACTTGTCCGACGGGTAGGCCGACGCTTTCGTTCCTTTATAACTCATGAAGAACATCAGATCGCCCGGCTTCAGATTGCGCCAGTTGGTTGTCGTGCCGCCGAGAGACTTGACGTAAGCGGCTTGTCCGCGTGAGTCGCTGGGCAGCGTGATGCCTGCGCCTTCCTTGAACGCCTGGCGGGTGAAGTCGGAGCAATCGAACGTGCTGGTGTTCGAACGGTTGGAGCCGAATTCGTAAGGAGTGCCCATATATTTTTTGCCTGCGGCAATAACCTTGTTAACGAGCTCACTGCTATTGCCCGTACTCGGCGTAGACGTGCTGCCGCCATTAGACGTGCCGCCACCGTTAGACGAGCTTCCGCCGGAACCGTCGGTGCGAACGTATTTGCTGCTTGTGGATATATAGCCGACTCTGCCTTGATCGTCGCGAACTTTATACCAATAATTATTAACCTTATCGAGAATGTCTACTTTTTCACCTGTTTTTAGAAGACCGTAGGTGGCTGATCCCGTATTCGGCGCCTTGCGGAAATTCACGCCGCTGACAATCGTGGCATCCGACGCGGCAAGGGCTTGTTCGGCTGTCAAAGCTCCGACGCTGAACGTGACGGTAGTGGCGAGTAACAGTGCGGTAAGTTGCTTTTTCAAGTGGAAATCCCTCCTGCAGTTCTAGTTGTTTTATGTACAAGCCTGGGAATCCATGGACGGAAAACGTCCGATTCCACAAGCTGGGACACCATTTGACAATGTCCGGCCGCCGCCCCACAATGAAATCAGGACATTTGACGAGAGAACGGTGAGCAAACAATGGAAACGTGGACATGGGGGCCATTCATCCTGCAAAAAAGCATGCTGGTCGTCATTGTGGCAGTTGCGGCGGGTTACGTCATTTCGAGGCTGCGGTTAAAAGGTTGTTCCATCGGAGGAACGTTCGGCGCGATCGTATCGAACGCGCTTCTTATATGGGTGGTCAGCTGGAAGCTGAGTATCCTTGTCTTCGATCCGGGGAGCGTGCTGTCCAATCCGATGTCGCTGCTCTATTTCAGCGGCGGTGACAAAGGCGTCTGGCTGGCGACGCTGCTGTCCGGCGTCTATGTATGGTTGAGCGCCAAAAAGGCCAAATTGAATGCAGCCGTTTATATGGATTCGGTGCTTGTCTCGGTTATTGGGGGGTATGCCGTCTACGCGGCGCTGATTTTTGTTACGGAAGAGGAAAGCCGCCTTACTTGGGGACTCAAGGCGCTGCTTGCGGCGGGTCTAACGGCCTTCTGGCTCGTATCCAAAGCGAAGAGGGAATGGCAGCCCCTTCTCCAGCGGACGGTCGTCTTCGTCGTCGGATATGCGCTGATCGCGTCGCTGGCCGTCAATGTGTGGGATAAGCCTTCGACAGGTACGGTGGAAGCGGGGGCGAACATCGGTCTCAAAATCGGACAGCAGGCGCCGGACTTCGAGCTGCAATTGCTTGACGGCCAAGCGGTCAAGCTGTCCGACTACCGGGGGCGGACGGTCGTGCTCAACTTCTGGGCGACGTGGTGTCCGCCGTGCCAGGCAGAAATGCCGCATATGCAGCAGGTGCATACGGAGCAGGAGAGCAATGGCGTGACGATTCTCGGCGTCAATGCTACGTCGACAGAGGTCAGCGAGCCGGTTGTGCGCGCATGGGTCAAGGAATGGGGGCTTACGTTCCCGATCGTGCTGGACCGTCAAGGCGAAGTCGGCAAGGCGTACCGTGTGAACGCTTATCCGGCGACGTTTATTATCGACGCGCAAGGAACGATCCGGGAGAAGCATCCCGGGCCGATGAATGTGGAGATGCTCGAGCAAGCCATCGCGAAAGCGAAGAAGGGCGGGTGAAAAAAGAATTTAATAGGGGATTATAGAGTTTTTCATTTGCGCGAAAAATAAATGTCGTGATAACATGTGATTATTGCAGGTCATATTACTAGGTTCAATACATCATTTTATATAAAAGGAAGGATATCAGCATGGCACAGACGAGTATTATCTTGCGTGTGGAGTTAGACCACGAGAAGGTCACGTTCGGGGATGTAGCCGCCGCAATCAGCAAATCCGGAGGAGATATCACTTCGATCGACGTGATTCGGCCGGGTAAGGATTCCTCAATCCGGGACATCACTGTGGATGTTGCGGAATCCGTGGAATCGCAAGTGGTGGAAGCGCTGAAGCAGCACGAAGGCATCAAGCTGATCAACGTCTCCGACCGCACGTTCCTTGTGCATCTGGGCGGTAAAGTGTCCGTTCAGCCGAACCTTCCGATCAAAAACCGCGACGACTTGTCCCGGGTCTATACGCCGGGGGTTGCGCGGGTATGTACGGCAATTCACGAAAATCCGAGAAAAGCGTACTCGCTGACGATCAAACGGAATACCGTAGCGGTCATCACCGACGGGACCGCCGTGCTCGGTCTGGGCGATATCGGTCCGCATGCGGCCGCGCCGGTCATGGAAGGGAAAGCGATGCTTTTCAAGCAGCTCGCAGGCGTTGACGCTTTCCCGATCTGTCTCGACACGAAGGATACGGAAGAAATTATCCGCACGATCAAGGCGATCAGCCCGATCTTCGGCGGCATTAACCTGGAAGACATCAGCTCGCCGCGCTGCTTCGAGATCGAGAGCAGGCTTAACGAAGAGCTCGACATCCCGGTATTCCATGACGATCAGCACGGCACGGCCGTCGTCGTTATCGCGGGATTGCTCAACGCGCTTAAGGTTGTCGGCAAGCGGATCGAGAACGTGCGCGTCGTCGTGAACGGCATCGGCGCCGCAGGCGTATCCATCTGCAAAATGCTGCTGGCCGCAGGCGTTACGAAGCTGGTGCCGGTCGACCGCGAGGGCGCGATTGTCCGCGGCGGCACCTACGAGTATCCGATGTGGCAGTGGCTGGCCGAGCAGCCGCAGGTGGAAGCCGAGCCCGGCACGCTGAAAGAAGTGATCCGCGGCGCGGACGTCTTCATCGGCGTATCCCGCGGCGGCCTTTTGAACGGACAAGACGTCCAAGCCATGGCGCCGGACAGCATCGTCTTCGCGATGGCGAACCCGACGCCGGAGATCGCTCCGGAAGAAGCGCTGCCGCATGTGCGCGTATTTGCTACCGGCCGGAGCGACTATCCGAACCAGATTAACAACGTTCTGGTATTCCCGGGAATTTTCCGCGGGGCGCTCGACTGCCGGGCCCGCAACATCAACGAGCCGATGAAGCTTGCGGCCGCACGCGCCATCGCCTCCGTCGTCACGGATGCGGAACTGAACGAGCAGTACATTATCCCGAGTATTTTCAACGAGCATGTCGTGAAGAAAGTTCGCCACGCGATTATCGAAGCGGCGATCTTGACCGGTACCGCCCGCCGGATTCCGCCGGATTTCCGGTAAGAACGGGCAGGCCCGAACGGCAGCACAATAAGATAGTCTATCATAGCGAAAGAAGCGAGTTCCTCAATACGGGGACTCGCTTCTTTCTTTTTAGTTGCCACCCGCACCAAGCAAGCGGCGCGGTGGAAGGGCGGTTCTTCTCCTTCGACCGCACCGCTTGCCGCGTTCGCGACGATTACAGTTCGCGCTCAGTACGTCCTGCGCCGTTTTCGGCCCGCACGGCTTACGCTCCGCTCTGCTTCTTGCGGTATTCTCCCGGCGTCATGCCGGAGTAGCGCTTGAACATGCGGATGAACGAATTAACGTTCTGGTAGCCGAGCCGCAGCGCAATATCCTGGATTTTGAACTCGAGATCGAGCAGCAGCTCTTGCGCGTGGCGGATGCGCACATGGTGCAGGTAATCGCTGAAATTCATGCCAGTCTTCTCCTTGAAATACGTCGATACATATCCCCGGGAGAGATTCAGCTTGTCCGCAATCAGATCGAGCGAGACGTCCTCGCTCAAATGCTCCTCCGTATACCGTTTCACGAACTCGATCACCGGGTCTTTGTTCTCGCTGGAGGCGGCGATCGCCCCGGCCGCTTGGCCGAGCAGGCGCTCCAGCAGCGACTGCGCCTCCGCGTACGTGAAGCACTGCTCGATGTCCGCGAGCAGCTCCCGCTCGGCCGGCATCGCCTGCGGCGGCAGCCCCGCCGCTTCGACGGCCTTCAGCGTCAACCCCGTGGTCTGCTGCAGAAACCGCTGCAGCTCCGGGACTGTCGCTTCACGGACGCGCAGCGCTTCAAGCTGCTGCAGGATCCACTGGCGCAGCGGCTCGAAGCTCCCGGAGCGCACCTTCGTCTGCAGCTCCTGCTCCTGCATCGCCGTCAGCCGGTACGGCGGACGAACCGCCGATTGGCGGATGATCTGCGCCTCCTCCAGCGGCTGGCGCTCTCCTGCAAGCATCAGCGCCCGCTCGTAAGCGGCGGCGAACTCCGAGGCCGGAAGGGAGGGCCCGCTGACAGCAATCGTAAAGTGGCACCAATCCTTGTCGTAGTCGAACACTTCCTTCAAGCCGGCCAGGCAGTCGTCTGCGACCGGCTGCCCGTGCTCGCTGAACACCAGCGTCAAGATTTGATCCTTGTCGATCTGGAACGTCAGCGCATCCGGATGAGAGCGCTTTACATAAGACTCGATATATTCCCGGATGAAGTAGGTTGCCCGCTCGCGTTCGAGACTCGTCTCCTCCATAAACCGCGGCAAGAAACGGAGCTGGAACAAGATCAGCGTGAACGGCTTTTGAATAAACGACGTATCGTTCAAATCCGGATGCTTCGTATGAATCTGCTTCAGCTTGTCGGTAAACGCATAATAACGCAGCAGCGAATTTTTGTCCGACAGGTCCCGGTGCATCCTGCCGATCTGCTCGCCGATCAGCTCGAATTCGCGGATACGGAAATCGGCAGACGCCCCCGGATCGTTGTATTGATGGACCGTGCGGAGCAGCCGCTGAACCGGATAGTTCAGACGTACGCTGAACAGCACCGACGTGACGACGCTGATCCCTATTGTGACGGCGAGCAGCGAGATTAGAATCAGATTGAGCCGCAGCAGCTCGGACGAGATGCTTTCGGTCGGCACCATCGTGACATAGCGGAACCCGGTATGCTTTCCTTTTTGCTGGAACAAGTAATGATCTCCCAGCTTCGTCTCGCTCGCGTCTTCCGTAAACGCAGGCAGCTCGGTCGCGGCCGTGTCCGGATCGGAGGCGTAAATCAGCTTCTGCTGCTCGTCCAGAATGAAGAACGGATTGTCCAGCGAATAATGGAGCGTCCGCGCCATCTTGTCGCCGTCCAGAAAGACGAGAAAGAGCACGTCGCGGTACAGCGCGTTTTTGACCGAGACCGGAATGAGCCGCCCAAGCCCCTGCTCCAGATTCATATATTTCTGCGAAAATACGGCCGCCGGATGAATGCGGTAAAAATACGGCTCTGCGAACTGTCCCCTCCAATAATCGGGCGGGTAGGCGGGCGACCGATAAAACTTGCCGAACATGTCCTCCACGCGGCTCGTCCCTTCTTTTTCCAGCACGAAGTCTCCATTTTTGAAATAAAACACGATATTTTCATAAAACATGAGCGGATTGGCCATCAGCGCCTTAATTTCCGCGTGCACGTTGACCGTCTTCTCGTATCCTGCCGTTTGCGGCAGCTGGCGGAGCACGTTCAGATTGGCGGTCAGCTCGTTATTCTGGTTCAGGCTGAGCAGCATATCGATCGTCAGCTTGAAATGCGTCTCGTAGCTTTCCATCGTATGTCTCATATTCAGGCTGTTGTATTTGACGATTTCGTCGTGGATTTTGCCCTTGAGATAAAGAAACGACCCGAAGTTGAAGGCGGCCAGCAGCAGGATGATAGCAAGAAAACTGACAAGCAGCCGGGCAAACAAGGAATTCGTCCTCCACTTCTCCGGCCAGGCGATGCGCATGGATGGCCCTCCTTTTTCGTGCTGCGAAACTATGTCTCAATTATAAAGGCTCGGATGATCTGATCCCAATACTCATTTTTTCAGATTCGTATGCATCCTGTCACATTTCCGAACAAAAGTCGATCTCCCGGCAATCTGGAGGATTTCGCGGCGGTCGGCCGCTTTGCTATGCTAACGCTGACACCGGAGCTCAGGCAGGGCAAGCCGGCAAATTACCGAGACAGAGGGGATGGGTATGGGACTGGAGGATGCGGAGACGATGGGAATGAAGCTGGCGGCCCGTCAACCGGCAATGTATACGAATAAAAAACTAGGCAGCCGGGTCATCCGGACGTGGCACCGGACCAAATATTTATGGCTGCTGTTTTTACCGTGCTTGATTTATTTTCTGGTGTTCCGCTACGCTCCGATGTTCGGGCTGATCATCACATTTCAAAATTACAACGTGTTCAAAGGCATTTGGGCGAGCGAATGGGTCGGCTTCAAATATTACGAGATGTTTTTGAGCAACCCCGATTTTTTCAAGCTGCTGCGCAATACGTTTTTGCTCGGGCTGTATAAGCTGGTGTTCGGGTTTCCGGCGCCGATTATTCTCGCTCTCATGCTGCACGAGCTGAAAAATGCCGTGTTCAAACGATTCGTGCAGACCGTCAGCTATTTGCCGCACTTCATCTCGAACGTCATCGTAGCCAGCATGGTCATTATGTTCCTGTCGCCGACAGGCGGCGTGATCAACCATTGGATTCGCGGGCTCGGCTTCGAGCCGGTCAACTTCATGATGGAGCCCGGCATGTTCCGCTCGATCTACGTGCTGTCGGAAATTTGGCAGCATATCGGGTGGGAGACGATCATCTATCTCGCCGCGCTGACCTCGGTGGACCCGGGACTGTATGAGGCCGCCGGCATCGACGGAGCGGGACGCTGGAGCAAAATGTGGCACGTCACGCTGCCCGGCATCGCGCCGGCGATTGTAATCGTATTCATTCTGAACGTGGGGAAAGTGCTGGAGATCGGCTTTGAGAAAGTGTTTCTGATGTACAATCCCGCGGTGTACGAGACAGCGGACATTATCGGCACTTATGTATACCGGGTCGGGCTCGTGCAAGGCAACTTCAGCTACGCCTCGGCCATCGATCTGTTCATGGGGGTCATCAGCTTGATCTTCATCTGCTCGGCGAATTACATCAGCCGCAAAATCAGCGAGCACAGCTTATGGTAGGAGGGGGAAGCATGCGCAGGTGGAGCTGGTTCGACGCGGTCAATATCGTTCTGCTGCTCGGGGTGGCGGCGGCCACGCTGTATCCGTTCGTGTACATGGCGGCCGTATCGCTGAGCAAGGACATTTACGTCATGAAAAACGAAGTGTTCCTCTGGCCCAAAGGGTTCAACCTCAACATGTACGAGGTCGTCTTCCGCGACAAGCAGATTTGGAGCGCGTACGGTAATACGATTTTGTACGTGACCTTGGGAACGGCCGTATCGCTCGTTGTCACGTCCATGGGCGCTTACGCGCTATCCCGCAAAGATATGGTGTTCCAGCGGGGCTTTACGCTCATGATCGTGTTCACGATGTTTTTCAGCGGCGGGATGATTCCGACGTTTCTCGTCGTCCGCGAGCTCGGGCTCGTCGATACGATCTGGGCGATGGTGCTGCCGGGGGCGGTCAACACGTGGAACCTGATCATCATGCGGACGTTTTTCAGCGGCATGCCGAAGGAGCTTGAGGAGTCGGGCCGGATGGACGGCCTGACCGATATCGGCGTCTTCGTGCGGATCGTGCTGCCGCTGTCCAAGGCGGTGTTCGCGACCATCGGCTTGTTCTACGCGGTGGCGTTGTGGAACAATTTTTACTTGCCGCTGCTGTACCTGCGCCAGCCCGACTTGTTCCCGCTGCAGGTGCTGCTGCGCAACCTGATTCTTGCGGGGGCGGTCAATTCCGGCGAAGTGACCAGCATTGGAGGTGATAACCTGATCGTCGAGGATTCGCTCAAATTCGCCACTATCATGGTATCGACCGTGCCGATCCTGCTCATCTATCCGTTCATTCAGAAGTATTTCGTCAAAGGCGTTATGATCGGAGCGGTAAAAGGGTAACAGGCACCGTGCGGCGAATGGTAAGGCCAAGGAAGGTTGGATAGCACGGCTGACATTACAGGCACACAGAAGGGGAGGAAGCTTTTCCATGAAAAAAAGTGCGCTTCTCACGCTCGCTGCGCTCCTTGCGGCCACGGCCGCCGGCTGCAGCGGCCAGGAACCGGGCAAACCGCCGTCGGCGGATGCCGAAGGGGGCCAACAGCCGCCCGGGAAAAAAACGTTCACCGCGCTGCTGGACAATAACGCGACGTTCCCATACAGCAAGGACTGGCCGATCTGGAAGATGATCGAAGAGAAAACGGGCGCCCGCCTGGAGGTGCAGCTGCCCTCCGGCAAATTGAGCGATTCGCTCAGCCTGGTCGTTGCCTCCGGCAATATGCCCGACCTGCTCTACATGCCGAACCGGAAGAAGGAATCGAACAAATACGGCCAGCAGGGCGCGCTTGTCAACATTTTGGATCATCTGGACGTCATGCCGAACCTCAAGAAATGGATGGAGAAATATCCGGAGGAGGTGAAGGCGGCCGTGGCGGCGGACGGGAAAATGTACATGTTCCCGAACCAAGGCTTCGGGGAAACGAACCGGATGATCTGGATGTACCGGGAGGACGTGTTCAAGAAGCACAATTTGACGCCGCCGAAAACGTACGACGAGCTGTATACGGTGCTCAAGAAGCTGAAGGAAGCGTATCCGGACAGCTACCCGCTGTCGTTCCGGTTCGGGCAAATTCCCGACGAGATGATGGCGCATTTTACGACCAATTTCCAGACCGGCGAAGACGTCTATTACGATTTCGACGCCAAAGCGTGGAAATACGGCCCGACCGAAGACAACTACAGGAAGCTGCTCGAAACGTTCCATAAATTCAACAAGGAAGCCCTGATCCAGCCTGATTTTCTGACCGTGCAGACGAAGCAGTGGCAGGACATGATGTCGACGAACAAGTCGTTTATTACGATCGACTACATCAGCCGGATCGACTTCTTCAACAACGCGATGCGCAAGGAGAACCCGCAGTACAACCTGCAGTTTATGGCTCCGCCGGCGGGGATGGCGGGCGGCAAGCAGTACAACCCGTACATGCATTTTCTGGAAGGCGGTCTGACCGTATCGTCCAACTCCAAGAAAGTGAAGGATGTCATGAAGTACATGGATTTCTTCTACAGCGAAGAAGGGCGCACGCTGGCCAGCTGGGGGAAAGAAGGCGAAACGTATGTGACGGAAGGCGGCAAGAAGAAGTTCAAGCCGGAATTCACCGACCTGACCGAAATGCGCAAGAAGACGGGGCTCGCCACGAGCGGCACGTACACGTGGATCGATTTTGACTCGCATCTGTCGCTGTTTACCCCCGATCTGCAAAAAGCGTATCAGGAGGCGCGGCAGTACGATCCTCCGGCGATGCAGCCGAGACCGGCCTTCACGGAGAAAGAGCTGGAAACGCTGTCCGTGACCGGGGAAGCCGTGAAGAAATACCGTGAGGAGAGCTTCGCCAAGTTTGTGACCGGCTCCCGGAATTTGGCCGAGTGGGATAAGTACGTGCAGGAGCTGAACGGGCTTGGGACGCAAAAGCTGGTCGATCTGTACAAGCAAGCGTACCAGCGGCTCGATGCGGCTGCGCCCAAAAAATAATTCGGTTTAAACGATGGAGGAGAATCCGATGAAACGTAATATTCGATTTGCTTTGGTGGGCACGGGCGTTATCGCCGTGAATCACGCGAAAGCGATTGCCGCGCATCCCGAAGCGGAGCTTGTCGCGATCGCCGAGAAGGACGCCGACCGCGGCAGGGCGTTCGCCGTCGAGCACGGCATCGGGCAAGTGTTCGGCGATTACGAGCGGATGCTGAAGCAGGACGACATCGACGTCATCTGCGTCTGCGTGCCGAGCGGGCTGCACGGCGACGTGACGATTGCGTCCGCGCAGGCGGGCAAGCACGTCCTCTGCGAGAAGCCGCTCGAAATCCGGCGGGAGAAGATGGACGAGATGATCGCGGCCTGCCGCAAGTACGGCGTCAAGCTGGGAACCGTCTTCCAGAAGCGGACGACGCAGCAGGCGGCGATCGTCGGGCGCGCGATCCGCGAAGGCAAGCTCGGCAAGCTGGTGCTCGGCGACGTGTACATGAAATATTACCGCAGCCCCGAATATTACCGCAGCGCGGATTGGCGGGGCACTTGGGCGGTCGACGGCGGCGGCGCGCTGATGAACCAGGGCGTGCATGGCATCGACCTGCTGCTCTCGCTGATGGGCGACGTCGAATCCGTATTCGCTTACG
Organism: Paenibacillus sp. A3; assembly: GCF_001399685.1. Lineage (GTDB taxonomy): Bacteria > Bacillota > Bacilli > Paenibacillales > NBRC-103111 > Paenibacillus_G. The sequence goes on from NZ_JTHN01000064.1 coordinate 26,569, forward strand.
CCGCTCCGCTGGTGCGCGATATCGAAGTAGAGGATACGGCGGTCGCCACGGTCAAATATAAAAACGGCGCGTTTGGCGTCATTCAAGGCACAACGTCCGTCTATCCGGGCACGGAGATGCGGGCGGAAATTCATGGCGAGCTGGGCTCGATCGTATTTGCCGACAGCGGGTTTAAAGTATGGAAATTCACCGGAAGCGACGAGGAAGCGCCGCAGACGGCTGGCCAAGCGGAGGGCAGCAGCGATCCACGGGCGATTTCCGGCGACGGCCACTATATTCTCGTGGATGACATGATCGGCGCGATCCGGGAAGACCGCGATCCGCTCATTCCGGGCGAGGAGGGCCGCAAGGCGGTCGACCTGATCCTGGCGATCTATGAATCTGCGCGCACAAGGCAGGAAGTAAAGCTGTAGCTTTTCGTTTCTTTTGTTTCGGGAAGGCCACTTCACGTATAGGAGCTGGTGATCGGGATGTGGAAACGTCGTATTCGCTTGCATTTTGCGGCTTGGCTGCTGCTCTCGGGGCTATGGTCCGTCTTCGGTGCGCCGGGGGCCGTTCCCCGGGCGCTTGCGGCAGCGGCCGTCACCATCGACTCGCCTGCTGACGGCACGCCGGTCGGCTCGGGGACGATACGGATTTCGGGAACGTATCGGGACGTGTACGATCTTGTTCTGTTGATTGACGGGAAAAGGCAGGCCGAGGTCCGCAAGGAAGATCCGGACGGGGACGACAGCGGCAGCTGGTATTACGATCTGGATACGTCGGCGTTTAACGGTCCGGTTCGGATCATCGCCAAAGGACTGGATGTGACGACGCGCTACGGGGTTTGGAGTCAGACGCTAACGCTGCAAGCGAGCAATCCCGCCCGGGCCGCTCCGGTTGTCCGGATCGTCAATCCGCAGGAAGGGCAGCCGCTGACGGGAATGGTGCCGGTCCAAATAGCGGTGGATTCTCCAAACACAGTGCAGCGCGTCTATGTCCGCATGAATGGCGGACCGTGGGAGGCGGCGGTTCGCAATGGGGACCATTATCAATATTTATGGCAGACGCAGGGCATCAGCGACCGGACGAGCAGCATCGAGGCCAAAGCGGTGGACGACCGCGGCAATACGGGCTTCAGCATGACGACTTATGCACAGGTGGGCGCAGGGACGCACGAGCCGCTCACGGTGGAAAAGCAGGACCGCGCGATGTGGATCTGGGAGCCGGCTTCGTACAATCTGCTGCTGAATCCGGGCTCGCGCACCGTGCTCGACGCGATGGCGAAGGATACGGCGACGTTCGGCTCCGATCCGGTAACCGTATTTTATTTCGCCGTAGGCTCTTATGGCGGGATCGATATTCTGGAGGATAACCGGGAGGCGGTGCGCGATTTTCTGACTTGGGCACATGCCCGGGGGTATCAGGTGTTCGCCTGCATCGCAGGGGGCACGTCGCCGCCGTATATGGGCGCTTACGCCGAGTACCATCCGCTGGCTCTTCGTGAGTTGGAGAAAATCATCAACTATAACATCGCTTCCCCGGCAGGCGCGCGCTTCGATGGCGTGAACGTCGACATCGAGCCGTACATCTCGCCGGATTTCAAAGCGCAGTACCCTTCGCTTCAGAAGCAGTATTTGGACTTGTCGCAAAAGATGGCGGACCGGCGCAATGCCGCAGGAATCGATCTGCCGATCGGCCCGGCCATACCGAAGTGGTACGACTCATCGAACGAGTCCAGGAACATCGAATGGAACGGCGCAACGAAATGGCTGTCCGAGCATATTCAGGACATTTCCGATTATATCTCGAGCATGGATTACCGCGATACGGCCGACGGGACGGCAGGCATCATTGCGGGCGCAGAAGGCGAAATCGCCTATGCCGCGACAATCGGCAAGCCGAACTCCGTCGTGATCGGCGTCGAGACGCTGGATATCGTCAATAGCGGCGATCCGGAGACGATCACGTTCCGCGAGGAAGGCCGGACAGCGATGGAAGCCGAACTCGATAAAGTATATGCGGCGTTCGGAAGCAAGCCGGGCTTCGGCGGCATCGCGATGCACCATTACGATTCGCTGCGGGCTTTGCCGTCGCACTGGGGACCGGGGGCCGTATTCTGGCAGCCGCCGGCCGATACGGAGCCGCCGACCGCCGTCTCCCGCAATCCTGTGGCGACCGCAACGGATTACAGCACCGTTCAACTGTCCTACGGGATGGCGTTCGATAATACAGAGGTGGACAAATACACCATTTACCGCAGCACGCAGCCGGGTTTTACGGCCGGAGCAGCGACGGCGGTCGGCACCGCAAGAAGCTTGTCCTTCAAGGATACCGGGCTGCTGCCGAATACGACGTACTATTATAAAGTCGCGGCTATGGATGTCCGGGGCAACGTCGGCCCGGCTTCCGCGGAGACGCAGGCGACGACCGGAACGACGGCGCTTAAGCCGATGATCGTCTCGGGGCTGCAGGTCATACGTAGCGGGAGCGGCGCCAGCGCAGCGCAGCAAGTCGTCGACAAGGCGACGGGGCAGCCCGTGACGGCGGAGGTGTACGGACGCTTCACGTATGCCGCCGGCAAGTATACGGGTGGCCCGGCGTCCGGCGGCGCCATCACGCTTGCTTCCGAATCGCTGCCGCCGGGCGCGCAGGTTGGGTTCGAGCCGCGCCGCATCACGGCAGCCGGCTACTACTGGGCGCAGGCGTACGATGCGCCGCATACGGCGGCGCTGTACCCGCGGATCCGCCTGCAGGCGCTAAGCCTCAGCGCGGGCACGCTGGAGCCGTCTTTTGCGCCGGACCGGCTCCAGTATACCGCCTCGGTATCAGCCGATACGTACCGCCTTGCCGTGACGGCCCGCCCGGAGGCGGCGAACGCCGCCGTATTCGTGAACGGAGCGCTTGTGACTCCGGGGGTTCCCGCTGAGGTTGCTTTACAGCCGGGCGCGAATCGCATCACGGTCCGGACCGCCGGACCTGACGGAACGACGGACAGCTATGCGATAACGGTCAACCGCGCCGCAACCGGCGGCAACATGCTACGTCCGGTTGCCGACGCTTACGTCTTTGAGAACGCTCCGACCGAAAATTACGGGTCCGCCGAGCTGCTGGACATCCTCGATGCCCCACGGGCGGTTGGGGGAGGCGACAAGCTGGCGCTGATGAAATTCAATTTTGGGGCTTATCCCGAGCCTGTGCGTTCCGCCAAGCTGTACGTATACGTTCATGCGGCTCCCGACGCCGTCGTGCCGTTAAACGTACAAGGGCTGGATTCAGATGGATGGAGCGAGGAGACGGTGAATTGGAACAATCGTCCGGGCGGTACGGCGGTAAGCATCGGTACGCTGTCCGTTTCGCAAAGCGGCTGGTATGGCATCGATGTTACCCCATTCCTTCAGAGCCAGACGGACGGGCTTGCGACATTCCGTTTGACGGACTCCAATACGAAAAACTTATTGGTGCAGGTTCACTCGAAAGAACACGCGGAGCATCAGCCGTACATGGTTATCAATCCTTAATCCATATCGCGCAAGGCTCCGACTTTTATGTACAGGCAAGCTCAAGAACAGGAGGCAATGGCAAATGAGCTCTATACTTCGCATCGGCATGATCGGCTTGGATACGTCGCATGCCGTCGATTTTACCGAACTGCTGAACGATCCGAATCATCAGCATCACGTTCCGGGAGCCCGGGTAACGGTGGCGTTTCCGGGCGGCTCGCCCGATTTCGAGCTGAGCGCCGGCCGGGTCGAAGGCTTCACGGAGACGCTGCGGAGCAAGCACGGCGTGGAGATCGTGGATACGCCGGAAGCGGTCGCGGAGCGCTGCGATGCGATTCTGCTCGAATCCGTGGACGGACGGGTGCATTTGGAGCAGTTTCGCCGTATTGCGCCTTACGGCAAGCCCGTGTTTATCGACAAGCCGTTAGCGGTCAGCTCGCGGGATGCTGAAGAAATCGCGCGTGTTGCCGAGCAGCACGGCGTCGAGGTCATGAGCTGCTCCGCTGTCCGCTTCGCGCAAACGTTGACGGAGGCGGTCGCTTCGGAGGAGGGCGGCGCCATCATCGGCGCGGACTGCTACGGTCCGATGGACCTGCAGCCGACACAGCCGGGGCTGTTTTGGTATGGCGTGCACACGGCCGACATGCTGTACGCCGCCATGGGGACGGGCTGCATCCGGGTCCAGGCGCATACGAACGATGACGACGATCTCATCGTCGGCACCTGGGCGGACGGCCGCATCGGCACGATCCGCGGGAACCGCCGGGGCAACCGGAGGTTCGGCGTGTGGGTACACCGCCAGAAAAAGACACTGTATGCTGACGTCTACGCGTCCGACAAACCGTACTATGCGCTCCTGCTCGAAAGCATCGTCCGCTGGTTTGCCGGCGGCCGCCCGGCGATCGATCTGCGCGAGACGCTGGAGGTCGTGCGCTTCATGGAAGCCGCCAACGAAAGCCGTGTCACGGGACAGCCGGTATCGCTGGGCGGCTCCCCGGCAGTCGGTCAGGCGGCCGCTGCCCGGGAAGGGGGCACCTCATCATGACATGGCCGTTTCGGCTGGCCGTGCTGACCGACGAGGTGTCGCAGGATATCGAGGCGGTGATCCACTTTTGTCGCGACTATAAGCTGGAAGCGGTCGAGCTGCGCTCCGTCAACGATCAGCCGCTCTACAAGCTATCGGACGAGCGGATTGACGCCCTTGCAGCACGGCTGCAAGAGGCGGGGCTGACCGTATGCGGCCTGTCTTCGCCGGTGTTCAAATGCGAGCTGGACGACGAGGTGCAAATTGAGGAGCATATCCGCATTCTGAAACGGTATGCGGACCTGGCCCGCCGCTTCGGCTGCCGTTACGTCCGGGGCTTCAGCTTCTGGGCGCAAGGCCCGTCCGATGAAGCACTCCCACGTATCGCGGAGCGGCTCCGCGGAGTCGCCGGGATGATGGAATCGGCGGGACTCGTCTACGCGCTCGAATTCGATCCCGCCGTCTATGCGACGAACGGCGCCAAAGAGCGGCGGCCGCTGGGTGCGGTGGCTTCCCCGCACCTTCGGGCGCTGTATGACCCGGGGAACGACTTATGGGACCCGGACGGCGAAGTGCCTTATCCGGACGGCTACGAGCATTTGCGCGGGCAGATCTGCCATATTCATTTGAAGGATGCGGTGCGTACGGCGGACGGCGTGCAAGGCGTTGCGATCGGGGAGGGCGAAGTGGATTACCGGGCGCTGCTGCGGCGCCTGCTGGCAGACGGCTACGACGGCTACCTGGTTGTCGAGACGCATTACCGGTTGCGTTCGCAGCTTACGGAGGAGCAGCTCAAGCGTCCTTCAGGCAGCGCCTTCTCGGAAGGCGGAGAAGAAGCGTCGCGGGAGTGCATGGACAGCTTGCTCCGCTTAATGGAGAGCATTCGAGTGGAAACGGGGCAGGGTTAAGCGGCCTAAATAAGAGTTATAGTCAGAGACATCGGGCTACCGGTGTCTCTTTCGTCTTTTCACTTTTCTTCCGGTCGGGAAGCGATTCCCGGCAACATGCGCCAAGGAAAAAGCGTTCATAAGGATAAGCAGTGACACTCATGGTTGAATGGGGAGGGAATCGAATGAGTAAAATTTTGGCAGGGCTGGCGTTCTTTATTGTTATTTCCGGTACGGCATTGTTCGTAGACGGGAAAATAGGGATTCAGGAGCAGCCGGACCACTCGGACCGGATTGATATTCGCGGCACAGTTACGTCTGTGGCCAAAGCTCCGCATGCGGCATCGTCCGCTTCCGGCACTCCGGACCCGAATGCTTCAGTATCGAGCAAGGAGGCGGTCCCGGCAAAACCGAGCCCCGAAGGAAAGATCATTTCCATTATGGTTGAAGGTCCCAAAACAGAAAACGTACCTTATGACAAGGCATCGGTATCCTTGCGTGAGCATACAAAACTATATAAAAAGCAGGGCGCGGAGCTTGTCCGCGCAGCCGTCGAAGAGCTGAAGGTCGGTTCGGAAGTGGAGATTGCCTTCGACGGTCCGGTTGCGGAATCCTATCCCGTTCAGGCTGTGGCGGGGAAGCGTGTGATCCTGAATAAGCAATAAATACGTCACGAGTCCGGCCT
>NZ_JTHN01000065.1 GCF_001399685.1 Paenibacillus sp. A3
ATGCTGGAATATAAAGCAACGTGGTATGGTCGCACGATCAGCATGGTCGCCAAAAACTATCCAAGCAGTCAGCTTTGTCATGTATGCCAATCGCGCAACCCCGAAGTGAAAAATCTAAACTTGCGAGCGTGGACCTGTTCAGGATGCGGGACGCACCATGACCGTGACCACAATGCCAGCATGAACATCTTGCAAGAAGGACTGCGTTTGTTGGCGAAGGCCAACTGAACTGCGGGGACCGCAGGGATCGCTTGCTCAAGAAGAGAAGGATGCTTCTCTGTTCGCAAGAATCCCCCACCTCAGCGCCATTAGCGCAGGTGGTGGGAGTGTTCAATTTGATGTTCAGCAACGAACCTATGATGGTACATCTATTGATGAAATTAAGTACTTCATACGTAGCGCACAAGGCAGCACATATATCGTATTTCACGGAAACGGCATACGTCAAAAAAAGAGTTACATGCAACCCGGAACGTGTCAAGTCGAATACAGAAGCTACAATGACACGGATGTTAGGATTCACGGCTTGATATATCCAGCGTAAAATGACCTGATCTTCAGTTGTCTCCAACAGAAGCCCGCCTAATCTTTTTAGGATCAGGTGGGCTTCTGTTTTTCTCATTTTCCGTTAGCTAAAAGCCAGCTTCTCCCGCGCCACCGTATCGAGCCAGAGGCCGACATGATGCTGCACCAGCTTCCGCTGTTCGATCTGCAATAGATGGCCGGCCCCGTCCAATACGGCATAGGTCGCACGAGGGAACGACTCCAGCATGGCAAAATGATCCTTGTACCCGCAGATCGCATCCTGCCGTCCGAGGAGAAACAGCGTCGGCTGCGGAAAACGGCTGTCCTCCGGGATCGGATCGCATTGGAAGTGGTACCCTTGCGTACGCCAGTCCGAAGATAGAAACGTGCGGTCGGCGAGCAGACGCCCCGGCTGCCATTCCTCCCGGAAGAGACCCCAGGTCGCCCGCGATTGCACGGTGGCCAACGTTTCGAAGGCGGCCCGAACCTCCGGATCGAGCTCCGCCAGCAGCGCCTCGTCCTGGACCGGCACGCTTCGTTCGGGGAGGGTTCGGATCTTCCGGTGAAGCGCCGGGGCGAGAAGACACAGCCCATCCGCCCGGCGGTGCTCGGCATGCCAAATCCCCTGCGCCATGTAGCCGCCGAACGACATCCCCATGAGCGCGAACCGTTCATTCTCCGGCAGGATTGTCCGAATGCCGTCCAGCAGAACCGACAACAGGTCGTCGGAGGTTTTCATCCAAGGTTCGACCGGGCTTCGTCCGTGAGCCGGAATATCGACGTAGATTCGCTTCCAGTCCGGCCGCTGTTCGAATAGCGGTTCCATCCACGCCATCATCGACCGGTGGTCGGTTGCCAGCGCATGCAGCACGATCAGCGGGTACCCGTCGCCTCGGGTTTCGTAATATAGAGGCGGATTTGTTTTTTCGGTATTCATTAGCCCTGTCCCTCTTTCCTTAGTCAGTCACTGTTAATAATAGCGCATGGCAGATGCCTTAGTTGGCCTTAGCATACTGCAATTCGGAAAATAGAGGAACTGCGATGATTTATTGGTCGAAAAACAGGCGGGCAAGATAAAATTCGACATGAATAGAGAATGTGTGTTCCTCTATGTTTTTGGCGGGTGCACTCGCTTTACGGATAACGCATTCGTGTTCCTTTATTGGCTCGGAGTCTGCAAGCCCCTGCTTCCCCGGCGTATTAATAAGCTGATTCATCCGTCCACGGTCCAAGTCACTTTAAGCTTACCCTTGATCCGGTCCCCGCTCGCTATAATGACGTACTCGCCGTCGCGGTCGGCGCGGATCGTTCCTCCGAATCCGGGGTCGTCGCCGGAGAGCGGCGGACCCGGACGGTAATCGGCGTAATCGTTAGGGCCGCCCGGTCCCCGCACCTGCATGCCGTAACCGCCGCCCTTGTCCGACTCCCACGTCATGGTAAAGGAAATGATCTGGCCTGTCTTCGCATAAATCGGAATGTTCTGCCTACCGTTCATATAACGGAATTCGGCTTCGTACAACCCTTCGCCTCTCGTTTCCTTCCAATCCTGCTTCACGCCATCGGGATACGCCGCTTGGACGCCCAGCACGATGAGCGGAAGCGCGAGGCCAAGCAAGCCCCGGGCCCAAACCGACCGACGTCCCAAGCGGCTCCCCGCGTAGAAGAAGAGGGCGAAGACCGCTCCGACCGTTCCGGCGATTCCGGAGATGACAAGGCTGCCAGGGAACGGAGCGCGGAACGGGAAAATCAAGAAGCAGAGAAGTCCGGCGGCCGCATGGAGCAAAGCCTGGACGGCGGTCCTGCGGAAGGCAGGCTTCCAGCGCCCCACCCCGTCGATGGTGAACGTAACGAGCATGCCGTACCCGTACAGCATCAGCCAAAAAAACATGCCGATACCGGCACTCAATCTCGCATCGGGCCGCAGCGCTTCGAACGGCTCGAAGGCGTCAAAATCGCTTTGCACCCACATGTAGGCGAGCCCCGCGGCAATGCCAAGTCCCGCTCCCGAAAGCTTGCTCAGCCCATAAACCGCCGTCCGTTTTACAAAGGGAAGAAGCCCTTTCTCCATAAATTCACCCTCTCGATTAACAATTTTGCAACCTTTTTCCACGCCAACCTCGTCTTATTTCCTAGTATAATGAATAGGACCGCAACAACGAATCCAAGGAGGTACTCATGAAAAAATTTATACTTGGACTGCTCTGCGGAGCCGTGCTTGCCGCTTCTACCGCCGTTTACGCCTCGGATGAAATCCGGGCGACGCTGTTTCCCGTAAAATTGAAATTCAATGGAGAGGTTCGCGATACGGGCTCCCGGTTCGCGATTTTGAATTATGACGGCCATACATATGTGCCGCTTCGCTTCATGGCCGAGAACTTGGGGGCCGGGGCTGCCTATGACGAAGAAGCCCGCACCGTCTCGGTCGTTTCCGAGCCGAAGAACGCCAGTGACGCACAGAAAAAAATATGGGCGGCAACGTACCGCCTCGAACGCGGTATGGAGGCCAAAGACGTAAAGAGCGTGTTGGGCGAACCGTCCTTTCTGACGCTGATCGACAGCTCCAAGCAGCAGCTGTGGCGCTACGATTTCGGAGCATCGGCGGGCTACAGCAGCGGCGGTCTCAGCGCCGACGCCGACGGCTTGCGACGCGGCGACTTGGAGGGGCAGCTGTTCATTCGTTGGAACGCAGGCGGACAAGTCGACCGGTACGAGCTGTGGACGGTGAAGAAAGCCGCGGATGGCACCCGCAGCGTTTCCTCGTTCACCGTTTACCCCGACGGCTCGACAAGCGGGTCTGCTGCTGCGAACTAGGCTGGAAGCCGGTTCCTTTCGGGGAACCGGCTTATTTTTATTGCGCGATGGGAGGCCGTCGCTCCCGGTTCCTTGTGAAATCTATCACATTAGACGCGGCGAGGACGCTGCAAGTTGCGGCTTTCTTCAAAATTTTGGATATGTGCTGCATAATTGTTTCCAATCCTTGGACATACTATCGGTGTTCCGAATATCCATTCCAGTTCAGGAGGTTTTTATGCACACGCAGCAACGTTTTGCCGCCCACGAGTTTCTGGAAACCCAAGAGGCGGTCCGCACGAAAGCGGCGCACATCGAACTGTACGGCGTTCTTTTTGCGATGGCGCAGGATACGCACTTGAAAGATATTTTGTACAATCAGCAGCGACGGATGCTGGAGGGCTACGATTACGGCATCGGCCTGCTGCAAGGCAGAGGCATCGCCATGACGCCGCATACGCCGGAGCTGCGCATTTACGAAAGACCGCAAGCCGGACTGCAGCAGCCGTCCATGCCTGCACCGAACCCGAACGCGACGCAGCTGTCCGATGTATCCATCGCGTCAATCGCGCTGAATCTGCACAAAACCGGATCCGCCGTCGCCATGCTGTGGGCCTGCGAATGCGTAGATCCGCAAATTCGCCAGTACCATGCGACCTCGGCGAACATCTGCCAGGAGATGGCTTGGGAAATATTCCAATACATGAACTACAAGGGTTTCTACCAAGCCCCGCAGCTGGCCGACCATACGATGCGCACTATGATCCAAGCGGTGCAGCCTGCGGAGCCGCAGCAGCCTTACCAGACGCATTTTCAATAACAGCCCCCGCTGCTTGCGGGAAACCGGTCGTTCTCTTGTGCACGAGAACCCGGTTTTTTTGTGTTTTTTAATTATATGAGGCGAATGGACAAAGGGAGAAATGAGCAATGGGAAGAGCAGCAGGTCCCGTGACGTATTAGGCGGTTATTATATGTTTTTCATGATTTTCGGCAAAAAAAGGGACAAATTGTTCCTTATCCTAATAGTTTCTTAATAAAGCTCTGTCATAATAGAGATATAACATCACCTTAGAAGGTTGGGGGTTCTGCCTATGGCTAAAGTAATGGTTGTCGATGATGCCGCTTTCATGCGGATGATGCTGCGAACGATGCTGACGGAGGAAGGACACGAAGTGGTGGCGGAAGCGACGAACGGCATGGAGGCGGTCAACGCTTATTTGTCCGCCCGGCCCGACTTGGTCACGATGGATATTACGATGCCCGAGCTGGACGGGGTTGGAGCGGTCAAAGAAATCCGCAAGCACGACCCCAACGCAAAGATCATCATGTGCTCGGCCATGGGCCAAAAGGGCATGGTGCTGGAAGCCATTACGGCGGGAGCGAAGGATTTTGTCGTCAAGCCGTTTCAAAAAGACCGCGTCATCGAGTCGGTCAACAAGGTGCTTGGCTTGTAACACGCCTGATGGCATCCGGGTAATCGATTGCCGTTTCCATAACGGGCTCGAATCGCATTCCCTTCTTTTAAATGAAAAGCCGGTCGGTTTCGCCTAATGGCGGAACGGCCGGTGTTTTTGCAAGCGAGCAACCTTTTCGCGGTTCGCCAGGTCTAATGGGTAAAAGTTACATAAGGCGGGAGGACGAACCGTTGGCAACGATCGTATGGCATAAACCGAGCGGACAGAAATATCTTTTTCTGGGCCCAGGATTCGGAGCTTACAAAGCGCAGAGAGCGGGCCTGCTTGGCGGCGATTGGTTTCCGCACGAAGAATCGGGCGAAATCATGGTGGCTGCGGTGTGCGACAGGAACGGAATCATCCGCTGGTTTCCGTCGGATGAGCTGCAGGTGCTTGAAATCGACGGCAAGCCTGTGAGCAACTGGTTCGAGGGTTTGGCCGATTCAGACGCGCCGCTGTCGCAAGACGACGCATGCAGTGCACAAGCGGGAGCTATTGAGCAGTGCCCGGCCTGTTTGACACGTGTGAGGGCGGAAGAGCGGGAATGTCCGTCCTGCGGACTTACGTTAATCATGGAATCGTGAGTGCGCATCTTTTGCGAAGGGGAAGGGCATGCTAGGAATTGCATTTCCCTTCCAATTTGGAAAAGAAAGGCGGCGAAGCGGTCGTGCCATTTGCCAAGATTAACGGAACGACGCTGTACTATAAAGTAAAAGGCTCCGGCGTTCCGATCGTGTTCATTCATCCTCCGATGCTGACGAGCAGCAATTTTGCGGAACAGATGGAGCAGCTTTCGGGCAGGTACCAGATTATTGCGTTCGATATTCGCGGCCACGGACAGAGCGGGCAGTCCTCGGAGCAGCTTACATATAGTCTGCTGGCGGAAGACATTGGCGGGCTGCTCGACCATTTGGAGCTGAAAAAAGCCTATTTGTGCGGGTATTCATCCGGCGGGGCGGTTGCGCTGGAAGCGATGCTCCGCTATCCCGACCGGTTCTACGGGGCGATTCTGATCAGCGGCATGTCGGAGTTAAGCGACTGGTACCGGCGCAGCGAGGTTTGGGCGGCGGTCGGGCTGATGGGGCTTCGTGCCAAACGGATTGTCGCGGCGGCTATCGCTTGGGGCAACTCGAACAAATGGAAGACGTTCCGGCGTCTTTACCGCACGGCCAAGGAAGGACAGCTGCGGAACGTGAACGACTACTTCAAGTGCAGCCTGACGTACAACTGCACGGAGAAGCTGGGGCAGATTCAAACGCCGGTCCTGCTCCTATATGGGGTGAAAGATAAAGAATTTCACCGGTATGCCCATATCCTCCATAACAGACTGCCCGACAGCACGCTGCATTTCTTGCCCAAGGTCGGCCACCAGCTTCCAACCAAGTCGGCGTCGTTGGTAAATGCGTTAATCCGCAAATGGATCGACGAGCGCCATCCTTGGAAGACGGCGGACAAATCCCGCCAGCAGGTTCCGTCCTTGCCGGCTTTTCCCCCGCCGGATGAGCCACAGGTTGAAGAGACAACGGAGGTGTAGGCATCGGCTCGATGATCCACACAGGGGAGGCATGCAACGTTAAGCGCGCGCTTCCCCTGAATTATCTTAGACGATATGGCAAGTAGCCTCTATTATTTCCGCTATTATTCATTGATTTCTCACCCGGCGGCAATCCGTGCGATTGCGGCCTTCTTTGCGCGCCGCTCTGAGGCATAGTACAATAGCGAGACGATACAAAACTTGGAGAGGATGAATACGCTTATGGACCCGATCAAACGAGAAAAGCTGCTGGAGCAGGCCGCCGCTTATGCGAGAGCCGAACTGGAACGAGACAGCAGCGGCCACGATTGGTGGCATATTGTCCGAGTGACCCGCACGGCCAAGCGGCTGGCGGCAGTCGAGCGAGCGGATACGTTCATCTGCGAGCTGGCGGCCCTGCTGCACGACGTAGCCGATGAAAAGCTGAACCCGAGCAAGGAAGCCGGACTGCAAAAGGTGGAGAACTGGCTCGCCGAAGCGGGAACGGACGAAACGGACCGTGCTCATGTCATGGACATTATTTCGACGATGTCCTTTGGAGGAGGACGCGGCCAGCCGATGCGCACCGCCGAAGGCCGGATCGTGCAGGACGCGGACCGTCTTGATGCGATCGGCGCGATCGGAATCGCCCGGGTGTTCGCTTACGGCGGCTGGAAGGGCCGGCCGATGCACGACCCGGAGCTGCCGGTCCGGGAGAACATGACGCCGGAGGAATACCGCAGCCATCCGGGAACGGCGATCAACCACTTTTACGAGAAGCTGCTGAAGCTCAAGGATTTGATGAACACGGAAGCCGCCCGCGCCTTGGCGGAGGAGCGCCACCGCTTTATGGAGCGGTATTTGGAGCAGTTTTATAACGAATGGGACGCCGTGGACGGAGCGTTTGATCCCGACGGGGAGATCGCTTCTCCGGCTGAGACAACGTCCCGATGACGGTCCAGATCGTCTTCGGTGCGGCAGCGGAAGGCTGTTTAAAGGTTGCCATGGGAACCAGACCCGACAAGTCGGTGCTTCATTGGGAAGACGACTTGATGTCGGGTCCTCTGGTTTGTGCTGCCTCGCAGAATTGGGAGGACGTGCGTCTTCGCTGGCGGGAAACCATCGCCAATGAGGAGGCCCGGCAATACTTGCCGTATCTGAAAAGCAACATGGAAGCTTGGCGGGAATGGCTCCCCCGTCTTTCCGCGAATCCGGTTCCCGTCGTGATCTGGGCAGCCGACAACGTTTATGAACAAACGGGGCTTCGCGCCGTGCTTGCTTCCCTGCCGCCCAACGTTTCCGTGTCCGTCATGAACGTCACCGTCGCTTCCGAAGGACGGCTCCGCCATACCGGGG
>NZ_JTHN01000066.1 GCF_001399685.1 Paenibacillus sp. A3
AAAAAAGACACGGCGGGTGCTGCCCACGGCAGGATAGCCAAGCTTGCTGATATGACGCATCAAAATGGAATAGGCCCACCGAAACAAGCAGGCGAGAATAGCCAGAACATCGCCTAGCGGATTCAGTTTTAAAATATAGCTGCCATTCAAGGTGATTAAGACAATACCGAGGATCGCGACGATGAACCCGATGAAAAACTGCAGATGCAGCGGCTCCTCCCTCAGCAGAAAATGCGCTAGGACGGCAGTGATAAACGGAGCAAGGGAAACGATAATCCCTACATTTGAGGCCAAGGTATGGACTAAGGCGATATTCTCGAGCAAAAAATACATGGTAACGCCGCAAAGCCCGGCCCCTGCGAAGAGCAGCTCCTCTCGAATGCGTCCCGTTTTGAAGAAGCGCGGATAAACCGCCCACAGCACGAAATAGCCGAGAATGAAACGAAAAACCAAAATTTCAAGGGGGGTAAATTCCACCAGCAAAACCTTGGTCGAGATAAAGGTTGTCCCCCAAATCAATATGGTCACAAACGCCGCAAAGTGAGCGGCAGCTTTTTTTCGGGAATCCGTCATACGTCCTCCTTGGGAACGGAGCGCTCCATCGGGTTGGCATGGAGGAAGATGCGCATATACTGCCGGGGAGTTAAACCGATGAATCTTTTGAAAAAATTCGTAAAATGACTTTGATCGCTGAATCCGGTTTGATGCGCTGCGTCAACGGGAGCAATGCCTTGCTCCAACAACTTCTTGGCCCTGCCGATCCGTATCGTCTCTAGATAATTATAAGGGGAAATTCCTCTCTGCCGGGTGAAGGACCGCAGAAAATGATATTTGCTGAGGCCAACCATACCGCTCAACTCATCCAACGTGATTTTTTGGAAATAATTTGTTTCCATATAATCGCAAACCGCTTGAAACTCGGAATCACGCTCCTGGGCCGTTCCCTCGGCGGAAGTATCCGAATAGTCCTGCATAAGCTGTCCGATCAGAAAAAAGAACAATTCCTCTTTTACAAAGTCCGTCTCCCCTTCACAGATCATGTGGTGCAGTTCCTGCAAGGAGGATGCAAGCTCGCTTCGGCAAATCACGTTATGCGTGAAAACAGGCAAATAATCGCGGCCGGTGATCTCGAATACAACCTGTCTCATCCGATCCGGCTGTATATTGATACAGCGGTAATCCAATACTTTCTCATCAATCTGCTCGCAGGAATGAATATCCCTGGGATTGAAAATAAGAATATCGCCGGGATGAATGGTATAGTCCTGATGATTACACTGCAAATACCGCTGACCTTCTTCGATAAATCCAATCACGTAATAGTCATGAAAATGGTTGGGGAATTTTTGCATAATCCCTTCAAAACGATAGGCTTCTATCTGCAAATCCGTGTCATAGCACACGGTTCTAATCTCATTGGGCATGTTTTTCCTCCTTAGCAGTTCCTCCCTGTAACTATATCAGAAAGCCCTCAAAGAAGAATTGGATGATATTGCTCAATCGTATTCGCGTAGCGTTTTTAATTACGAACAATCATTATAGGTCTTAAGTCTTAGTTTTTGTGAATGTAAGCTTGACATGATTCGACATGAGCGTTTTTTTGTGAAGCCTTGCCGGAAACCGTTTTGCGTTAACGGAATCTTCGTTTCGATTTTATTAGTTTCGTAAATGACGACAAAATGGCTATGAATAAATAGGATATGGAATGTCTAATGGAACCGGACTTTTTTAGAGTTGTTTTAAGAAAATCGGCGTCAATTTACCGTTTCTTTAGAATTAAAATGAATGAAATGTAAAATGAATAAGCCAATCTGTCGGGAAAAAGTAAAAGTAAAAATGGAAAATAAATATGATTTTATTACATAAATGAATGAAAATGGTTATTTTGTTTCCTGTAAATTTCTTTTCCTAAAATTAGGATAATCGTCTCATGCCAATGGGTCCTAATATTTGTATATAATTAGCAGAGAATGGGATTCAATCTTCGACAACACTATAGGGGGGTAGACATGATTTCACGAACGCCTTCTTGGTTTCTGAATGCCGAGGCCAGCTCGAGCATGAAGCTTCGTTTATTCTGCTTTCCATATGCGGGTGGCGGAGCGTCGGTATTCGGTAACTGGAAACGAAAGTTTCCGTCAGAGATTAAAGTATGCCCCGTGCAGCTCCCCGGTCGGGAAAGCAGAGCATTGGAGAGCCCGCTCAACTCGCTTCCGGACATCGTGCACTCGCTTGTTTCGGAAATGACGCCATTCCTGCACTCTCCGTTTGCTTTTTTCGGTCATAGCATGGGGGCGCTGATTGCTTTTGAAACGGCCCGAAAGCTGTACCGGGAACACCAGATATTGCCTGCACATTTCTTCGCATCAGGAAAAGCCGCACCGCACTATGCCTCAGGAAAAAAAATACTTCATCGTCTTCCGGACGACCAATTCAAGAATGAGCTTCGGCTCATCAAGGGAACACCGGAAGAGATTTTGGACAATGACGAATTGATGCAAATTGTTATGCCTCGACTGCGCTCGGATTTCGCCGTTTGCGAAACGTACGCGTACCATCCGGAAAATCCGTTGAACTGCCCGATCACCGTTTTTGGAGGGGCACAAGACCATGATGTGAGCGTAGACACGCTTCGCGCCTGGCAGGAGCATACAAGCAGCGAGTTCAAGCTGCAGCTGTTTGAAGGCGATCACTTCTTTCTCCATCAGCAGGAGACGGAGGTTATTGACAGCATTCTGCACGTATTGTCGGCGTCAAAGAAACCGGCTGTTTTCCGCCAGGACATGGTCCATGTCAATGGTTTAGGTTAAGCCGGAAGAAGATCACCTCTTGTTATTGTGGACAACTTCTCCTTTATACTTCATAAATTTTATCGGAATAATATGAATTTAGTCGCTAGGGTACGCTGAGACTTGACGTTTATCGAAAGGGTGGAAGAGAAGCCGGATAAACCTACTAGAATGCGAAAGGAGATAAAGATGATAACCACATTTTGAAGCTTTGGAATTCAAGGCTCCTCGGCTATCTGCAAAGACTATGGACAGGCAAGACGTAATTGACGGTTTGGCGGCTGCTGAGCCATCGAAAGCCGTCCGATGATAGGAGGCTCCCTTTTGTCCAAACGAAACCCTGCTTTTTCCAGATTGGCCCGCTATGTCAAACCTTATTTTCCATGGGTTGCGCTCACGGTGTTCGCTTCCCTCTGTGTGGCCGCCATCGACATCGTGTTAGGCAAAGCCATCGAACGGTTGGCCGAGGGAACGATCGATTCGCCCATCGCCATGATTTTTATGGTCCTTGGAATGGTACTGGTCGGAATGCCGTGCAAATTTGTCATCAAATACGCTTCGGCAAAATTTAGCGTCAGCGCGTTAAGGGATTTGCGAAACGAGCTGGTGGACCGGTTCGGCGATCTGACGATGTCGAACGTGGAGCGCCGCTTTACGGGAGATCTGGTCTCCCGGCTGACGAACAATACCGCCGTGCTTCAAAACTTCTTCATCCAGCATTTCGCCAACCTCTTTTATTTGCCGGTTGTTTTTATAGGCGCGCTGACCTTGCTCTTGCTCACAAGCTGGAAGCTGGTGCTGTCCAGTCTGGTGCTGATGCCGCTCGGCATCGTCTTGGCCGCTTTGATGAACAAGCCGATTCAAACGTATTCGGCTCAGCTTCAGGAGAAGATCAGCGAGCTGAATGTCGTGGCCCAAGATGCGATCGGCGGGATTGCCATTATCAAGGCATTCAACATGCAGGCGGCCTTTTTGAAAAAATATACGCTGATCATGGATGAGGTGATCAGACAAGGCTTGCGCATGGAAAAGCGATATGCGGCGATCACGCCGATAGGCGTCGCGCTCTTCTCTACGCCCATGATTCTGGTCATAGCCTACGGCGGTTATTTGATTGCGCAAGGGGAGCTGAGCGCAGGCGGGATCGTCCTGTTTCTCTACCTCATTACGTTCATTCTGCAGCCGATTTCGATGCTCCCGACGATGATCTCGCAGATCAAAGAAGCTGCGGGAGCCGCCCAGCATTTGTTCGAGGCGCTGGATTGGCCGGCGGAACGGAAAGGGCAAATGAACCTGCCGATTCGGCCCGCTGCCGCCCCGGTACGGTTCGAGGCGGTGACATTCTCCTACGACGGCGAAACGAAGGTGCTGGACGGGATCAGCTTTCAGGTGAACGAAGGCGAGACGGTAGCGATTGTCGGCGGCAGCGGAGGCGGCAAAAGCACCCTTTTTAAGCTGCTGTGCGGATTTTACGAGCCCGAGCCGAATGGCGGCGGCACGATCGAAGTACTCGGCCGGCCCCTGTCCGATTGGGATCTGGCCGAGCTGCGTACCCGCCTATCGCTGGTGTCTCAGGAATCGTATCTGTTTCCGGCCACCATTGCCGAAA
This sequence comes from Paenibacillus sp. A3, assembly GCF_001399685.1. Classification (GTDB taxonomy): domain Bacteria; phylum Bacillota; class Bacilli; order Paenibacillales; family NBRC-103111; genus Paenibacillus_G. The sequence continues at coordinate 4,399 of NZ_JTHN01000066.1, forward strand.
ATATCGGTTACGGGCGCGCAGGCGCTACCCGCGAGGACATCGTCGAGGCGGCGAAAGCCGCACATGCGCATGAATTTATCATGCAGCTTCCGCAAGGCTATGAGACGCTGCTCGGCGAACGGGGAGGCGGTCTGTCCGGGGGGCAAAAGCAGCGGATTGCCATCGCCAGGGCGTTCCTGAAGGACACTTCCCTGCTGCTGCTGGACGAGCCTACCTCGGCGCTCGACAGCCATTCCGAGGCGCTTGTGCAAAGCGCCCTGAAGAGCATGATGGGAGGCCGTACCGTGCTCGTCATCGCCCACCGGTTGTCCACCGTCCGGCAGGCCGACCGCATTATCGTGCTGGATCAGGGGCGGATCGCGGAGAGCGGGACGCACGACGAGCTGCTGCGACATAACGGAGTGTACAGCAAATTATACGTTCAGCAGTTTGCAGCTGCGGAGGACGAGGATACCGCCGGACTTGACCGTTCGCAGGCGGCAAGGGGGGGAGAGCGTGACCTTCAAGCAGGGGTTCGATGATTTTCGGCACATGATGTCGTTTATGAAGCCGCGAAGCAAGCTGTACTACATCGGCTTGTTCGGCAACAGCCTCACCAACGCAAGCGTCCCGATTTTGCTTTCTTTCGTGCTCCGGTACCTGCTTGATTTTGTGGTCAACCGGGATACGGCGGAGCTTTACCGGGCGATTTATCTGGTGTGCGGCACGTTTTTGGCGCTGAGCATTTTATCGCCCTTATGCAGCTATGCATACCACCGTTGCGTGAAATTGACGTTGGCAGACATCCGCCTGCAATTGTTCGCGCATATCGGCCTGCTGCCATACCGGGCTGCGGAAAGCCGTCACTCCGGCGATCTGATTTCCCGGATGACCAACGATGTACAGACGCTGGAACGGGCGTATACGGAATATATGCGATCCATTATTTTGGAAATCACGATGTTCGTCAGCTCGATTGTGATCCTGCTTGCGCTGGACTGGCGCTTTGCCATGGTCACGGTCGGACTGACCCTGCTGTCAGCCTGGCTGAATGCAAGGTTCGCGGGAAGGATGCGAGCGATAAGCGGACGGCTGCAGGAGCAGACGGCACGGTTCACGGAACGGCTCAGCGATCTGCTGACCGGCCTTCAGGTGGTCAAACTGTTCGCCTTGAAAGGAAAGGTCGGCCGCATGTGCAGCGAAGCCAGCGACGAGGTAAGCGAGACAGGAATCAAGCAGGGCCGCCATCTCGGTCTGCAGGACGCGTGCAATTTCTTCATCGAGTTTCTGACCTTGGGAGGCATGCTGGTGATCGGCCTCCTGATGGTCACCTGGAAGCAGATGGAGCTTGGCACGCTCGGGCAAATCGTACAGCTGCAAACCGGCATTTCGGCGGTGTTTCTTCAGCTCGGCTCGGCCGTCTCGCTGATGCAAAATTCGTTTGCGAGCCTGACCCGGATCCGCGAGATTTTGGACGAACCGGGGGAGCCGGAGCGTTTTTCCGAAACGGTTGCGCCGTCCGATCAAGCGCCGGTTGCGGCTTCCCCGCAAACGGCCCTGGAATTAAGCGGCGTTTCGTTCGGCTACGATCCGTCCCGCGCGGTGCTGCGACGGCTTAATCTGACGGTAGCGGAGGGGCGGACGACGGCGCTCGTCGGTCCGAGCGGAGGCGGCAAAAGCACCGTCATGAAGCTGCTGCTGGGCTTCTATCCTCCGGATGAGGGAACGGTGACGATCCGGGGAAAGTCGGCGGGACACTATACGCTGGCAGAGATCCGGGACTTCATGGCTTACGTCCCGCAGGAGTCGACGCTGTTTCACGGCACCGTCGCCGAGAATATTCGTCTCGGTTCTCCCGGAGCCTCGATGGAGGAAGTGGAGGCCGCAGCGAAAGCGGCATATGCCCATGCGTTCATTACCGAGCTGCCGGGCGGCTACGATACCGTCGTCGGCGAGCGGGGCGTCAATCTGTCCGGCGGCCAGCGCCAGCGCCTTGCCATTGCCCGGGCGCTGCTGAAGAACGCGCCGATTTTGCTGCTCGACGAAGCGACGTCGGCGCTGGACGCCGAATCGGAGCATGAGGTGCAGCAAGCGGTTCAGGCGCTTATGCAGGGGCGGACGACCCTCGTCATCGCCCATCGGCTGTCCACGGTGGAGCAGGCGGACGTCATTTGCGTCATTGCCGATGGCGAGGTGAAAGAGAAGGGGACTCATGAGCAATTGCTTGCCGAAAGGGGGCATTATGCCGAACTGTACCATCTGCAGTTCCGTGCGGACCCGGCCGGACAACCGGCCTGACGTCCGCCGGCTGCGAATCGGCAGGCAGACGGCGTTTCAATAGGATATCTTTTCCAAATATTTTCACAAAGGGAGAGACTTATGAGCGGAAATACAATCCAGTTTTATTCGTTAACGCAGCCTCAGCAGCGGATTTGGTATACGGAACTGCTTTATCCGCATCGCAATACGTCCACCATCATCGGGACGGTTAAAATAAGAGGACATGTGCAGATCGACGCCTTGAAGCAAGCCATCAACCAAGTGATTGCCCTCAACGATTCGTTTCGCATCCGCATCGTGTCGGATAACGGGGTTCCCCGGCAATATGTGAGGCCGCATGCCGATCAGGAAATCGAATGCCTCGACCTGGACTTGGTGCAGGCGGAGGAATGGGTGCGCCGCCATAATCTGGTGCCGTTCGAGCTGCTGGATTCGGATTTGTACCGGTTCGTTATTGTTCGGATCGGCGAGAAAGAAACCTGGTTCAATTTTAAAATGCATCACATCGTAACCGACGGCGTGTCCATGAATCAGGCGGTCAATCAAATCAGCGAGCATTACTCGCAGATCGTCAGCGGGAAGACTGCGGCCGCTGTGGGGAAAAACAAGCCTTCCTATCTCGATTTTATTCAGGTGGAGCAGGAGTACGAGCAATCGGACCGCTATCAGAAAGATCGAGCGTACTGGATGAACAAATTCGGCGAATTCCCGGAGACGCTCGGGCTGAAATCCTATAATCCGTTGACGCTCGGCACAGCCGCCAGACGGGAAAGCGTCGTGCTGAACGACGGGCTTTATCAAGGAGTGAAAGCTTTTTGCGAGCAAAACGGGATCGGTCTGTTCACGTTCTTCTTGACCGCTTTGTATATTTACATGTACAAAATGACGCAAGAGCAGGATATTCCGATCGGAACGCTGTACGCGAACCGGACGTCGAAGAAAGAAAAAGATACGCTCGGCATGTTCGTCAGCACGGTCGCAACCCGGGTTCGGGTGGAGCCTGAGTCCGAGCTGCTGGCGTTTCTGCAGAACGTAGCCAAAGAACAGGCTTCGATCCTGCGCCATCAGCGCTATCCTTACAACAAAATTGTTCAGGACCTGCGGGAAGCCCGGCGCAGCCAGGATATCCAGCGCTTGTTCGGGGCGTCCATCCAATACCGTACGCTGAGCTTTGCTCCTTTCGGCGATTCGGTCATGCAGGCGGACAACGATTTTTGCGGGGATATCGTGAACGACTTCGATATTCACATGGTCGAAATGCTGGATGACGGAAAGCTTGTCCTGTATCTGGATTACCGTATTGAACTGTTTGATGAAAATGAAGTCGCGCAACTGATCCGGCAGTTCCTTTGCGTGGCTGAACATATGATCGAGAGCCCGACCCAAAAAATACTTGATTTATCGCTGATTGACGCCGAGGAGCGCGGCAAGATTCTGAACGTCTTCAACGACACGGCGGCGGATTACCCGCGGGAGCAGAGCATCGGCGCGCTGTTCGAAGCGCAGGCGGAGCGGACGCCGGAGCAGACGGCGGTCGTGTGCGAGGATGCGAAGCTGACCTACCGCGAGCTGAACGAACGGGCGAACCGTCTGGCGCGGACGCTGCGGGCCGCAGGGGTGGAGCGCGATGAGCCTGTCGCAATTTTAGCCGAGCGTTCCGTCGAGATGGTGGTCGGGGTGCTGGCGATTTTGAAGGCCGGAGGCGCCTACGTGCCGGTTGATCCGGACTACCCGGAGGAGCGCATCCGCTACCTGCTGGACGATTCGGGAGCCAAGCTGCTGCTAACGCAGCGCCAGGAGCTGGTGCGCACGGACTTTGCGGGTACGGTCGTAGATTTGAGCGATGAAAGGGCTTACAACGAAGACGCCTCGAATCTGGAGCCGGTGAGCGATCCGGAGGATCTGGCCTATGTGATCTATACGTCGGGAACGACGGGCAAGCCAAAAGGCGTCATGGTCGAGCACCGCAACGTGGTCCGGTTAGTAAAAAATACGAATTACGTCCGGTTGGACGAAACGACGCGCATTTTGCAGACGGGGGCGGTCGTGTTCGACGCGTCGACGTTTGAAATATGGGGAGCGCTGCTGAACGGCGGGCAGCTGTATTTGGTCGGCAGCGACGTTATTTTGAATGCGGATCGTCTACGGGAAGCGATCCGGGAGTACGGCATCACGACGATGTGGTTGACCGCGCCGTTGTTCAATCAATTGACGCAGCAGA
>NZ_JTHN01000067.1 GCF_001399685.1 Paenibacillus sp. A3
TTCGGGAGGAGGAACGGCAAACCCGCAGTTTGTCGCCTGTCTAAGCGGCAAAGACCGCACCGAGGGAGAGCCGAACAGCCCGCGCAATATCCTGAATCAGTTTTATTTTAAATCGCCGTTTCGCGTTCGCAGCGAGCGGGAGGAACGTTACTTGGACGCGATGCTGTCCACCCGCATTGGCGACGCTCATTACCCTGGAGCCTTTGAGACTTGCGAGCATTGGCCCGGCATAGCTCCGGGAGCGGAGGGGATCAACAATGCGATGTCACCCAAGTATGTCAATCTTTCGCCGATTATACATATCGAACCTAAACGGCCGATTCTATGGATACGGGGCGCAGACGACGCGATCGTGTCAGACAGTTCATGGTTCGATTTTGGGTATTTAGGCAAGCTTGGCTACGTTGAAGGCTGGCCCGGCGAAGAGGTGTATCCGCCGCAGCCCATGGTTTCCCAGATGCGCTGCGTTCTTAAACAGTATGAGGAAGCAGGCGGCAGTTTCGAGGAGCTTGTCGTTGGGGACGCAGGGCATGCCCCGCACATTGAGCAGCCTGAATTTGTATTCGCGAAGCTGAGGTCATTCCTGTCTTTAATCGAATAGAGGGGCGAAGCCGCTGCCGGCGGGGCACGCAATAGTCAATGGATGGATTATGACGGACCCCGCTTGCAAACATATCAGCCTGGCCGTAACGCTTTATTTTATCCGCCTGTACGGTTGTATCCGGATCGATAACGCCCGAAACCAGTGCGATAACGGCCCTAACCGCCCACACATCCGTTTGACTGTTCAATCGAACTTCGGACGCTGTCTTAAGTGCTTTCAGATTTTGAATCATGACCGCTGCTGTCTGCCTTGTGATGACCGCATTCGGATCGAATGAAGGGAGACCGGTTAACATTTGCTTTTTCGTACTATTGATGGAAAAGGCAATCCCGTACCATCTATGGGCATGAAACAGACCGTCGGCAAACTCGCCTGGCGTTATGAATACCTGCGGCTCGAAGAGGTCGCCTGATTTCTCGAACCCATGATATCCAAGGCGTGCAAGTCGCCAATAAAGCTTTTATATTTGCTTCCCTCCGCTACATCCGGAAACAGCTCTTTCCTATGGATTTTTTGCGAATCCGATCCTAAGTGCATCCCCTCGTGTTAAAAATATTCAATCGATCCGCGACGGTTCTTTTTAAACGCCAGTTTGTTGCCTACTCGTCTGCAAACAGCAGCGGAGTAATCATCTTGAAGGTGTGCTTGCCCGGCGCTCCCGTCTCTATCAGCAATTTCCCGTTGGCGTACGAAAATTTCGATTTCAAGAAAAGAAAGCGCCTATTCTGATACAGTCCTACGTACATTTCCGCATCCTATTCATCCAAAGGGACATAAACAGGGTTCTCTAGTGTTTTCGTTTGGGGTAAATAAGGCATTGGATGAACATTGTCATCAGGTTGTTTGGTTCAGACAGTTTGGCTAATAGCGTGTGAAAAAAAGTGTCTGATACATGTCTGTACAAACGATTTATGCGGTTATATAATTCGTTCTTAACTAACAGGTACTACATAAATGGAGGACGTTGCATGGGTGAATTGCTTTACTTTAAGAAGAAGGATTCTGGGCTGTTGGCACAATATGTTGAGTCGATCGTTGATGCATCTGGCTTGGTTCAAGATGTCGACTTCGAAATTGCTTCGATAATTGTCATGGACAACGAATACGATACTTTTTCATTGGGCGGCTTTCTTGGGAGCACAAGCAATAAATTATTTCAGGATAGCAGTGGTTTCTTAGAGCAAGCCAAGATTCACCTAAAAAACAGAGGAAAGAAAAGAATATATTGTGGGTGGCTCCTACTCAATATACAGGCGGGGACAATGTTAAGTTCTATAAGATAAAAGATAATCTTAATATCGATTTAGTAACTGAGATCGGCCTGGGAGTTGTGTCATATAGAGGGGAGCTAATGATTTATTCCCCTCAAACGAATGAGGACCCGATTGATGTGGTGCATAAGATGGTTAAGCTGAAAGTGTTTCTCCAACTATCGCATCCTGAAAAAGTTGATGTAGAACTCAAAGAAGCATTTGAGAAAAATGCGAAGTTAATACAATCTTTAATGCTTATTAATCATTGGAGACACATGGAGCGGTTAGAAAATATCCTTGAAAACGGAGGAAATGCAATGGAAGCAGAAGAAAAGGCGGAAAAATCCATATTAAACCGAGCAGAGCGTATCACGAGTGGGAATATACTATACATCCTCGCTTTTCTAAGCGGGAGACAAGTTGAACGTCATGAGGCTTTGACGAAAAGCATTTGCTTTCTCCCGAGGTAGCTTTGCAGCGACGGAATGCCGGAAAATGCACGAAAGGAGCTGAGGCGCGATATCGGTTACCGTTGTCCATGCTGGTGAGAGAGAATAGGAGCTCTAAAGTCCATACTGTAACCTTGAACCCGGTTTTGGATTCACCGGTTATTGCCAAGGGCAGCGGAACTTTTCGTGACGGCGGGCGATAACGATAGTCTAAACCTATTATAATTATATTAATAATTAAATTGAACGATCAGGGGGGACGGCTTATACTGGACACCGTAAGTTTTACATACGATAGAAAGAAAGGAGTCTTCATAATCGATCATAAGCGTAGACCGCTTTTCTCCGCCTTGCTTGAGCATGCTCAAAAACAACTGCACCAGTTTCATATTCCCGAGCATAAAATATTACACCGCTGGATGATTGCCCAGTCGCGGGCGTCATCGGGGAGACGCAGCGTTTGTCGGCGCTTGCACATTACACGGTGTTTTCAGTGCGGGCAAAAGAGGCGCCATTATGACCATGATCATGACTGTCTGCGGGCAAGGGGAAAAAATTATCGTTCGCGCAATTTGCATAAATCGATTGTATCCGCCAGTTCGTCTCCCGGAAAGGGATAAAAAGCTGAGCATCGACTACGGCGTTATCGTCCACTCCGTGAAAAAGCGATCAAGATGCACCCGGACGCCATGGGTTATACGGCCGGCGACCTCAACGGATGGGCCCAGCGATCCTTCAAATATTCTTTGTACTATGTTAACAGTCTGCTTTACGCTGTTCTTGCTTCCTTTTCCGTAAGGGGAAAAGTAGGGCGTGATCCTTCGGAACACAAAACAAGCTGCACGGGTGTCTCGGCAAACATGGAGCTGTGAAAGGACCATTAGGCCATAATCATCTTAGAAGGAAGGATTTATTATGAATTGTCAATGGCAACGGTTTCGGCGCTTCAAATAACATAAAAGCTTTGCTATTCGGTTAACAGACATTCAAACCCTCCACCCCACGTTTGTCGGCAACCAAACGTGGGGCATATTTTTAGGCTTATCAGAACGGCATAAGATAAAACATCGGGCAGAAGTTTGAATAAGTATTATGTAGAAGAAGGTACCTTGTGCAACACAGTAGTATGTGATATGATGTAAAAAAAGGTTTATTTTATCATTTAAACCAATTAAACGCTGCATTTCAGATTACCCCAGGCATAGGTTGTGTCAGTTTGCACCAACGATTTCCCGGATGCAAACGACTGCCAAAAAGCAGCAGGTTTACAATGCCGAAAGGAGGTGAACACGGGGTGATGGAGTGGACTTCTCAGATAAGGAGAGGAATTCTCGAGCTATGTATTCTTCACTTAATTGAACAAAAAACAAGATATGGATACGACATCTTGCATATTTTTCAATAATGGGGATCTCTCACTATTACAGACGGAACGATATATCCACTCTTAAGAAGGTCGCAAAAAGAAAATTATATTGAGTCTTATTGGCAGCAGTCTAATTCAGGTCCGCCTAGAAAGTATTATAGGATTACCCCGGATGGAGTAAAGTTTATGGTAAAAAATGGATAAAAAAACTTAGTTCTACAGCAGAAAAATATTTAAGAGAGCTAATGATTATCTGCATAAACTACCAAGAGATGAACGAGAGGACTCTGTTAACGAAATCCGAAGCCATATCAAGGAAGGTTACGTAAAGGGTACGAAGAACAGGCTATTTTTAAAAATTTGGGAAAGCCCTCCGACTTAGCTAGATCTTTTATTTGGGGGGACTACCTGAAACGGAACTCATCAAACCCGTTGGCTATATTGAGGAAGATAGGATTCTATTTTTCTGCAAGCTTCGTAAGCATGTTTGTCATTCTATTTTCACTACGCTAAGCATTGGATTTATAGTTGGTTCTCTGCTGGCAGTTTTCGGATGTTTAGCACGTACTTTTGGCGCAAATTGGGGGAGTATGTCTTGGTTTGGCATGGAAGTTCCTACACTGCTTAGTTTCCCCGTCTCCTTGCTATTGGGAATTCCACTCATGTTGTTAGCTTGGGGAAGTTGGGTTTTTCTGATCAATTACATGAAATATTTTACAAAAAAACATCGGAGAATACGGTTCCGTTAAAGGAATTGCAAAGAGATCAGAGATAAACTGAAATCCCGAATCAAAGAGTCTCTCTTAAGCCCCAAAATTCTACGAAATCGGTACCGGCAAAATTAATTTCTTTTTCCAAATATGAAGGGGTAACCTTATGGAAAAACAAAAAAAGATACCATGGGCCTTTGAAAATGGGGCAGGTAATTATTAAGGAACATTTTTCGATTCATTTTCGTTATTAAATTTTTATATAGGGAGGAAGACATTTGAAGAAGAAAAAGATTCGCAAATATTCTATTTTGATGTGCACTCTGCTCTTGTTAGGCACGACTTTCGAGGGGCCGGTCCGGGCTTTTGAAGTACCGCCCGCTTCCGCAGCCAGTTCGGTTATGGGGCCGCAATCCGCCGAGGAAGTGGAGGCGTTCCTCGATGATTACTTTTCCAAAAATAAAATAAAGGCAACCGCAGTAACAGTAGCTGTCGTACGAAACGGTCAAGTGCTTGCCAAGAAAGGATACGGCGTTACGGATAAAACGACCAATAAGCCCGTTCAACCCGATCAAACTGTATTTCGCGTTGCCTCGACGTCCAAGGTATTTACCACGCTGGCTGTTCTGCAACTGGTCGATCAAGGAAAAATAAGCCTTCAAGACAATATCGAAAAGTATCTGGACGGGTACAAAGTGAACAATCCATTCGACATTCCCGTCACGATCGAAATGCTATTAACGCATACGACGGGTTTTGAAATGCGGGATCTCTCAAAAAACAATTTGTTGTACGATGCTGACCAAAAGCCCGTTTCGCTGCAAGACGATCTTTTCGAGCAATTTCCGTCTGTCAAACGCAAACCCGGAACCTCCTATATGTACGATAATTTCGCATTCCAACTGCAAGGCTACATCGTGCAAAAAGTGAGTGGAGAGGACTTCGGCGCCTATATGGAGAAGCATGTGTTCCAACCGTTAGGCATGACGTCCAGCAGCTTTGCGCAGCCATCGAATTTGGCCGAACGCTTTCCTACCGCTTATGATCGGGCAGGAAAAGCCCGTCCTGTTTACCGATTATCGCCGGAAGTCAATCCGCAAGGCAGCATGATCACGACCGCCGATGACATGATTCGATTTATGCAAGCATTTCTGAATGACGGAAAGTCAACGAACGGCGCCTCGATATTATCCCCGACTTCCATTAAAGCTATGGAAACGTACAAGGTGTCGATTCACCCACAAGTGCCCGATGTCGCTTATGGATTTGAAGCTCCTGAAACGCCCGAAGCAACGAATGGGCAATATGTCATTTCCAAAGGGGGATTTATGCCTGACTTCAGTTCCGGTCTTTGGCTGTTGCCCGACAGCAAAACAGGCGTATTTATTTCGTATACGCCGCACGGTGGTTTTCGCAATGATTTTTTCGCCGCTTTTATGGATCATTATTATCCCGGCCCAAAGACTCAGTATGGAAAGGCCGATTTCAAGCCGCAGGCTGCAGCCGACTTGCATAAATTTTCCGGAGCGTACACGGATTTACTATCGGGATCAATCACGAAGGTGAGCGTTATTGACGACGGCCGATTGGATGTATACATGCCTTGGGCGAAACATGAACAGGTCCGGCAAGTAGACGATAAACTGTTCGTGGATGAGAAGGGCCGCCCGCTTGCCTTCCAGACAGATTCGCAGGGCAAAGTAACGTATATGAAATACAACAGTCCTTTCAGATATTCAGCAAAAGCCTCCGAAGCGGCAGGATTTCCTGATGTATCTAAAGACCATCCTTATGCACAGTACATTCATGGCTTACAATCGCTTGGGAAATTAACAGATAACGCTTCTCAACCGTTTCAACCGTTGGCAACAGTTTCCAGAGGGAAATTCATTCATGACCTCGTGCAGCAATTCGGGCTGACTTCCTTAGGTAAAGAGACAACTTTCACGGATATCGGCGGCTCCGAATACAAAGATAGCATTCAGTCAGCAGCCGATTTGGGGCTTATTAATGGCGCTTACAGCGGCTTATACGAACCGGATCGCCCTATTCTCCGGGAGGAGGCAGCCGTGATTTTGTCCCGTTTGGTTCATCGTTTATCCACCATTCAGGTGCCGGATGCTACATTACAGTTAGCACCGGGAACGGATGATTGGGCGCTTGCTGGCGTTCAAAAGGTGGTTGCTTTGAAGCTGCACGGGCCCGAAGTGACTATGGCCGATAACAAAATTGACTTCCGTTCGAAACAACCGCTGACGAAGCAGGAAGAATGCGCAATGCTCTACAGCTTGCTGATCCCGAACAATTAGACCTCATGATAGATCAAGGCGCTATCGGCAAAAACAAGCGGCATCCCGGCAGAGCAGGAAATGTCCATTTGCGACTGTTCCGCTTGTTTTTTCAATCCGGTTATCCCAAGTGAAGTTTTTTCATTTTATTTACAAGGTTCCACTGGAAATACCCGGCAGCCTTGCCGCGACGCTATTGTAGCCGAGGTTATGACCACGGCATGAGTCGGTAACAAGAACTGATATACTTTTTGCAGTCCCGTACGAAAAACTATACAACACTAATTCGTTTGATTGACGAAATCCAGGAGGCCGCTCAATGCGACGTGCAGGACCGCATTGGGCGTGTTGTTTTACCGGTTCCATGAAAAAAGTAATAGTGGGGAAAATAAAGAATAAAGTGTTAAAGTTTGGCGAAAAGATGAAAACATAACGGTCATCTCTAAAAGAATTAAATGAAATTAGAAAGTCATTATTCATCATGTTTGGGTCTGTAAATAAATCGTGTAACCTCTTAAACCTAGGAAAATTGGACATACTGGTTTGGCATTTGATAATCTGGTTACATTGGATTCCAGAAGCAGAGAGTGGAATAAGTCTACACTATCACATGAATTAGGACATCTCTTGGTCTTGATCATACTAATGATCTAGCTACGATTATGTACACAACTGGAAACCCATCTCGTACTGTGACCACTCCTCAGGCAGATGACATCGCAGGAGTAAGAAGTTTATACAATTGAGAAAGGGATGAGTAAAATGTTCTCAGATCTAAATAAAAAAAAAATTACCTATGGAATTATCATATTATTTATTATGTCTGCTCTTCTAATTCATTTAATGAACGTCCCAATCTTTTCACTAAATATTCACGGTGAACTCTCCGAGTCTTTTAAAACTGTGGATGAACTTAAGCAAAAAGCTGATATTATTGTTGAAGCTGATGTGGTGAAAGCAAATTCAATAAAGTATAATAATGTGGTTTTCACATTGTCAGATGTAGTCATCAAAAAAACATATAAGGGTCATCTCCAGAACAATGAATACATCAAGATACTTGAGACTGGTGGCGTATACAACAACATCGAACACACATTTGAAGGACAAAAAACGTTAAAAAGACAAGAGAAAGCTATTTTGTTTTTGAAAAAATACGTTGGTCCAGTAACAAAAGATCAGGCTTATACAGTTCTAGGTGTATATCAAGGGAAATTCAATTTGGATAGCTCTGGAAACATCGTGAGCAAGAACTTAGAGTATACAACGCAATTAGACCTTATTACCAACAAAAATGAACTTAACCTAGAATAATTACTCTTATTTATTCTAAGAGAGACAGTAATTTTAGATACTGGGGTCTGTAAAATAAATTGTGTAACCTCTCAACTGAGATAAATTTGTCAATACTGACTACTAGATCAAAGTTGGAGGAATAAGCACATGGCGACCCGAAGCGGATTATTGTCAAAACAAGAATTACGTCAATTCGTAAAAGAGCATATTTTTCAATCGGCAGAAGATATTCAAGGACATTAAAGGAATTATTTGCAGATGTGCTCCAAGAAGCACTAGAAGCCGAACTGGATACGCATCTTGGTTATGGGAAGCACGATGTAAAAAGCAAGCAAACGAGAAACAGTCGTAACGGCTATGGTAAGAAAACCGTCACCTCTGAATATGGTGATGTAGAAATTGAAGTACCACGGGATCGACTGGGTGAATTTGAACCTGTGGTCGTGAAGAAAAATCAGACGAATGTAAGGCATTGAGGAACAGATCATCGCATTGTATGCAAAGGGTGTCAGCACACGAGACATTCAGGATCATCTTCAAGGGTTGTATGGTGTTGAGGTCTCACCGACTCTCATCTCCAATGTAACGAATAAGATCGTACCGCTTATTAAGGAATGGCAGAACCGCCCTTTACAGCAGGTCTATAAGGTTGTCTTTTTGGATGCCATTCATTTCAAGGTTAAGCAAGAAGGCCATATTGTAAACAAGGCTGCCTATATGGTGATCGGCATTGATTTAGACGGCAACAAAGATGTACTCGGCATTTGGATTGGGGAAAACGAATCTGCAAAGTTTTGGCTGAATGTGTTAAACGAGCTAAAGAATCGCGGAGTTCAAGACATCCTTATTACCTGTGTCGATAATCTAAGCGGCTTTTCACAAGCTATTGCAGCTTGCTATCCGAAAACAGATATCCAAAAATGCATCATCCACCAAATCCGTAATTCAACGCGATACGTCTCTTACAAGGATCTTAAGAAAGTAACAGCGGATTTAGCCAATATACAAGGCCGTCACGGAAGAGGCAGCCCTGCTGGATTGGATCGGTTTGAAGAACATTGGGGAAGCAAGTACCCGCTCATCATCAAATCATGGCGGCAAAACTGGGATGAACTGGCGACCTTTTTCAAATATCTGCCGGAGCTTCGAAAACTCATATACACAACGAACATGATCGAGAGTTATTATCGTCAATTACGCAAAGTAACAAAGGGAAAAAGAATCCGGGCCATGATGGCTTGCATCCGTCTGCGCTGCATCCGATTCATGCACCATGGAGCATGATTCAAGAAATTCGTGACACTGCTTAGATGACGGTGGTCTTTGGCAGCTTGCTGTATCTGTGTGATATTCTTGCGTCCGGCGCAGAGAATGATACCATGGACCAGAGTAAACAGATGTCGGAGCTGTGGTTTGGAAAATTCCAATTTCAGTGCCAAAATGAACTTGACGATCGGCATGTAGAGGGATACCATAAGAATGGGACATCTCCTTTATATGGAAAATTGTTGGCGTGGTAACCGACCATTTCTCCACAAAGAGACGATGTCCTTTTTTCTTTTGCCAGTTCGACGAAGGTTCTAACATATCTACTTTCGTAGCGTTAAATCGACAGCGCAGTTTTTGCAACACTCAAGTTAATTAATTGTAAATTAAACGCTGCAAATCTAACAAACGCAGATCTTTCAGGTGCCGACTTAACAGGTGTAGATGTTTGGCAAGCAGATTTTACTGGAGCGAAATTATACTATACAGTAATGCAATGTTCAAGAATTAATGAAGCAATATTATCCGAAGCTTTGTACGACGAGACTACAGTATGGCCGGAAGGATTTACTCCTCAAAAAATTAAATAATAGAATTTAAAGTTTTGGTATTTTATTTCAACCACAATGCGACTACCCCTTTGTAGTGGTTTTTTATCCTAAGTCTAGCACTCCTCTAAACAAAGTGATGGAAGTAACGACAAAGAAGACTCGATAAAAATCCAGTCTAAAAAAATTCTAAAAATATTGATCGTCCGCTCGAAAAGGATGAAAGCTTACTCATCCGCGTTGTTCATTCGTTGAGCCGTTTCGGGAGGAGGAACGGC
>NZ_JTHN01000068.1 GCF_001399685.1 Paenibacillus sp. A3
CGCCGTCGGCAGCGACGAGCACGGTCGAAGCGGGCAACGTCACCCTTGCGGCGGACGGAGCCAGTCAGACGGCGGTCAGCGTGAAGCTGAAGGACGCGCAGGGCCATGCATTGACGAGCGGAGGCGCGGCGGTCGCCATCACGTCGACGTTAGGGACGGTTAGCGCTGTGACGGACAACCAAAATGGCACCTACATAGCGACGTTGACGGCCCCGACGACGGTAGGCACCGCGACGATTAGTGCGACCGTCGGCGGCAGTGCAATCGCCTCGACGGCCAGCGTCCAGTTCGTGCCGGGAGCGCCGTCGGCAGCGACGAGCACGGTCGAAGCGGGCAACGTCACCCTAGCGGCGGACGGAGCCAGTCAGACGACGGTCAGCGTGAAGCTGAAGGACGCGCAGGGCCATGCATTGACGAGCGGAGGCGCGGCGGTTGCGATCACGTCGACGTTAGGGACGGTTGGCGCTGTGACGGATAATCAAAATGGCACCTATACGGCGACGCTGACAGCGCCGACGACGGTAGGTACCGCGATGATCAGCGCGACGGTCGGTGGCAGCGCGATAGCACAGACAGCGAGTGTTCAATTTCTGCATGGTCAGGTGAGCGTATCCCGCTCGACGGTGGCCGCGAGCGATCTCGTCGTACGAGCGGACGGCAGCAGCAAGGCCTCCATCTTCGTGAAGCTCAAGGACGATTACGATCATCCGCTCGCCGGAAAGAGAGTGATGCTTCAAGCCAAAGGCGGACGATCCGTTATCGATCATGTTTACGGGGTAACCGATCAGGAGGGTCTGGCCACCTTTGCGGTGAGCAATACAGCGGCAGAGAACGTGACTTATTTCGCCAAGGATGAAGCAAGCGGTCTAGCACTAGACCAAACCGCGAGCATTACGTTTACGTACGACCAGCCGCCGAATATCAAGCTGCAGGCGGCCCCTGTCGCTCCAACCTTCGGGAGTGTGACCGTTACCGTAACAGCGTCGGTATATGGCCAGTTTAATCGCGTATCTTCGATCAAGTGGGCGGCAGGAAGGCGTTCCGTCTCGTATTTTGACAAGCAAGGCACGGAAATGACGGATCACCGTTTTACGGTACAAGAAAACGGGATGTATTCGGTCTATGTGGCAGATACGGCCGGCAATGCGAGCGTCAGTCTGATCGAGGTGAAGAACATCGTTCCTATGAGCGGCAATGCGGATTTGGCCGGCTGGCAGCTTGCAGGCTTGGGCGGGGCGGTGAAGTTCGATTTTAATCCGGGAGTTACGAGCTATACGGTAGATGTAAGTCATGCGGTGTATGGTTTGAAAATGACGCTGACCCCCTCGGATGTGTATTCTGCCGTTTATGTGAACGGATTGCAGGTAACCGGCAATGCGATGCCGCATGAATATTCCCTTGTGACGGGTAAAAACACGTTCGAGGTCAAGGTCAAAGCGCAGAGCGGCTCCGTTAAAACGTATACGCTTAGCGTGGTTCGTTCGGCAGCAAGCTCTGACTCCGACTCCGATTCCGATTCCGGCTCAGGCTCTTCGGGCCCTTCGAGTGCGGCAAACCCACCGAGTCAGCCGACACCCAACCATTCGATTGCGATTTGGATCCATGATCAAAAGGTGTCCGGGATTGCCACACTTCAAGTCGATGCCAACGGAGCGAAGTCTGTCGAGGTTGTATTGGCTGCAAATACGCTAAAAAAGGTGCTTGATTCGCTATCCGCTGCGGCTAAAGCGAATCTGGCGATTTCGATTGAGGATGAGGCGGGCAAAGTGGCGCTGCGGCTTCCCGGTAAAGCTGTTACCCTCCTCGCCGAGAAGGCGGACGCTCTTACTTTGAAAACCCGGCAGGGCCAATATCGCCTGCCTCTGGCTGAATTGACGCGACAGGAGTCCGATTGGACGAACGACGCGGAAGCACAGTTGACGATCGAGCTTGACAAGGGCAAAGCGATATCGGGACTGCGGGATGCGGCGAATAAGGGCGGTTTCCAGTTGGCCGCCGACCCGGTTCATTTTACCGTTCAAGTGGTTCGTCATGGCGAGAAACGAGAGATTTCCGGCTTCAGCCGTTATGTGGAAAGAGTCCTTTACCTGCCTAAGGATTTCACCGGCAAGGCTTCAACGGTCGTCGTGTGGGACGGGAAGCTCGGTGCGCGTCCGGTGCCGACGAAATTTACCAAAGTAAACGGGCAGCAGGCCGCTGTCATCCACAGTCTTACGAATAGCGCTTACGTACCGGTATCCAAAATGTCCAAATTAACGGATATTCAAGGGCACTGGGCGGCTGCTGAAATAGGCGGCATGAACAGCCGGATGATCGTCGATGGCGTAGATGAAAGCCGATTCGTTCCTGAAGCGGAGATTACCCGGGCCGAGCTCGCCGCATTGCTTGCAAGAGCGATGGGGCTTCCGAAAGCCGTAGATCAAGCGGGTTTCCAAGACGTAAGCGAAACGAGCTGGTACAGCGGGGCCGTAGCGGCTGTGAAAGCATACGGCATCATGGATGGTTTCGGAGACGGCACATTCGGGCCCGACCGGAAGGTATCGCGGCAAGAGGCGATCGTGACGCTCGTTCGGGCGCTACGGATGGCCGATGCCGATTCGGCGGCAAGCCATGGCGCAGGGCAAGCGGATCTCACCGTCTACGCCGACCGCGATCAGATTGGCGGCTGGGCAAGCGACGCGATCCGGATCGCCATTCATGCGGGATTGGTGAACGGGTATGGAGATGAGCTGCGGCCGCAGAAGACATTAACTCGTGCCGAGACGGCGGTGCTCATTTACCGGATGCTGCTAAAAGCGGGATTCATCGATGGATAAGCAGATGAAGAGACGGGCCGATGGGCCCGTCTTTTTATGCGTATGGAAAACGTGCCCTTCCCCCTGCCTTTCGGCAGACGAGGGGTTGACTTGCTTCTGCGGAGGTTTCTAAAATAAGGTTTATCAAGGAGTACGCTAGGGGTGTCGGACATGAATCCTAATCTGGAATTCCAAGTGATGGACATAGTGAGTGAAGACAGCCGCATGAGGCTGTACCGGGGGATTCTAGTAGATTTCGATCCATTGAACCCTGTACTTATCCGAACGGACAAAAGCGAAGACGGCGGTGCAGCCGAGCAAGACTTTCTTCGCCGTGAATTCGAGATCACCGAAAGTTTACAATTGGACGGTATCGTGAAGCCGATTGCTTTGCGAACATTTGAGAACTCGCTCGCTCTTGTGCTCGCGGACGACGGGAGAACCTCCTTAAGGGAGTACTTGAGCAGGAGCAGCGGCCTCGATCAAGGCACCTTTGTTCAACTGGCCGGCGCAATCGCCGCCATCGTCAAGGAGCTTCATCGCCGACAGATTCTTCATCTGGATCTGCGGCCGGACCATATTCTGATTCATCCGGATACGCTGGACGCGTCTCTGACCGGCTTAGGCCACGCTCGACACATGGTCATGGACAATCCGGTTCGTCCAGATGACTTGCACGTTTTCATCGACCGGCTTCCGTACATTTCCCCCGAGCATACCGGCAGAATGCAGCGGCAGGTTGACGAACGAAGCGATCTGTATGCGTTAGGGGTCCTATTTTACGAGATGCTGACGGGGCAATTGCCGTATAAGGCTGCAGAGCCGCTGGAGTGGATTCACGCCCATTTGGCGCAAGCGCCGCTGCCGCTCATCCATCCGAGTCAGGCTGTGGATTCGACGGTTATTGCTATCGTGATGAAGCTGTTGGAAAAAAACGCAGAAAACCGTTATCCTCATTGCGATGCTTTAATCGCCGATCTGAACAAAATCGGAGAGATGTACGAGCCGTTTAGGATGAAAGACGTGCTGTACGGCAGGGAAGACGAGATTTCGCTGCTGTCCCAAGCTTTCCAATCGACCTGCTTCGGATCGACGGAAATTGTGTATGTCTCGGGCCCGGCGGGAATTGGAAAAACGAGTCTGTTGGAAGAAGTGTTCCTCCGGCAGAAAACGCATTTGCGGGGGACGTTCTATATCACGGGGAAGTTCGAGCAAATTTCCAAGGAAAGCCCGTATTACCCGATTATTCAAGCCTTTCGCGGGCTGTTGCGCCATCTGCTGGGAGAAAGCTCGGATCGGATCGAAGCATGGCGAAGCAAGCTTCGTGACGCCTTAAGCTCGAACGAAGCGATCATTGCCGCGATCATTCCCGAAGTCAAGCTGCTGCTTGGCGATTTCGCAGCTGCCGAAGAGCTGCCCCCGGATGAAGCCAAAAAGCGGTTTATTTATGCATTTCGCAAATTCGTTCAAGCGTTGGCCTCGCAAGAGCACCCGCTCGTTCTGTTTATTGACGACTTGCAGTGGGCCGATACCTCGTCGCTGCAGTTGATTCATTCGCTTCTGTGCGACCCGGAAAGCCAGTATTTGATGTTTGTCGGCGCTTATCGTGACGCAGAGCCGGGGCCGAAGAAGCTTCCAGGGTATGAGGAGGACGGAAGCGTTACCGAAGAGGTCGCGGTCCGCCATATTCCTCTGCGCGCGTTGACCTTGGAACAAATGAATCCTATTGTAATGGATGCGCTAAACTGCGATGCCGATGAAGCCATGCCTCTCACCGAAGTGCTGTACCACGAGTCCGGAGGCAATCCGTTTCACCTCAAACAAATGTTTCAACGCTTTCAAGATGACAAGCTCTTGAGCTACAGTCACGAGGATAGGCGCTGGCACTGGAGCTTGGGGCAAATTATCGAACGCCAGCCGTTCTTTACGGTTCATGAGCTGATGGAGCATAAGCTGCTTCGAATCTCCGGCGAGGCTCAGGAGCTGCTGCGGATTGCGGCATGCACGGGCAGCGAGTTTCACGCTTCTTTTATTGCGAAGGTTTCGGGGCGACCGGCGGAGACCGTTGGTTCGGTGTTATCTTCGGCTCTCGATGAAGGCTTAATTGCGTCGTCAAGTCCGGACCGCTATCGCTTCCTTCACGATAACTTCCAGAAAATGTTATACAACCGGATGGATGACGAAACGCGGCAGCGTACGCATCTTTCGATCGGCAGATGGCTGAGAGACCTGAACGGAGAGCAGTCCGAAGACTTTTTCACGGCTGTCCACCACCTCAATATCGGTTCGGGCGTCATCGAAGACCGGCAAGAAACGGTTCAGTTGATGGAGATGAATCTCGTTGCCGGGAAACGGGCCAAGGCGTCGACAGCCTTCGATATCGCGTTGGTTTTCTTTAGAAAAGGGGCGGCCTTGCTCGGTGCCGGGGATTGGGACCGGCATTATACACTGTGCTTCGAACTGTGTGCGGAGCGGGCCGAATGCGAGTATTTGTACGGGAATCATGAGGATACGGAACGGTTGGTCGGCCAGTTGCTGCTTCAAACGCGCAATCCCATCGAACGGGCCAGAGTATGGATGATTCGGATCACGCAGTGCATTAACTTGGGCAAATATCAAGAAGCTACAGTTCTCGGCTTGCAGGGCTTGAAAGAGTTCCGGATCGACATCGCGCCTGTCCCTTCGAAGGCCGTCGTTTTGGCGGAGCTTTTGCGGGTGGAGCTATGGCTCAGGCGCCACGATAAACGGCTTGCTTTCCTTCCGGAAATGACGGATAAAGACCGAGTGGCTGCTATCCATATGATTTTTGCGATCATGGCTTCCACTTTTTTTACCAATAAAAACGTGTTTTTTCTGCTCCTGTGCCAAGCGATACGATTGTTGTTGAAGTACGGGAATACCGCTGTTTCCGGCGCCATTTACTCGATGTACGGTATGTTTTTGGGAATTGCGCTAGGGAGGTATGAGAAAGGCTACGAGATGGCCAAGGTCGGTCTGGAGTTGTCCGAGCGGTACAATGTGACTTCGATCAAAGGGATCACGCATATGATTTTCGGAGGGGTGCTCTGCCAGTTCGTAGGAAGCGCGGACGAAGGAGACGTACACTTGGAAAAAGCGCTCCGATTCGGCATGGAGTCGGGCGATTACGTGTATTCGAGCTATTCGATGGGGGCGCATATCAATTCCTTGTATACGAGAGCTCCGCTAGACGCGTTGTCCAAGAAGATTACCGAATATTTGGCTGTGCTGGCGGAAACGAAGGATGAGTTTGTGCTGCAAAATTTTCACTTGTACCGGCAATTTATATTGGCGCTGCAAGGGGAAACGGCGGAGCCTTGTTCGTTTAACGATAAGGATTTTGAAGAAGAACGGTTCTTGAAGCACATTTATTCCGAGGAGACCTTCTCGACGACTTTGTTTCAATACAATACGTACAAGACCCAATTATGCTACTTCAACGGCAAATTCGACGAAGCCGCGCAGTGGGCGCAGCAAGCGGAGAAATTTGCCGCGTACGCCACCCATCTGCCTCATCTGCCGGAATGTTTGTTCTATGAAGCGCTTGCGCTGCTGTCCGATCCAGATATGCTGCGAAGCGGGAACAACAGGGTGAAACGTGTGAAACGAATTGTCCGCCGATTTAAAACCTGGGTAGGATGGAGTCCGGACAATTTCTTGTCGAAGCTATGTCTAATGGAAGCGGAATGGGCCAAAGTCGCAAAACGTTACGCGGCAGCCGAGGCGATGTATGACAAAGCGATTCGGGAAGCCAAGGAGCAGGGAAATATCCAAATCGAGAGCGTAGCCTATGAATTGGCGGCCAATTATTACGCAAGTCGGGGAAGAGCGAAGATCGCATTCTTTTATTGGCAGGCAGCCGTGGAGGGCTACAACCAGTGGGGAATCCGTGGTAAAGCCCGGCTATTGGAGGAGCGGCTTCACTCGCTGCGCGGTACCGGGAAGGCCGAAAGTTTGCTGCCCGAGGAGCCGTCATTAAGCAGTCTAACGGCAGCGGATGCTGCACCGCGTGACTTCGGCATCCGCCAGGAGGCGCACGCCGCGGAGCGGATGGATCTGGTCGCCATTCTCAAAGCGACACAGGCTATCGCGGACAAGATGGATTTGGACGCCGTCCTGGTGGAGATCATGAGTACCTTGATGAAATATGCCGGAGCGCAAAAAGGCGCGCTGCTTACGGAATCGCATGGCGAGCTGTATGTTCGGGTCTATGCGGATGACGAAGTGAACATCTTCGGCACGCTTACGCCATTGGAGGATAACGAGCTATTGCCCGGCGGTATTGCGCGCTATGTCTCCAGAACGAAGGAGTCGGTCCATTATACCGGGACGGAGGATAGCTGGCTGCTGCACAATCCGTACCTGCTGAAGCATCGGCCCAAATCCGCATTATGCATGCCGGTGACCGTTCACGGGGCGTCGGTTGGGGTGCTTTATCTTGAAAATACGCTTGTGGCAGGCGTCTTTTCGCCGGAACGGATCAGCATCTTTCATGCCATGGCCGCGCAGAGCTTATATATTTGTGAGCTGCTGCGTTCGCTGGGCCAATTCGACAGCGAGCCGGACGATGGGAAGGAGAGTCCGAGAACGCCGCAGGCGATGGAGGAGCCTCTTACGGAGCGTGAGATGGAAGTACTCGCTTTACTCGCTACGGGATTGTCGAATAAAGAGATTGCGGAGCAGTTAGTTGTGGCGGTCGGTACGGTGAAGGTTCATGTGAAAAATATTTTCACAAAGCTCAAGGTTAACCGGCGAACCAAAGCGATCGCGCAGGCGAAGGAGCTTCAATTGCTTGATTGAGTGCGGGAGCCGGAAGGCGAGCCGTGCTTCCAGGAATACGTTAATCTGGACACTATCTGTACAGCACAGTACAATGGCGGATGAATACATAAATATTTGCAGATCTGTCGTCCAGGAGGAGCTTTTATGCTAAAAGGTTGTTTTACATTCGTTTTGGTACTGGCCATGCTATCCGTTGTATTATTCTGGCTATACTTTTACAAAGATGACAAGGCGGATCAAGTCGTTTACGAGCCGAAGCCAAAAGTTACGCTTGATATCGTTCAAGAAGCGGAAAATGTAATGTCTTATTCAATTATAAAGACCCCTGGCTCTCCCGAAACGGTATTGATCACGAAGGCATTAATTTTGAAAAATAACAATTCGTTTCCGGTCTATGTCTCCAGAATCCTAAATCGCCTGTATGACAAAAAGCAGCGCGAACAAAAGCTGATACCGTTATATGCTTTTCCGTACGTGCTGCAGCCGGGGGAAACGGCGTTTGTGGCGGATACATCGTTTACGGATTTCAAATTCAGCGAAGATTTCGGTACGACCAAGCTTGAGCTGGAAGCGGAGAAAAACAATGGCAATCTGCCGTTTACGATGCTGACGCCGGATAAACCGAAGTTCAAGCTGGAAGGAAAAGATAGTGTCCAATTGAACGTTCAGACCGGTTTGAAGAACGATACGAACCAAAACGTCGATACGAATCATTTAAGGATGACGATCATGTTTTTCGACAAGTCCGGGAAATTGCTGGGTGGCTTCGATCATCGTCCGAGGATAACAAACCGGATTCGGCCGGGGACCTCGTACAATATGAAGATTGAGGGACCGCTTCTTTCCGAAGAATTCGGCAGCCGCATAAACTCGCTTCAAATTATGGCCGGCTGCCAAGAATGCACCGATTGATTTTGCGGTAAAATCCTCGGCCGGGAAATCCCTCGGCTTAGTGCCGGTGAATGAAAGACGGTCGGTTACTTTGTCCCCGACGACCAATAAGGACGAGGGAACATAAAAATGCTGAATCTGGAGGTAGGTATGAACCATTGTCATTTGCTCGATATCGAGTTTGAGTACGGCGGACAAAAGCAAACGATTACCCCGGTGCTGCTTCAAGATGAGGAAGATATCATTCTCGTCGACTGCGGGTATCCGGATTTTGTGCCTTTTCTTGAACAAGCGGTCGTCCGCTGCGGCTTTCGGCTCGATTCGATCACCAAGCTGATTGTAACGCATCACGATATGGACCACATGGGTCCGCTGGCCGCGTTGAAGCGGGCTTTTCCACGGATCGAGATTATCGCTCACGAGGTGGAAGCGCCCTATATCGCCGGGACGAAGAAGTCGCTCAGGCTGGAACAGGCCGAATCGACGCTCGACGTCTTGCCGGAAGAAGCGAAGCCGCAAGCGGAGCAGTTTATTCGCTTCCTGCAGTCGATCGAGTCGGCTGCCGTCGATCGGACGGTCGCCGATCGGGAGCGGCTGCCATGGTGCGGCGGGATCGAGATCGTGCATACGCCCGGTCATATGCCCGGGCATATTTCGCTTTATCTTCCCGAGAGCCGGACGCTGATCGCCGGGGACGCCGTCGTCATCGAGCAGGGGAAGCTGGACATTGCGAATCCGCAATTCACGTTAGATTTGGAGGAGGCCGTCCGTTCTGTGCGGCGCTTGCTTGATTACGACGTCGAGCGGCTTATTTGCTATCATGGCGGATGCTTCCACGGCGATGTGAAGCAAGCGCTGCGGAAGCTCGTTCACGAATATACGTCTTAGCGGGGCCATGCGCCCCGACTTCCATGGCCCGAAGATTAAAGGCTTGCGGTGGCGTACAAAATAAGCTATAGTCATAGTTAGATAATCTAACTATTAAGAACGCAATCTTGAAGGGTGAGGGCATGGAAAGAAAAACGGCGAATGAATGCACGGCGGATCAACAGCTGCCTGCGCTGGGCATCGGCCCTTATTTGGAGCTTATGGGCAAAACGACGTCTCAAGACGCGAACCGCAAATCGATTCGCATGGGATTGGTCATGCTGTGGCTTAGCGACAACATCCTCGACGTGATGGACGTCGATTTGGCTCCGTTTGGCATTACCGAGAGCAAGCTGGATATGTTATTGCTGCTTATGCTGCATGAAGGCAGGGAGCTTGTTACGCCTTCCGCCATCGCAGATCGGCTTGGAATTCGCCGGGCTTCCGTCACGGCGCTATTGGATTGGCTGGAAAAACGCGGCTGGGTTTCCCGCGAACAAAGCGCCAAGGATCGCCGCATGATTCATGTCAGCATTACGCCGGAAGGCCGGGCACTGGTGAACCAAGTACTGCCGACCTTTTGGTCGACCTGCGGCTCATTGCTTGACGATCTGGATACCGAGGAACGCGAGGTGTTTGAGAAGATCCTGAGCAAGCTGCATCAGAGCATCGAGAAAAAGGTGGGCGTAGGGAGATAATTTTTTTTAGAATAATAGTTAGATAGTCTTACTATATTGAAGAGAAATTCGGGTCATGCCATGAAGGGGCGAAAACAGTTTGCGGAAATGTTCAAGGAGCTGTTCGCGCAAGCAAGCGGGCAATGGCTTTGATCTCGCTCGCGGCGGCAGCGATTCTTGCGATTTCCGTTCTTGAATTTTGGATTCCTCAATTCACTAAAGTCGTCATCGATCAGCTCATACCCAACCGGCGATACGATGCGCTGCTTGAGATGGGGGGCTGCATTGTCGGCGCTGCGTTATTGCTCGGAGCTTTTCGCTTTTGCAGCAGCTATATGATGACGCTTGTTAGCCAAAGGGCCATTCTGCGGCTGCGGAATAAGCTGTACCGGCATACCTTGAGCCTGGACTTGAAGTTTTTCGAGCGCAATCGTACCGGCGATCTCATGACCAGGCTTACTAGCGATGTCAACCAGCTGCAGGAATTGGTGTCTCCCGATACGTTATCCATCGCGGCCGATTTTTTCACCTTTATCGCGGTTTGCGGTTATTTGCTTTATGTCGATTGGGAGCTGGCGCTTCTACTGATGAGCAAGTTCCCCATCCTGTTCTATACGTCGCGGTTTTTCAGCGGCCGCATCAAGTCGGCTTATCGGACGGTACGCCAGTCTTCCGCCGAGCTGAGCAATCACCTTCAGGATACGCTGTCCGGAATTCGGATGATTAAAAAATCCTTCGCGAACGAGCACGAGGAGGCACAGAGGTTCGCCGGGTGGAGCGAGCAGAACCGGAACGCTGCAGTGGCGGCTTCACGGCTGTCCGCTTTGTTCTCTCCGATCATCGACATGCTGAATTCCATCGGAATGGTCATCGTGCTGCTGTTCGGGGCTTGGCAGGCGATGCGCGGACGGCTTACCGTCGGCGACATCGTGGCTTTCCTCGCTTACCTGCGTCTGCTGCAGGGCCCGATTCGTTCCTTCAGCCGCATGGTGAGCCGAATTCAACAATCGGCCGCGGCCTACGAACGAATTCACGAAGTGTTGAAGACCTTGCCGGAGGTTCGCAACAAAGACAATGCGCTCGCTTTACCGGCGATCCAAGGGGATATTTTCTTCGATGACGTGGATTTCGCGTATGAAGCGAATGTGCCGGTTCTGCAAAATTTTCATTTGCGAATCCGCGCCAATCAAGTGACGGCGCTGGTCGGCTCGTCCGGCTCGGGCAAATCGACCGTCGCTCATTTGATCGCCCGTTTATACGATGTGCAAAAAGGGGTGATCTTCATCGACGGTCATCCGCTGGACGAAGTCACCCTTGAGTCGCTTCGCCGTCAAATCGGCATCGTATCCCAGGATGTGATCCTGCTGAACGGTTCCATCCGGGACAATATCGCCTACGGCAAGCCGGACGCGTCTCCCGAAGAGATCGAAGCGGCGGCGGGAGCGGCGAATGCGCAGGAGTTTATCGAGGCTTTTCCCCACGGATACGATACGTTGATCGGAGAAAGGGGCGTCAAGCTGTCGGGCGGGCAGAAGCAGCGGCTGTCGATAGCCCGGGCGCTGCTGAAAAATCCGCGCTTGATCATTTTGGATGAAGCGACGGCCGCGCTCGACACGGAATCCGAGCAATTGATTCAAAAGGCGCTTTCCCGGCTGCTTCCCGGGCGCACCTGCCTGGTCATCGCGCACCGCCTGTCCACGATTCAGCATGCGGACCGGATTGTCGTTTTGGAGAAAGGACAGGTGGTGGAAACAGGCACGCATGAAGCCTTGCTTCGCCGTTCGGGCCGCTACAAGACCTTGTACGATATGCAGTTTCCGCAAACGGCCGTCGAGACGGCTTGATCCTAATTTATTCGAAATTCGAAATTTGAAAGAGGTGTTTTATGTTGCAAATGGCCAATTCATCCCTTCCCAAGAGAAACTATTCTTTAATGACGGCGGTGCTGTGCTGGTCCGGCATGGCGGTGATGTCCAGCCTTTACGTCACCATTCCGCTAATATCCTTGTTCGCAGATCTGTTCGGCGTCACGCCTACGCAGGCGGCTGCGGCGGGAAGCGTATTTTCCCTCGGCTTCGCGATCGGCTGCCTGATTTATGGCGCATTGTCGGACAAATACGGCCGCAAAAAGGTCATCGTGATCGGACTCATGGCGTTAACGCTCATCTCCTTGCTGCTCGGCGTCATCGACAGCTTCTTCTGGATCATTGTGCTAAGGGGTTTGCAAGGCGCTGCGGCAGCCACGTTCTCGCCGGTGGCTCTGGCTTACGCGGTGGAAATGTTTCCGGCGGAAAAACGGGTGACGACGATCGGGTTTATCAGCACGGGCTTCCTGGTGGCCGGAATCGTAGGGCAGGTCGTCAGCGGTTTAATCAGCCAGCAATACGGGTGGAATGCGGTATTTTATGTTCTCGCAGGCGCCTATGTCGTGACTGCGTTTCTCGTTATCCGCTTCCTGCCGAAAGGGGAAATTCAACAGGCGCACGCTAATATATGGGAGCCCTTGAAGCAAATCGGCAGCGTATTTTCGCAGAAAAATCTTCTTCTCAGCTATGCTGTCGCTCTGGTGCTGCTCATGTCGTTTGTCAGCATGTACACGGTGCTGGGCAGCTACTTGAGCGGACCGGACTTCGGGCTGACCAAGCAGGAAATTCTGTATGTACGTTCCATCGGGGTAATCGGCATGCTGTTGTCTCCTTTATCCGGACGCTTGGCCAAACGGTATGGCGTTCGTGCCGTTCTGCGCGGAGGACTGCTGCTGGCGATGGCGGGTCTTGCTTCGCTGTGGCTGACGTCCAGCTTGCCCCTGCTGATTATGCTGAGCTTGGTCTTTGTGGCGGGCATTGCGCTCTCTGTCCCGGCGCTCGTTTCGCTCGTCGGCCAATTGGGAGGCAAATCGCGCGGGATTGCGGTTTCGGTCTACACGTTTATTCTCTTCGCCGGAACAAGTCTGGGGCCCATCCTCTCCATTCGTTTTATGGAAGCCGGCAGCTATGGGCTGACCTTCGTGCTGCTGGCGCTTATTCTGGGCATCGGTTTGGTGGCCGCATTGCTCATTCACCGGGAGACACCCGAGAAACCGGCGGCAGTCAGGAACTAAGGGAGAAATATTTCCCGATCCGTTCATAACGGTTGACGAATGAAACTTCCGTTGTGTATCATGAAAATACGCTTAATTTCCAACTTCTCCGAGTTGGAAAGCGGGGGAACCATTTTTGTGGGGCGAATCGCCTTGTGCGCGTAGGGAACCATCTTTCCCGAGTCCGTCAGCTAACCTCGTCAGCAGTAGATGGGTCCATGCTTTCGTGCAAATTTTATGGCATGAATGACCCGTGATGCGGGTCTTCGTATAGGGATAGACCCGCGACAGTCAGCCAAGCTGCGGCACGTTGTGCCCAGGGATGCGCTGCTGTACGGGTCTTTTTGCTTTATTCGCCCATCTGCGGAAAAATGCGAACAAGGAGGTGTCCTGCGGTACTGTTGGTGTAGTTACATCCATGACAAGGAGGGTAAAAGCCATGCCACAGCCGAAATATATCACCGATATGGATAAGATTCCCCAAATCCCGCTTCAGGAGCGGGAGAAGCTTAAGCCCATTACGGAGAAATTCGTGTTTCGCGTGAACGATTATTACTTGAGCCTCATTAATTGGAACGATCCGAACGATCCGATTAAAAAACTTGTCATCCCGAACGAGGGTGAGCTGATGGAATACGGCCGGTGGGACGCTTCCGACGAGGATACGAATTATGTCGTTCCCGGCTGCCAGCATAAATACCGGACGACGGCCTTGCTGCTCGTATCGGAAGTATGCGGGGCTTACTGCAGGTACTGCTTCCGCAAACGGTTATTCCGCAACGATGTGAAAGAAGCGATGTCCGATGTCGAAGAGGGAATCGCTTACATCGCCCGGCATCCCGAAATTAACAACGTGCTCCTGACCGGCGGGGACAGTCTTATCCTGTCGACGGCACGCTTGGGCAACATATTAAGCAAGCTGCGGGCCATCGAGCACGTGAAGATCATCCGGCTCGGCTCCAAGCTGCCCGTGTTCAATCCGATGCGCATCTACGAGGACGAAGCGCTGCAGGATCTCATTCGGTCCTTCTCCTCCGCGGATAAGCGTATCTACGTCATGGCGCATATCAATCATCCCCGCGAAATCACGGAGGAGGCCAAGAAGGGATTCGAGGCGCTGCATCGTGCCGGGGCCATCGTCGTGAACCAGACGCCGGTGCTGAAGGGGATTAACGACGATCCTGCGGTATTGGGCGAGCTTCTGGACAAGCTTTCCTGGGCCGGAGTCACGCCCTACTACTTCTTCGTCAATCGTCCGGTGGCCGGCAACAGCGAGTTTGTCCTGCCTCTGAAGAAGGTATACGCTATTGTCGAGCAAGCGAAAGCTTTAACCTCCGGTCTGGGAAAAAGAGTACGCCTGTCGATGAGCCATACGTCCGGAAAAATCGAAATTCTGGCGATCGAGAATGGCAAGGCTTACTTGAAGTACCATCAATCCCGGGACGGGGAGTACGGTAAATTTATGGTGCTGGATTGTCCGGAGGAGGCCGCCTGGTTCGACGATTTGCCGGGGAACGAGCGGTACTGGAGTAAACCGGTGAAGAAGACGGACGCCATCGTTTCCGTGAACGAGCTGCCCGAGGCTCCCGCGGTTCGACGGGCGATCTCAAGTTAAACCAGCGAAAACAGCCAATCCTCTGGAATTTCAGGGGCTTGGCTGTTTTTTGCACATCGCTTCATGCTTCCGCGCGCTTCGCTTGAATGCCTTGCGGAGCCGTCTTTTTCCGCCCCAAGAGGTTCGTTCCGAGGACCCCGGCAATAATCATGACCGACCCGATCAGATGGTACACCGTCACCTCTTCCCCGAGAAACAGAGCCCCGGACGCGATCGAGACGATGGTCGCCAGATTGCTGAATACGCTCATTTTCGAAGCTTCCATCTTGGACAAAATGTAGTTGGCCGTCAGGGCGGTGACGAGCGAGGAGATCACGCCCAAATAAAAGATCGAGACGAGAAAGGTCCCGTCGACCAGCGGTGCGGTAAATTGGTTAAACGTCCCGGCGGACGCGTGGCTGGCAAGCGAAACGATCAGAAACACGACGAAGCCGACGCCCAGCACAAAATAAGTGGTTTCCGCTGGGCTGAACTGCTTCGAAAGCGAGCGGGCCAGCACGCTGTATCCGGCAAAAGCGACGCACGTCAGGAACAGCAGGAAGATTCCGGTCATGTTCGCCAAGTCGATGCGGCTTCCTTTCATGACGAAGATGAAGACGACGCCGAAGACCGACAGGAAAATCGACAGCTTCTGCAGGACGGTCGTCGCTTCCTTCAAAAATACGGAGGCGAGCACCATCGTCACGACAGGGGTGAACGCGTACAGAATGCCGCCCTCGGCCGAGGTGGCGTGCTGCAGCCCGAACGCTTGCAGCGTGAAGAAGCCGAGCGGGTACATCGTGGCCAGCAGCAGCGCCTTCCACAGCGGCTTGCCGCGGTAGGTCAGCTTGACCCAGCCCAGCGCGACCGGGATCGACATGACCGCAAACGATGCGGCGAAACGAAACGTTAGCGTGTCGAGCGGGTGGGCGTGTTCGAGCGCGATTTTGGTAAACAGAAACGAGAATCCAATGATCGCCGCATTCAGTATGGCGAATACATATGCGAGCTTTAATCCTTTTTGGTTCATGGGGGCAACCTTCTCTCCTGGACAGTCGGGTGCGCGTTCGCTCACCCGTTACTTATAAGGTAAGGCCAATGGAAAAACTGGACAATGTCATTTTACTGCAACTGTATCGATACAGTTGGCCGGATTCGTGTATAATGAGGGGAACAAGGAGGCGCGTGATGAAAAAGTATGTCTCGATCTTATCCGATATGGAGCATAAAATCCGGGAGGGGCACTACGGCCTCGGTCGGAAGCTGCCCTCCGTCCGCAGCGCCGCGGAGGAGTACGGCTGCAGCGTCAGCACGATTATCCGGGCGTATGCCGAGCTGGAGAAGCGCCACGCGATCTATTCGGTCCCGCAGAGCGGCTATTACGTAGTCGAGAAGTCGGGAGACTGGCGCAGCGGCACGGTCAGCGAAACGATCGATTTTGCTTCGGCGTCGCCGGATTTGGACGTGTTTCCGTATTTGGATTTCCAGCATTGCCTGAACAAGGCCATCGATACGTACAAATACCATCTGTTTACTTACGGCGATCCGCATGGGCTGGAATCGCTGCGCCAGACGCTCGTTTCCCATTTGGCCGGCGATCAGGTATTTGCCAAGGCGGAGCGGATTCTCGTCAGCTCGGGTGCGCAGCCGGCGCTGGAAATTTTGGCAAAGATGCCGTTTCCGAACGGAAAGACGACCGTTCTGGTCGAGCAGCCGAGCTACGATCTGTATTTGCGCTTTTTGGAGGCGGAGGGCATTCCGGTTCGCGGCATCGCGCGGACGGCGAAGGGGATCGATCTGCAGGAGCTGGAGGAGCAGTTTCGCAGCGGCGGCATCAAATTTTTTTACACGATGTCGAGATACCACAATCCGCTCGGCACCTCGTACAGCGCGGAGGAGAGGAAGGCGATCGCCCGGCTGGCCGGCAAATACGACGTGTACGTCGTGGAGGACGATTATATGGCGGACCTCGGCGCCGAGCGGTTCGAACCGATTCACGCTTATGACCGGAGCTCGCATGTCGTTTATTTGAAGAGCTTCTCCAAAATCATTTTTCCCGGGCTGAGGCTCGGAGCCGTCGTGCTGCCGGAGCGGCTGCTGAAGACGTACCATAAGTACAAAAATTACCCCGACACCTCGCTGCTCTCCCAGGCGGCGCTCGAAATTTACATCAAAAACGGCATGTACGAGCGGCACAAGCACAAAATATATGGCTTGTACGAGGAGCGGATGCGCGAGTTGAACGAGGCACTGCGGCGTCATAACGATGCGGGGCTGATCGAGGTGGCAGACGTCCGTTCGGGCGTCTATGTTCAGTTTAAGCTGCCGAGGACGACCAATATTGAGCGTCTGATGAAGCGCCTCGCAGAGAGGAAGGTCAGCGTCGTTTCCGGCAAGCCGTTTTATTTGGCGGATTACGCGGAGTGGGAGAAATTTATCCGCATCAGCGTTTCACGGGCGCAGCGGGAGCGGATCGACGAAGGGGTCCGGGCTATTGTCGAGGAGGTGCGGCGGGGGAGCGGGTGGTAGAGCAAGTCGGGTGTCTGGGAGATTTGTATAATAGCAATCGAAAAGAACTCTAGCTAACGCTTCATGCTATAATAGGTGTAGGTGTGTATCTTAGTCATCAAGGAGGTTATGTAATGGGAACAGGTAATCCGGTAACGATAACAGTGGAAACGATCGTTCATTCTCCCGTCGAAAGCGTGTGGAAATATTGGACAGATCCGAAGCATATCACGCAATGGAATAAGGCTTCCGATGATTGGCACACGCCATACGCCGAGAATGATCTGAGGGTCGGCGGTAAATTCCTCTCAAGAATGGAAGCCAAAGACGGCAGCTTTGGATTTGATTTCAGCGGAGTATACGACGAGGTGAGCATTAACGAGAGCATCTCCTATACGATCGCCGATGGTAGAAAAGTGAAGATCGTTTTTATTCGCCAAGACAACGACACGAAAATCATCACATCATTCGAAGCGGAAGAGACCAATAGCGTCGAGATGCAGCAAGCCGGGTGGCAGGCGATTGCAGACAATTTCAAAAAATATGTGGAAACAGCTAAAGAAGAATAAGATCATTCGCAGCCTTAGAAGCGCATGCCGACATCGGCATGCGCTTTGCATAGTGGTTATTGTTCCAACACCTTTTCAAGCCCGCCGCACCAATTACTCCAGCCATACTTAGCTCCATTGAGGGCTTGAGCATTGGAGATTCCGGTTTGTTCGAGATGAAGGTTAACCTTTCCGTCCCCTAAATCCTGCAGCGTCCAGGTGACCGTGTGCTTCTCTCCGCTTTCCCAAGTATAGGACAACCGGTTTGGTGCGTCCACGATAAGCACTTCGCCTTCAATAATTCCATTCCACCATTCGGTCGGCTGCGTGCGAAACTGAAAACGGTGTCCTACGACGGGCTTAAAATCATTTTCCATCGCCTGACCGGTGTGGATGTTGACCACCCACTTGGCAAGCTTGCTTGAATCGGTTAAGGCGGACCAAAGCTTCTCGATCGATGTCGTGTACTGAAAATCCAAGGATAATGTTAAACTCATTCTTCTTCCTCCTCTAATAGTTGGTTCAAGCGCAACATATTCATACCCCAGAACTTGCTATAGAAAGCCACCCAATCTTGAATTTCTCTGAGTGGAGAGGCATTAAGCCTAAATCGCGTTTCTCTGCCGACTTTTCGGTCAAGGACCAGTCCGGCCTCTTTAAGGATTGTCAAATGCTTGGATACCGCGGTACGGCCCATTTGAAACTGTGCCGTTAACTCATGAAGCGGTATCTCCTCTTTCTCTGCTAACAGACGAATCAGTCGGCGCCTAGTTGGATCTGCAATCGCGTCAAACACATCCCGCAACGGGTTGTTCTCGCTCACAACACCCTCTCCTAAATATTATTTTCTGTAGTAGAAATCTATTGGTGGTACGAAGGGATACCAGCGTGAACCCATTCTTTAAGCCGAGGAAAACCTGGCAAGACAAGAGCGATGGCTCCAAGCACTTTCCAAATCCCGAGAAAGGTCAAGACGTATAAGGGGTAACCAAGATTCTTCACTAACTCGACGTTTCCCCCATATTGCATCAGTTGCCCGATACCACTTAACATAACAGCTGCTGCGAGTAGTAATGTGACTGTCCAATAAGCTATCATTTTTCCTCGGGCTGGGTTTCTACTTTCACGGTTGTTTCCTCCTCTTCATTGGTTCAAGTGAAGCTTATTCAGGTTCCAAACTTTCCAAATGACTAACTGCAAATTGGACACCATTTAGTGACGCTTTGATTATAGGACACCATTTAGTGTCGTGTCAATAACATTATTAAACTTAACAGGTTAAAAAGCCTCAGTGCGATAATGCCGAGGCTTTATGATCGTGTCTCAACTTACCATTCCGCACGCAAAAAAAAAGATCTCCTTATCGGAGACCTTCCGGTTTAGCAGTTCTTTTATCGATAATCCGTTCTATCCATCCGGCACAACCCGATAAACGTTTTTCTTCCCTATATTTTGCAAAATGCGGGTTGGTACACATGACATTTTCAACACATCCGTTATCCCTTTTGCATTTTTCGTCAAGGTTAACATCAAGATTGTTCCTCGCAGTCTAGCGGTATGCCGGGGAAGTTCGGTGGATACGAAATTTCCTAGAGAAGACGCCGCTACCCGATTTCTAACGAGTCCGTCGATGTCCTTCACCTTAAACATTCTTATCGGATGCAGCACATGGGGATGCGCTCCCAGCACGACATTCACACCATTCTTAAACAACAGCCGCATGAGCCGGATTTGGTTGCGGTCGGGATAAGTTCGAAATTCTTTCCCGAAATGCAGGCAAGCGATGATAAAATCTGTTCTACTCTTCAAGCTGCGCACGTCCGCTATCATTTTTTTCCGGTTTAGCCTGTTGACTAACCACGGCTTCGGCACGGGGATCCCGTTTGTTCCTTTGGTATAAGCCAATATTCCGATGTTTATTCCCTTTACGTTAACAATCAGTTTCCGGCGGGCTTCCCGGGCGGAGCGATACGTGCCCGTATGCCGCAGACCGTGTCGATCGAGGACGTTTAATGTCCGCTTCAAACCGGATCGTTTCCCGTCCATACAATGGTTATTGGCTGTGCCTAATACATCGAAGCCCAAGTTCCGGAGCGTAGCAGCGAATTTGTCCGGGGAGTTGAACAACAGTTTTCCGGGCTCTCCGCGAAAATTTTTGCCGGAGAAGGTCGTCTCCAGATTGCCTATCGTTAAATCAGCTTTCCGCAGATAGGGTTTCACTTTGGAAAAAATAGGGGCGAATCCGCCTTCCCGCGCGGCCGAGGCGATCATCTTCTTTTTCATCAACAAATCCCCGACGGCAGCGATTGTGATTTTCGTCAATTCACCCACTCCTTTCATGATTACACCACCTTATGCGATGGACAAGCGAAATGCTTGTAAGTTGGGCACCCTCGGTATAGCCAGAAGAAAAAAGCCCAAGCCTGGATCGGCTTGAGCTTTTGCATTCTAACCCTCTATAGGTTGATTTTGTGCAGTTGATTTGCTTCGAGACCATATAACCACAGGTACAAGTAAAAGGGCCAGACCCCCGCCAGCAAGCGACAATATCGCATAGCTTGAATGAGCGACTACCATACCGGATAGCGCTCCACCGGAAGCCCCGGCAAGTGCTATCAACACATCGATCGTTCCTTGTGTTTTTGCACGTGTGGTTGGATCAGTTGCATCTACAATGATTGCTGTCCCACTGATTAAGCCGAAATTCCAACCGATTCCCAACAGCGATAGAGCAAGAACTAGTACCAGCATAGAATCCGGAGGAGCTACTGCGGCTGCAATACCTGCAAGCAATAAAACGCCTCCCGAAGCAATTGACATGGCTGTACGACCGATTTTATCAACCAGTACACCGGTAATGAGTGAAGGGAAATACATGGAGCCTATATGAATACCGATAACTAATCCTACCTCTGCCAAGCTATGACCGTGATGTTTCATGTGGATTGGGGTCATTGTCATTATTGCAATCATAACTATTTGGGTTAAGATCATTACTGTTGCTCCTACAACCAGACCGCTGTTGCTGCTTTTATGACCCCTTTTACCCTCAGCTGCTTTCTGTCCCAAAGATTGTTGTGATTCAA
Organism: Paenibacillus sp. A3; assembly: GCF_001399685.1. Lineage (GTDB taxonomy): Bacteria > Bacillota > Bacilli > Paenibacillales > NBRC-103111 > Paenibacillus_G. The sequence goes on from NZ_JTHN01000068.1 coordinate 20,846, forward strand.
ACACTGCCTTTGCAACGACGTATGGATCGGGCCGCAGAAAAATTAAGAAAACCATTCCTGCGAGGATATACGCTACAGCAGCTAGGATAAATGGACCTGCAAGCGCTGGAACCCCAATGGAAGTTGCAAAACGACCAGTAACATCTACCATATTAGGGCCAGCAACTGCACCTAATGTTGTCGAAACCATAGCGATACTAATTGCTTTGGCCCGCTGATTAGGCCTAGCTAAGTCTGTTCCGGCATAACGGGCTTGCAAGTTTGTTGCTGTTCCTGCACCGTAGATTAGCAACGATATGAACAGAAGCGCTGCACTATTATTTACCGCAGCCAATATTACCCCCACAGCACCAAGCCCGCCTGCTAAGAATCCTGCAGCAAGTCCTAACCTTCGCCCGTAATGTTCTGAAAGTCGGCCTACCCACAAGGCGGCTGCAGCTGAGCCAAGGGTAAGCAAAGCGGCAGGAACACCTGCGAGACTTTCGGTTCCCAACATCTCTTGAGCAAGAAGCGCGCCGACCGTTACACCGGCAGCAAGACCTGCACCTCCGAAAATTTGGGATAGGACCACTATGAATAGGGAACGCTTATACAGCTTTCTTTGCATATCCGTTGAATTAATGTATTGATGAATATGCCTGTCAAATAATTGGGGTTCACGCGTCATCGCTTAGAACCACCTTTCTAGGTATGTTCAACACAATCGTTCATGGTAGAGATTGGACAAGTGGTTTCATCTTCTGGATTCATACTAAATAATCTCCTTGTTTGACGTAGTTGAATCCACAAAGCGTTTCCATTCGTGTACGCCTTCTTCCAAACGGGATGCTTTGATCCCCTTGCTTTTTAAGTATTCAACGGCTTGTGCGGACATTAGACAATAGGGTCCTCTGCAATAAGCCACGATTTCCTTATCCGCTGGTAAGGACGCTAGGTGCTTCTCCAGCTCTTCCATAGGTATAGAGATTGCGCCTGGAATATGGCCCGTAGCATATTCATCTTTTGGTCGGACATCCAGTAATACAACTTCTCCTCTATGCATCCGCTCGAGGAGCTCTTCTAAAGCTATAGGCTCCATACTTACATGATTTAGCAAGATATCGGATTTAAGCTTCTGTACCTCTACTAGTTGTTTTTCACCGAGACGATGCAATGACACCATGAAATCGGCCACAGAAAGTTCAGCAAGTCCGTATATCACAAAGTTGCCTTGTTTGTGGGATCGAACCAGTCTGGATTCATGCAACGTTTGTAAGTGTTGGGATACATTTGCGACACTCATCCCTGTTATTTTAGCGAGCTGATCTACAGATTTGGGGCCTTGAGAAAGCAAGTCAAGCAATTCCAAGCGTTTAGGACTGGATAAACATTTACCTATACGAGCAAATTCTTGGTACAACTGATCTTTCCATATTCGTTCCATACTCATAAGAGTGACACCTCAATCATTCAATTGTTTTATTGAATAGATAAAGTGTAAAGTCTCCTTCTTGTAGTGTCAAGAAATAACTGTATTGAAATTATCCGCCTCTTCACCAAAGGTTAATATTCGTGTAATTCCCTTTCGTAACCTCCATCCTATGCAAAACGGAAAAAGCCTGATTCATCAAGTGTGGCCGAAGGGTATGGAAGGATCGAATTTTACTATATGTAAACATCAACCTCATTATTTTAACAACTGCAAATTTTTTGTTTATTTTTATGGAATAATGTGGTAATATTGTTTTATATTTTTAGGGGAGGTTGGTTTTTTCGTGCGGGTCGTTAATCGCTCTTTGCGTTGGGAAATTGAAGACCAAATGAAGCTGCATGGTTATAATATCAATCAATTGGCGGAACTCTCTGGGATTAACCCAGGTAATCTAAGCATGGCCTTGAATGGCATTTCCCGATCAATGACGATAAACCAACTAGATGCCTTGGGCAATATTTTCGGAAAGGTGCCTGGATGGTTATATGAGCTGTACACGGAAGAATGCATCTCCGAAGAAAGATTGTCCCGGCCACGGTTAGTTCCTTATTTGGTACGATGTGCAGAAGTGGGCCGAAATGATTGTATTGACGCCGTCGTATCTAAAATTCTCGATAACCCGAAAAACGTTAAAGTCATCTTTGCGGCAGCCGAGAAGCTCTTTCATAAGGGGAAACAAAAAGAATCGGAACGCTTTTATGAGCTTGTCGTGGAGAACGTCAAAGACAGCTTTTCCGAAATGCTGGCGATAAGTCATTATCGGTTATTTACGGTCACGCAAGGTACAGATGCGGAAAGGAATTGGAAGGCCGTTATCCGTTTTGATCCGTTTCGAAACCGGTTACCGGAGGGTTATCGTTTGGACGCGTTGTATCAATTAGCGCGAGTTTGTTATTCATTGAAAAAGTGGAGAGAGGTAGAAGAATATGCGGGCGAGCTGGTGGAGCTAAGCACTGTTGTATCTGGCGATGAAGTGGTAGCGCTTAAAAAGCATCCGGTGTATTATTATGGCAAGGGACTCTTGTATTTGGGGTCTGTGTTGGAAAGACGAGGGTTATATGAGCAGTCAAAAAAATATGTACGTAGCTATGCTGGTCTGGAATGGCCAGAGCCACTCGATGAATCTGGTCAGAAAGAAGTAGAGCAGTTTAAGATATGGGGAAAAGCGAATTTATATACGCTTGAGGTGCTAACGGGGAACGAAGACATTATTGACGAATATGCCGATTATTTGGCGAGTTTAAACCAGTTAAACGACGTTGTGGCCGGGCTGATTGCTATCGTTTCATCAGCGAATACTCATGGGTTTAATGTTGATCATGTGCTGGCGCGTTTTTCTGGTTTTATTGAACGTTTCGATATATTTAACAAGCATCTGATTCTTTCAGATCGACATCTTCAATATAGGTACCACAAAGCTATTTATGAGTTTAGGAATGGCCGTATTGAAGAAGGACTCGATGAGACGTTGTATTGTCTTTCCTTGGCAAAAGATATGAAAAAGTATGAAGATGGTTTTCAATGTGTTTCGTTATTTGAATCGTATCGAGAACAAGCATCGGCGGAGCAATTGAAAACGTATCAGTTAGCTATGGGCGTGAGAGAGGAGGTGTATTTAGAATGAAGGCATATTTCCTGGCCCTGGTTATAGCCTTGGGGCTATTTGGTACAGCCGGACCTTTTGTGCCGGGTCCGAGTGACGGCCCGATAGTTAAGCCGCTTGACCAACACGGCACAGAATAACATTTTGAACAATCAATACCCATCCCTTGAAGCATTCTGCACAAAGCAGAGTGCTTTTTTATGTCAATAAAAATTCTTCATAAAATCTAAATACCCTTTATTTGGAATTGAAGTATTATAATTGAATTCGAGGGATGGATGATATGAATAAAAAGCTAAAGCGGAAAATCAGAAAATTACAGCGGCAATTGGTACGGTTAGTTGAGAAAAAGGGTTCGTTTTCGGATAAGGAGGTGGTGAAGCTCAGCCAGCGTTTAGATCGGTATATTCTGATGGCTCAAAAGTCTTCTTCTAAGCTGAAGCTGAAGGTGTGTGGATGATGCAGTATGAAATGTTATTGGTCGGGGAAAGTGAGGTGCGGATTGTCTACCTTGCCCGGATCGGTGCAATCTTTGAACGGTTATACGGTATAAAGGATTTACATGACGCGGTATACAGGGCATCGACAGGTGCCGGGTTTGCCGCCCGAAGATTGGCAGAGCTTGGTTACAGCGATGAGCAAGTTGAGAAACTGTTACGCGAGCGATTGTTTTTTTATCGGATGAACAACATGGGACGTTAGCATTATTTTAAAAAAAATTTTTTTCCTGCGAAACCTTTTTGACCCAACTTACGTTAATATGCTTGAAACACCAAAATATTGAAATATTGGCCAAAATTGGAGGGGGGGAGAAATGCAATAATCCCACAAAAGTAAGTACGAATATTGCTATCAAAAAAATTTCCACCATGAGTTACATTGGAACAGCTCCTTCAGGTGTATTCGCAAAAGACTCATTTTCAGCAAATTCATCTTAATCTATCGGAGGCGTTATCAATGGTATTTAAAAAGACTTTAAGCTCTATTTTAACAGCTACAATGATCTGTGTCTCAGTCGTAGTCCCCGCAGTTAATGCCCAACCCGTTGATAACGCTAAAATTACTGTTGAATCTTACAGTATTGAAACTTTATCGGATACTAAAAATGCTGAAGGATTGTATGTTCCCACGGGGTACAAAAACGTCAATGCAATAACTGAAATTACTGATGTGGACGGAGAAATCAAGACGAAGATAAGTGTTGTTGAAGACTATTTTGATCAGAACAATTCCTTTAAGAACTCTGTTATCAAACACGAGGAATACTATAATAATTGGGATTCAGGAGAAGCTACATTTATTAAACAAACAGAAACGTCAAATACTCCACATGTCCAACAAAAAGTAGGGCTTACCGCAAAGAAAACAGAAAAATTCGTCCAAGTAAACTTGTCGGATGACGAAAAAACTAAAATTAAGAAGGAAATTGAAGGTTATGTAGCTAAACTCCCCGAGGCTGCTCCACAGAAAGCACAGGGTTTGAAGAAGGCTGATCTTGAAAAATTAAAAAATGATCCTGAAGCAAAAAAAGCATTTGCTGCGCTAAGTAACGCCGCCGCTTCTATTGAAATGGCCGGAGCATATGATAATTATTATAATCACAATACAAGTACAGGATGGTTCCGTGTACAAACGCTAGGTGCACAAGGTCATCTGTACTTAAGATATGAAGGTTCCACTTATGGAAGTTCTAAAAATGCAAATTCTATGACTCAATTTAAGACTAGTATTAATGGTTACGATAGTTACATTAATCAATACATGGAAGCACCGAAATGGCCAGAAGTAGTAGGTTGGGGATCGGCAATTATGGGACTTATTACAATTGTTGCTGGCTATGGTACAGGACCAGCAGGTTGGATTACAATAGCACTATATTATGGCGGTGCTCTGTCCACATTTGCTGGATTAACTTCCACAGTTTATGCAACTGTTTCTCGATTGGAGCTGAGCAGAGTGGCAGCACAATACTGTGAAAATGCAAGAGTGATGAATTTCAACGGTGGGGCATACTGGGAAAATACCTCATTCAGCGTCGTTAATGGATTTTAAAATTAAGTAAGCGCGTCAACTCGACGCGCTTACTCTTCTCTTTAGAAAAGGAGGGATCAACATAAAGAACACTAAGTTACGTTGGGCTTGGATTATTCCACAAATATTTTTGACCTTATTAGATATCGCTCTTTTTGTATTTACATTTATAAAATGGGAAGAGCTTCAAGGTGTAAGAATTATGTACCTCATTTTTTCATTATTGCTATTAGGGGTAATTATTCTGGGAGTTATTACTATAAGAAAATGGATAATCCAAGGAAAAATGTAATGTTGGCGGTCGCCCTGTAACCACAACGAATTAACGAAAGTTCCAATTTTAGCCCTGAGCGGCGACTTCGATTTCGTGGAACAATACAAAAAATGGCTCTTGTTCGCATCTACGCGGCGAAGGGCTATTTTTGTTTTTCTTCGAATTTATTTTGGTTGTCTTGGCTTTTCAAACGATAGAATGAAAATGTCTTCAAAGCAGCCCGCATGTAAACGGGCCGTAAGTGTAGTTGGATAAGGCCATGCCTACCAGTAGGGGGTATTCTTATTACCGATATATTCCTAAAGATCGTTGTTTAATGAATAATAACGATTGAGTTTTTCGTAAAACGTCGGTCCGTATCGGGCAAAATCGACCGAGCTTCAGCCTTGCGCTGAAGCCCTTTTTTCTACATGGTTGCCCCGGTTCACCGGCCCTTCTGGAGGAATACCGACAGTGGAAATGGCCGGCACGCCTTTTCGATGGTAAAATATAGTATAAATGACGCTTATGATCATTTTGATGAACTCAATGCTGACCTATGGCTTGGGGATCAAGTTCAGTTTGCGGATAGCAGCGGCCATACAACTCATACCGTAACGGTAGATTCCTATGGGGGCGGAAATCTGTATGTATCTCAACACTCGACCAATGATGATAACTATGCTTATTGGTTTAGTGGTCGAAGTCTTAAGGATATAATTCAATCAAGAATGGATAATGGTACCTCAGCTTATGTCTATTCCATTAAAATCAAATATAGCTCAAACTAATTTGAGTGGGATCGGAGGAAAACAGAATGAATAAAAAATTCGCTTTAATAGCAACTGCTTTATGTTGTGTAGTTGCACTCAGCGCTATCGGTACTTCCGCAATCGCAAAAATTGATCCATTTGCGAAATCCGCGAGACTGATGGAACTCGAATCTGAGTATGACGCTAAAGTAAATCAGTTCTATGCGATGCCAAATCAAACCAAAGAGGAACAGGATGCCGTTGTTGCGGAAGGAAAAAGGATCAAACAGCTTGATATTGAAAAAGAAAAATTGAGACGAGAAACGGACCCGGATGACGAAGCTAATTTCTTAATGCAATTGACTTCGTACATTAGCGGTATGGGCACGGGAGTAGTTGAGCTGAAAGAACGCGCGGAAAGAGAACAAAATCCGGAGTTCTTAAAACAAGCTGAAGAAATTAAGAAAAAAATTGAAAGGTTTGAAAAAGAAAAGCAAGCCTACCTAAACGGGGAAAAAACAGTAAAAGAATTACGTAAAGAGTTAAATCTTCCGGTAAATAATCTTAAATAAAAAGATCGTCTCCACAAAAAAAAGGCTCTTGTTCGCATCCTTTGCGGCAAGGGCCAATCTTTGTTAGTTGTCCTTTAATTTGTAGGGGATTTTTTAACATATAAGAATGTTTAAGTTTTTTACCGAACTAAAGCATAAAGGGTACTGACGGTTAGTATAGTATTGATGCTCGAAGACCCACTATTATAGAACCTTGGTTCTAAGAATAGGACGGTTAAACCTACATGAATATCATCATGAATTACTTAATTTTTTTCATAGCCAACTGTGTGCTAACTTACTACATTTTCCCTGAACCAAGCCATGCTAAGTCTTTATTTGTACTCTGTTCTTATGACACTTTTTGTTGCTATGTTAGACGCAAAAAAGAAAAAACCATGATCGCAACAACATAGATAGCTGGAGGAAATAATTATTTCATGGACCAGATCCCGCGTTTACTACCTCGGAGCATGGTCTTAAAATTCGCTAAACGTGTATTTCGACCAGCTTTGGCTAACACATAAAGGGTTCTACATATTAGTCATACATATTATGTAGAGCCCTCGACGGCGCTGACTAATATGGTTTTCTATTTTTTAATATAACGTGGGAACTGGAGGACATGAAACGGATCTGATCAATCTTGGATCTATTCCATAATAAGACCAGAACAGCCCGTTCCAACGATAACCTGAAACTTCACCATACTCGACTCGAGTTGGGTAAAACCAGAAGCTGTCACCGTTCCATAACCAGACATAGGTGTATTGAAATACGCAGTCAATAATATAAGATGTAGCAGGTTCTTCTGGGACGAATGGAGGAGGGGGAGACACCGGCATATATGCCATTTGACTTCACTCCTTTTGAAGGGGTTTCGGTGTTTCTGTAAGTGATAAGGCATCTTATGCAGGAGCCCACCCGCTTGCTAATTGCTCGAATCACTCCAACTTGCAGCTGAGGGCGATTTTCCGTTAATGGAAGCTCCCGAGGCACGCTGTAAAGCTATGATGTTTATACATAGTATTTTAATTGGAATAGTAAGAAAAATTCATTGTAGGTTCACCGGGCATATGGTAACATTTTCATAATCCAAAGACTTCGTTGTAGCGAAGGAGGTCGTGTGAATGAAATTTGTTTTGTCCAGCCTTGTGATGAATCTCCCCAACGCCGTAACGGGGGAGGCTTTGACGGCGCAGCAGAAATTTCAGAACGTGCTGAAGCAAGCGATGCTCGCGGAAGAGCTCGGCTTCGACGCTTATGGCGTGGGCGAGCGGCATGGTGCCCCGTTTCTGTCCACCTCGCCGCCGGTGATCCTGAGCGCCATTGCGGCCAGAACCTCACGAATCCGCTTATTGACTACCGTAACCGTCATGAGCGTGCTCGACCCGGTGCGTGTGGCCGAAGACTACGCCACGCTTGACCACCTCAGCGGCGGTCGGCTGGAGCTGATCATCGGCAAAGGCAACGATCCCCGCCACTATCCGCTTTTCGGTATCACCGAGGAGGAGCAGTGGGAATCGCTGTCGGAACGGTATGCTCTGCTCAAGCGATTATGGAATGAAGAGAACGTCAGTTGGCAGGGGCGCTATCGCCCGTCGCTGGACAACGTGACCACACAGCCAAGACCTCTCCAGCAGTCTATTCCCGTATGGCACGGCAGCGCATCCAGCAAGATATCCACCGAATTGGCTGCAAAATACGGCGAGCCGATCTTTTCGTCCAATACATTTCATCCCCAAGCCAAGTATAAAGCGCTAATCGATCATTACCGCGAACGCTGGGCCTATTACGGCCGCGATCCGAAGGATGCCGTCGTCGGCGCAGGCGCAGGAAGCTTGTATTTGGCCAATACCTCCGAGGAAGCGGTCAGACGCTTTCGCCCTTACTACGACGCATTTACCTCCACAGCAGCGGCCCAGCATAACCAATCGCCCTTCCGGGATCTGGAGGATAACATCAAGAACGGCCCTGTTCTCATCGGGAGCGCAGACTTCGTGATTGAAAAGATTCTGAATTACCATCAGGCCTATGGGCATCAAGTGCTCAGCATCAGTGTCGACGGATTGACGGAAGCGGAGCAGCGCGAGCAGATCGAACGGTTCGCGTCCGATGTAGCCCCGGTGCTGCGGCGCGAGATTCCCAGCACCGTCTGGGAGAGCCAATCCGCGACGCCGCGGCAAGACATACTCTCCGTTCAGCAGGCATAGAGCGAGAGCGGAAGCGGGGCTGCGGTAGATGGTAGAGGGCGGTTCACGGATGGGGCAGAACGGTTAATGAAGCTTATCGAGACAAGTCAACGAATAAAGGCGATAGTTTTTCGGGAAGCTTGTAAGAGGTGTAAAGCTAATACCCATTCTGCGATAGGAGTTGTGGAACAGTGGCAAATGAATTTCTAACCTTGGCGAAGAAAAGGCGGACCATTTACACATTAAGCAAAGAATCGACCGTTCCGGACGATAAAATCCGGGAAATCGTCTATGAAGCGGTGAAGCACACGCCTTCCTCCTTCAACTCGCAAAGCGCGCGGGCCGTTGTTTTGTTCGGAAACCATCACGATAAGCTGTGGGAGATTACGACGCAGGTGTTGAAGGCGATTGTGCCGGAAGACCAGTTTGCCTCGACCCAGCAGCGCATGGACGGGTTCCGCGCTGCCTATGGCACGATTTTGTACTTCGAAGACATGGCCGTGATCGAAGCGCTGCAAGCTCAATTCCCTACCTATCAGGAGCGTTTTCCGACCTGGGCCCAGCAGTCGTCGGGCATGCTCCAGTATGTCATCTGGACCGCGTTGGCAAACGAAGGCTTGGGGGCATCGCTGCAGCACTACAATCCTCTGATCGACGAACAGGTGAGAGCGGAATGGGGCCTGCCGGAAACGTGGGAGCTTATCGCGCAAATGCCGTTCGGCAAGCCTACAGCGCCTCCTGGCGACAAGGAGTTTAAACCGTTGGAAGAGCGTGTTAAAATTTATACTTAAAGAGCCTGCATGAGCAGCCGACCGGTGTGGAGGTTAGTCCTGCCGGTCTACCGGCTGCCGGGGGGAAGTCTGCACAATCGGGGGCGCTAAGATGGATGCGAAAAAAGCAGCCGGCGTGAAAGCGGCGGAATACATCAGCGATGGGATGAAAATTGGCCTTGGAACCGGATCGACGGTATATTGGACCATTCTCCGAATCGGCGAGTTGGTAAAGGAAGGGCTGCGGATCGAGGCCGTGCCGACGTCCGTCCAGACCGAAAAGCTGGCGCGCGAGGCGGGTATTCCTCTTCTTCCGCTTGACAGGCTGCAGGCTCCGTTGGATCTGACCGTGGACGGTGCGGACGAGGTCAGTCCGAAGGATGAGCTGATTAAGGGCGGGGGAGGAGCTTTGCTGCGGGAGAAAATGATTGCGTCATTTTCGGCCCGGTTCATTGTTGTCGTCGATGATTCCAAATGCGTGTCCGCACTGGGCCGGTTTCCGCTTCCGGTCGAAGTCGTGCCGTTCGGCTGGGAGATGACAAGCAAGCAGCTGGGGCAAATGGGCTGCGAGCCGGTTCTGCGGATGAGGGACGGAGCTCCCTTCGTAACGGATAACGGCAATTACGTGATAGACTGCCGGTTCGGGTCGATTCCGAATCCCGGCGAATTGACTGTGGAGCTGAATAAGCTGCCCGGAGTCGTGGAGAACGGGTTGTTCGTCAACATGGCGGATCTGATCGTGGTAGGGCATCCCGACGGGAAGGTCAGGACGAAGTCCAGATCCTGATTTTATTTCTAAATTGACTATTGACACGGATCGTAAAATGATTTATCTTTAAATAAAGATAATTAAATTAAAGATATAAGCAAGGAGGAGTTCGGGGTGTATAAACGGTAGCGAACGAAAGGGTGGAGCGATTGGGGAAAGCGTAGGCCGTGGGGTTGGGAAGTAAGGCGGCTTGCTTGGAATGAAGGCGTAAAGTAGTGTAATTGGTCATGTATGTGGCGCCGAGAAGCCATAAGCTTATGCGGTCATGTGTTTGTAAGGAAGTTGCGCCAAATATCTTAAATTTAAGAATAACAAATTGAAAATAATGGAGGATGATGATGATGATGTTGGCATTGGGATTGTTGTTGGTTCGGTTGGTGGTTGGGCTGCTGTTTATCGGGCACGGGGCGCAAAAGCTGTTCGGCTGGTTCGGCGGCTACGGTCCGAAAGGAACCGGCGGGTGGATGGAGTCGGTCGGCATTAAGCCGGGCGTTGTCATGGCGGTACTGGCCGGACTGATGGAATTGCTCGGAGGCGTCCTTTTTGCAGCCGGTCTGCTTACCCCGCTGGCTGCAGTGCTGATTGCCGCGACTATGCTCGGCGCGATCGTGAAGGTGCACGGTCCAAACGGCCTGTGGTCTACCGCCAACGGGTACGAATACCAACTCGTGCTGCTGGTTGTCGCTATCGGCGTGGCTTTGACGGGCGCCGGCGCTTATTCGCTGGATGCATTGCTTAAATAATTGGGCACGAATCATGAAATGACTAATATAGAGGAGGAGTTTCTTATGACATTACAAACATCCGGTATTCATCATATTACGGCTTTTGCAAGAGATCCGCAGGCCAACGTTGATTTTTACGCAGGCATTCTGGGGCTGCGTCTGGTGAAGAAAACGATCAACTTCGACGCTCCTGAGGTATACCATTTGTACTTTGGCAACGAAGCGGGAAGCCCGGGAACGATCATAACGTTCTTCCCGTGGCCGAACTCGCGCAAAGGCCGGGTCGGCGGCGGTCAAGTCGGCATAACGACGTATGCCGTCCCTACGGGCGCTCTCGGGTATTGGGAGGACCGTCTCGCAAGCTTCGGGATTGCCGTAACCAAAGCAAGCCGCTTCTCGGAGACGTTCCTGCAGTTCGAGGATAATGAAGGGCTGCGGCTGGAGCTGGTCGAACGGGAGGAAGGCCCGAACAGCGGCTGGTCGTTCGGCGGGATTCCGGCCGACAAAGCGATCAAGGGCTTCGGGGGCGCCGTTCTATTCAGCACCGACCCGAACAAAACGACGGACGCGCTGGTACATCTGCTCGGCTTGGAGAAGGTCGCGGAAGACGGCGAGTATGCCCGCTTCCGGTCCGCAGGGGAGCTCGGCAACGTGATTGATGTCCCGCTCGCGGCTGTGAGCCGGGGCAGCGAAGGTGCGGGCACCATTCATCATATCGCCTGGCGCGCGGCGGATTTCGAGCAGCATGCCCAGTGGCAGGGCGAAGTGCAGAGCTACGGCTACCGCCCGACGTCCATCGTCGACCGCCAATATTTCAACGCGCTCTATTTCCGCGAGGCCGGGGGCATTCTCTTCGAGATCGCAACCGATCCGCCGGGCTTCGCCCGTGACGAACCGGCCGAAACACTCGGCGAGAAATTAATGCTGCCCGCGTGGTATGAGCCCCATCGCGCCGCGATTGAGGCGAATCTGCTGCCGATTCAAGTGAGAGCATTGGAGGGGAAACGCCCATGAAGCATATTTTCGAAAAGGGCCGCCGGGAAGAAGCGCCGACCTTGGTGCTCTTCCATGGTACGGGGGGAACCGAGCGGGACCTGCTGCCGCTGGCGAAGCGCATATCGCCGGATTCCTCCGTACTCAGCCTTCGGGGCAATGTGCTGGAAAACGGCATGCCGCGTTTCTTCCGGCGGCTCGCCGAAGGCGTGTTCGACGAAGAGGATCTCGTCTTCCGTACGCAGGAGGTCAATGAGTTTCTGGATCAGGCCGCCGCACAATACGGATTTGACCGCAGCCGCCTCGTCGCGGTAGGCTATTCGAACGGAGCCAACATCGCAGGCAGTCTGTTGTTTCACTACCGGAACGCCCTGCAAGGCGCGATCCTGCATCATCCCATGGTTCCGAGGAGGGGCATCGCGCTTCCGGATTTGTCCGGGGTCCCGGTATTTATCGGAGCGGGGACGAACGATCCGATCTGCTCGGCGCGTGAAACCGAAGAGCTGAAGGGGCTGCTTAGCGGGGCGGGGGCTTCCGTGACGGTTCATTGGGAGCGGTACGGCCACCAGCTTACGCCGATGGAAGCCGATGCAGCCGCAACATGGTTCCAAGCGCAATTTGAGTAATAAGCCGGGATTGGCGAAACGAACGAAACGAAAGCGCAGCAAGTAAATGTTTGTATAAAGCAGTTGGGCTTTGGGCCGTCCGGAAGCAGGGATGAACCTTGTTTTTCCGACGGCCGGAGGCCTTTTTTTTCATGTAAACCATTCGATCCTTCGCAAGGCCCCGGAAGAAAAGACTTGCGGGAACGGAGGAAGTCATGTAATATTGGTATATACCATTAAAACGCTTACAGTAAATTGGACATAGGGGGATACGGATGAGAAAAATAGCTGTATTGACAAGCGGCGGGGATTCTCCGGGCATGAATGTCGCCATCCGGGCCGTCGTACGGGAAGGCATCCGACTCGGCTGCGAAGTATTCGGGATATACGGAGGCTACGAGGGGCTGATCGAAGGGCGAATCAAGAGGCTGTCCGAGCGCGATGTGGGGGGAATCATTCATCGCGGAGGAACGATGCTGCAGACCAGCCGGTCGGAAAGATTCCGCACCGAGGAAGGCAGAGCCCAGGCGGTCAGGCAGCTTCAGGCTTCCGGGATCGAGGGGATTGTCGTGATCGGCGGGAACGGGTCCTTCGAGGGAGCGAAGAAGCTGGAGGCGGAAGGCGTCGCTACGGTCTGCATCCCGGGAACGATCGACAACGACATGCCGGGAACGGAGATGACCCTGGGCTTCGGATACGGCGGTCAATACGGTGGTGGAAGCCGCGGACCGGATTCGGGACACCTCGTTCTCTCATGACCGTATCGGCCTGATCGAGGTGATGGGACGCAACAGCGGCAGCATCGCCCTATGGGCCGGAGTCGCCTGCGGCGCGGAATATGTGATTGTTCCGGAGATTGAATTTAGAATCGACGGTCTGATCCGGAAATTGCAGGCTTCGATCCGGGACGGCAAGCGGCACAGCATCATTCTTTCGGCGGAGGGTGTCGGATCGGGCGCGGATATTGCAAGCCGCATCAAAGCGATGGCGGGCTACGACGTCCGGACCACCGTGCTCGGCCACCTTCAAAGAGGCGGGAGTCCGACGGCGGCGGACAGGGTGCTCGGAAGCCGCTGGGGCGTGGAGGCCGTTCATCTGCTAACCCGCGGCGAGCGGGGCAGGCTGCTGGGCATCGTAAACAATAAAATCGTGGCACACCGGTACGACGACCCGATTCGACAAGAGAATCACAACGACGTGTCGCTGGCGACGATCCTGCAAAATTTATCGATCTAAAAAGGACAACGACAGGTTGGCACGCTTCTTGTCAGCATCTTGGCTGCAAGAGAGCCGAAGCTTCAAATAAATGGTATATACCATATAACAAAAAGGCGGGAGTGACTGCGATGAACAAAACAATTAGCCTGGCTACGACGGCAACCCTGTGCTTGGCGCTCACGATGACGGCTTGCTCCAATTCCAAATCCGACGAAGGAGGCGGCAAGGCAGCCGGCGACGGCAAGCAAATTACGCTCAAGGTGCTCCGATCGTGGCCGCAGCCCGTTTACAGCGGTTATTTCGATGAAGTGATCAAGGAATACGAGCAAACCCATCCGAACATCAAGATTCAGGCGGAGGCCATTTATGACGAGACGTTGAAGGATAAAATGAAGGTCATCCTGGGAGGCAGCGACGTACCGGATATTTTCTTCTCCTGGGGCAGCGAATACGCCCAAAAATATATTCGGGCCGGTGTGGTCAAGGATGTAAGCTCCTATCTGGAGAACGATCCGGCATGGAAAAACAGCTTCATTCCTTCGGCGCTGAAGTCTTACCAGTACGAAGGGAAGACCTACGGGGTTCCGCTGCGTCTCTTGGGCAAATTTTTCGTCTACAATAAAGAAATTTTCGCCAAGCATCATTTGCAGGAGCCTAAAACGTACGACGAATTCATGAAATTATGCGAGACCCTGAAAAATGCGGGCGTGACGCCAATCGCTTATGGCCAGCAAGATATCTGGGCATCGATTCACTACGAGACAGCCTTCAATCTCATGATGGTCAATCCGGAGGTCCGCGCGAAGGACTACAATTACAAAACCGGCGAATGGACGAATCCCGGCTATGTGGATGCGCTTAAAAAATTCAAGGAGCTGCAAGACAAAGGCTACTTTAACTCGAATGTCAATACAACTCCGGCCGATATGGCGCTCCAATCGTTCCTGGCCGGCAAAAGCGCCATGTACTACTCCTACTCTGAAGAATTCCCGCAAATGGTCGAGGCGATGGGGGATAACTGGGATGTGTTCCCGATGCCGCCGATGGAAGGGGAGGACGGCGATCTGAAGTCCATTGTCGGAGGGGCGGACGGCTTCGTCGTCTCGTCCGAGTCCAAGCATCCGGACGAAGCCATCGATTTCCTGAAGTTTTTGACCAGCAAGGCGAATGCGGAAAAAATGGTGAAGATGAATACATGGCAAAGCTCCGTCATCGGCGCGGTGAACAAAGACACTTCATTCCCGCAAAACGTGAAAGCCATGCAGCTGCTGCTGGATCACGGAGTGAACGAATGGCTCGACGTGCAGATCAATTCCAAGCTGGTCGACGTATACTGGACCTCTGCCGCTCCGTTGATGGAAGGCTTTAAGTCGCCCGAGGACATTATGAAGGAAGTTCAGCAGGTCGCGAAGGAAGTCAAAGAGCTTAAATAACCGGAAGTCCCCGTCAAAGGGTTGCCGAATCGGCAGCCCCTTGATCTTCCCGAAAGGAGAAAAGGCACATGAATGTTTTCCGGAATCGCAGGCTGGCAAGCTTGTACGCTTTACCGGCATTGGTATTTGTAAGCGTTTTTGTTCTCGCTCCGATCGCCTTGAATCTTTACTATAGCCTGTTCAGCTTCAATGCCTTTTCCCCGAATAAGACCTTTATCGGCTTCGCTAACTTTAAGCGTTTGTTCGCCGATCCCGTATTCTACACGGCGATCCGTAACAATTCGCTGTATGCCGTCATTTCTTTCGTGTTTCAGGTCGGCGCGGCGCTCGTGATTGCCGCCATCCTGGAGCATAAGCTGTTTCAGAAGATGCAGCCTTTTTTCCGTACCGTATTTTTTATCCCATCCGTGATCTCGTTCGTGGTGATCGGCTTGCTGTGGCAATTTATCTATAACCCGGATACGGGCATCATCAATCTGGGCCTCAAGGCGCTGGGGCTGCATTCCTTGGCACAGCCTTGGCTGGGAGACAGCAACCTGGCCATTTATGCGGCAATCTGGGTGTCCCAATGGCAGTATATCGGCTATAACGTGATGCTGTTTTTGATCGCGATGCATAATATCCCGAAGGATTTCTACGAAGCCGCCGATCTCGACGGGGCCGGCCCCGTCCGAAGCTTTTTCGCCGTGACGCTCCCTAGCGTCAAAGAGATGATTCTGGTCGCGTCGATGATCACGGTGCTGGGCGCATACAAGCTGTTCGACGAAATTTACATTTTGACCTCGGGCGGTCCCGGCCGCTCCACGGAGGTCCTGGGCACCATGCTCTACCGAGCGGCTTTCCGGAACGACGAGATGGGCTACGCCGCTTCGATTGCGACGGTCGTCTTCGTGATTACGATGCTCCTGTCCCTATGTCAAATCAAACTATCCGGTACGGCCAAAGACGACTAGGAGGCGAAAGGAACGTGCACAGAACAATAAAAAGCCGTATCTTCTTTTGGTTGCTGCTCGTCTTTTTCGTCCTATACGCCTTAAGCGTGATTTATCCGATCCTGTGGATGATGATGAACGGCTTCAAAAACAATCAGGAGTTTTTTGCCAACAGCTGGATTTTGCCGAATCAGTGGAAATTCAGCAATTTCCAAGTCGCCTGGGAGTCGGGGGTGGGACGGTATTTTTTCAACAGCGTCTTCGTCACCGCCGTATCCGTTCTGCTGGCCGTGCTGATCAGCACGCTGGCCGCTTACGCGATCTCCCGGTTTCAGTTTAAAGGCAGGCATGTCATCTTTTTGATTATTCTAAGCGGACTAATGATGGCCCCCCAAGCAAGCATCGTCTCTTTATATCAAATTTTGAAGTTGTTTCATCTGTACAACACGTATTGGGGACTCATTATTCCTTATGCGGCCTTTCAGATTCCTTTCTCCGTCTTCTTGATCCGCTCTTACTTCCTATCGATTCCGCGGGATGTGGAGGAGGCGACCTTTCTGGACGGAGGGAATTCGTGGAAGCTTCTGTGGAGCGTCATTATTCCGATGAGCCGGCCGATTATCATCTCTGCGGCTTTGCTTGCGACGATCGTCATCTGGAATGAATTTATGTTCGCGATCACGTTCCTCGAAAATGGCAACCAATGGACGATTCCGGTCGGCATCCTGAACCTGAAAGGCAGACTGACCGCCGGCTTCGGCATGCAGTTGGCCGCGTTATCGATGGCGGCGCTGCCGATGATTATTGTCTTTATCCTGTTCCAGCGGCAATTCGTCCGCGGATTGTCGGCTGGAAGCGTAAAGGGGTGATCGGGCGTGGGAACCGTGACGATGTCTCAGATTGCGCCGATGAATATTCACTATGTGCTGTATCCGCTGGATTACTTTCTCGATAAGCTGGTTTCGCTGGAGCTGCAGGCCGTCGAATTATGGGGCGGCTCGCCGCACGTGCCGATTGAAGACTTGAAGCTGCCTGACGTGAGCAGCCTCCGGCGCGGAATTGAAGCGCGGGGGCTTACGATCGCCTGCTTCACGCCGGAAACGTGCGTCTATCCGATCAACCTTGCGGCCGAAGACGAGGCTTTGCGCCGACGCAGTATTGCCTACGCGCTCAAGAGCCTGGATATCGCGTCCGAGCTCGGCACCGGACGGATGCAAATCGTGGCCGGGAGAGGGTATTACGATAAACCGACGGACGACGCCTGGAAAAGGTCCAGGGACGCCCTCGAGCTCATCGCCAGGAAAGCGGAGACGCTTGGGATACATCTGACGATGGAGCCGCTGCTGTACCATGAGTCGAACCTCGTTCACAATCTGCAAACCGCCAAACGGATGATGCAAGAGATCGGATCGCCGCATTTGGGCTGCAATGTGGATACGGTGCCCATGGTCGTCGCAGGCGACTCGCTGGAAGCTTATTTTAGCGAATTGGCGGGACGCGTGAACCATATCCATTTGTGCGACGGCAGTCCGCAGGGGCACGTGCCGCTCGGGTCGGGGAACCTGCCGATTGCCTCGTTCCTGAAGGAGCTGGGCGAGTGGGGATATCAAGGGTACATCGGCCTGGAGACGTGCGGAGTCAAGCACTACTTGGAGCCTGACCGGCATTTGGAGCAATCGATCGGCACGATCCGGAAGGCGTTGGGCCTGCAGGGGCCGGAAGGGAGGAAGGTCTGACGGTGATGGGAACGATTTCGCTGACGCGCCTTGCGGGAATGAACGAGCATTTTCCGCTGTATACACTGGATTATTTTCTGGATGCCATGGTCGAGCTCGAACTGGAGCATATCGAGCTGTGGGGAGGCTCGCCGCATCTGTATGTGGAGGATGTAACGCTGCGCCAGGTCGGCGGCATTCGAAGAGAAATCGAGCGGAGAGGCTTAAACGTCATCTGCTTCACGCCCGAGCAGTGCGTGTATCCGGTTAATATTGCCGCCAGGGAGAAGGATATCCGCGAGCGCAGTCTCCGTTACTTCACGAAAGCGCTGGAGGCCGCCGCGGAGCTCGGGACGGACCTCTTGCAGATCGTGCCCGGGTGGGGCTACCGGAGCGAACCGGTCGGGGAGGCGTGGGAACGCTCGCGTGACTCGCTGCAGCAGCTCTCCAGCAAGGCGGAGGAGCTGGGGATGACGATGGTGCTGGAGCAGTTGGAGCCTTTCGAATCCAATCTGGTGACGAACACGGAGATGCAGGCCCGAATGCTGCGGGAGGTCGGTTCCGACCGGCTGAAGACGGTCGTCGATACTTGTCCGATGCATGCGGCGGGCGAAACGTTCGACGATTGCTTTCAAGCGCTGGGGAACGACCTGCGCCATATTCATTTTATCGATAGCGATCATCTGACTTGGGGAGACGGCCAGCTTCCCCTGCGCGATTATTTGAATCAGCTCTCGAAGCACGGCTATCCGGGGTACCTGACTCTCGAAATTTGTGCGGAAAGGTACTTGCTCGATCCGATCGGGCCTTTAAAAAAGGGGCTGCGAGCGGTTCGCGAGGCGCTTGGTTAATAAAAATCAATCGTGGAAAAATTCACACACCGGGAGGCAAATCCACATGTTCAATTTCGATAGAGACCGTTATCAGAGAATCCAGAGCGGTGCCGTGGCTTGCCGGGACCAAATCAATCAAGCCCTAGAGGAGGTCACCGCGCGCGGCTTTACGAATTTGTTTCTGATCGGCTCCGGAGGCGCGGGAATCTTGATGTCACCCGTCGAATACGTGCTTCGGACTCACTCGACGCTTCCGGTGTATCGAGAAATTGCCGCGGAGTTCGTGACGATGGATCATAAGCATTTTAACGAGCGGTCGCTTGTCGTTCTGGCTTCCTTGTCCGGCACGACCCAGGAAACCGTCGAAGCGGCACAATATTGCAAGGATCGGGGCGCAGCGACGATCAGCTTTACGGGTAAAGCCGGGACTCCGTTAGCCGGGCTGACCGACTACAGCATCGTCAATTTCGCCGAGGACGACACGTCCTGCGAATCTTTTTTCATCCAATTTTACTTGTTGGCTTTCCGGATTATGTATAATAGAGGGGAGTTTCCCGATTATGACCGCCTGGTCGCGGAGTGGGAGCGGCTCCCCGAAGCGTTGCTTGACGTGAAGGAACGAACGGAGGCGCGCGCGAAAGCTTTTGCCGGGCGCTACCGGAACGAAGACTATCATATGATGGTCGGCTCCGGGAATACCTGGGGCGAGGCGTATTATTACGCGATGTGTATTCTGGAGGAAATGCAGTGGATCAAAACAAGACCGGTCCATGCTTCCGATTTCTTTCATGGAGCGCTTGAGTTGATCGAGAAGGACATGAGTCTGATCCTGCTCAAAGGGGAGGATGAGACCCGTCCGCTGATGGATCGGGTGGAGCGTTTTGCCAAGAGCTATACGGACGAGCTGACCGTATTCGATACGGCGGACTACGAGCTGGCGGGCATATCGCCGGCCTATCGGAAATATGTGTCGCCGGTCGTCGCGGCGGCCTTGCTCGAACGCGTAAGCTGTCATTTGGAGCACGTCCGCAACCACCCTTTAACGACCAGAAGGTACTACAGGCGGGTTCAATATTGAGGGAATCGACAGAACCGGCAGGAGTGAGCGACTATTATTAAAGCGATTGTATTTGATTTCGACGGTTTAATCGTGGATACGGAATCCGCATGGTTCGACTGCTATGCCGAGGTGTTTGGCGGTTACAACATCCCCTTTCCGACGGAAGTATTTGCGGCCTGTGTCGGATCGCACGGAGGCCAGATCGAAGCCTATATCCGGCAAATGGCCGAAGGACGGACGGATATCTCCGAAGTGAGGAAAGCGGCGGCCAAGCTGCATGCCGTGAAGATGGAGACGGTCACGCTGCGCGACGGGGTTGCGGAATATATCGAAGCGGCGCAGCGGTTAGGGCTGAAAGTGGGACTGGCTTCCAGCTCAGATCGGGCGTGGGTGGAATCGTTTCTGCGCAGATTCGGCTTGCTCGATTCGTTCGAGGTTATCAAGACCAAAGACGACGTCGCGAACGTGAAGCCGGACCCCGAGCTGTATCTCAAGGCGATCCAAGCGCTGGGAATCGAGGCGCATGAAGCTCTGGCCTTCGAGGATTCCGCCAACGGAGCCGCCGCCGCGAAAGCGGCCGGGTTATGGTGCGTCATCGTTCCGAATCCGGTTACCGAGCAGCTGGCCTTTGGCAGCGTGGACGGCCGTCTTCGTTCCATGACCGACCGGCCGCTGGAGGACGTGATCGGGGAATTGCAGGCTTCGCCGCTTCCTTGACCGTTTTTACGGTCATCTGCTATGCTGGAATTGGCCGTCCATGGGGACGGTAATTCGCTAATCGAGCGCGTGACAGGGGTTCCATATGAATAAAGCAGGAGACCATATCCCGTTTTACCAGCAAATTAAAAATTTGTTCATTCAAGAAATCGAAAGCGGGAAATGGAAGCAAGGCGACAAGCTTCCTTCGGAGCGTGAGTTAGCCGCGCAGTATCAGATCAGCCGGATGACCGCCCGTCATGCGATTTCTATTTTAGAGCGGGAGGGCTTCGTGGAACGGGTCGTCGGATCGGGCACGTTCGTGACGAACCGGCGGATTCAATTGGATTTCGTCGAATTCACCAGCTTTTCCAAAAATATATTGAGCAAAGGGCTTCGTCCTTCGACGAATACGATCTACAAGCGCAAGGAACCGGCCAATGGCTTCGTGGCCAAGATGCTCGGGATTGCGGAAGAAGAGGAGATCTGGTCGATCAAACGGGTCCGCTATGCCGACGAAATTCCCGTCTCCATCGAGCTTTCGTATATTCCTTACGCTTACTGCCCGGGAATCGAAGCGCATATGAATTTGGAGGACATCTCCTTGTACGAGGTGCTGGAGGAGCATTACGGGATCAAGCTCGTGCGTGCGGACCAGACGATGCGGATTTCCCTTAGCGACGAAGCGGAAAGCAAGCTGCTGCGCGTCGGCAACGACAGCCCGTGCATTCTGGTCGAGGCGCAGGCCTTCGATAAGAACGACAAGTTGATCGAGTTCTCGCAGGCGCTGACCCGCGGGGATATCGTCCGATTCTTTTCGAAGCTGAATGTGAAAAATAACTAATTTTTTTATTGATAGTGGTATATACCAAAAGTGGAGGCAAACCATGAATGTACTGGGCTTAGGTGATAACGTCGTCGATAAATACGTATATAAAAGCATGATGTATCCGGGCGGCAACGCGGTGAATTTCAGCGTATATGCTAAACAATTGGGAGCGCAGGCGGCATATCTCGGCATTTTCGGCACCGATGAGGAAGGCCGTCATGTGCATCAGGTGCTGAATGAGCTTGGCGTCGATACGTCCCGCTGCCGTTCGGCGAAGGGCGAGAACGGCTGCTCGCTCATCGAATTGATCGACGGGGACCGGGTGATGGTCGGATGGAACAAAGGCGGCGTCCAGCAGGAGCATCCGCTCGTATTCGATGATTCGGACTATGCCTATATGAAGCAGTTTCAATGGATTCATACCAGCATTTACAGCGGCATCGAGTCCCAACTGCAGGAGCTTCGGGCGCTGGGCGTTCCCTTGTCCTTCGACTGCTCCGACGAATGGGACGACGACGATTTGAAGCGGGTATGTCCGCATGTCGATCTTTGCCTGCTTTCGTGCGGGACGATGGGGGAGGACGCCGTCCGGGAGAAGCTGGCGTTCGTCGCCTCGGAATATGGCTGCACGGGTGTGCTGGGGACGATGGGCAGCCGGGGCGCGCTGCTTTATTATAACGGCGCGTTTTATTTGCAAAAGCCTCATTTCGTGCAGCCGGTCGATACGCTGGGTGCGGGCGATTCGTTCTTTACCGCCTTTGTGCTCGCGCTGTTGACGGAAGGGGAGTGGAACAAGGCCCCGGAGGCGTCCGTTCGGAAGGCGCTCGACGCGGGCGCGGCGTTTGCCGCCAAAACATGTCTGGTCGAAGGAGCTTTCGGTTACGGGAAGCCTTATTAAAGCCCGGAGCGGCTCCGGATTAATGGTATATACCATGAAGACAGGGGGAACGACGATGGCTCATCTTCGGTTCGCGCAGATCGCAGGGATGAACCTGCATTACCGGATGTATTCGTTGGACTATTTCTTCGATTCGATGGACAAGCACGGGGTATCCCATATCGAGCTGTGGGGAGGCTCGCCGCATCTGTATTCGGACACGGCGACGGATGCGCAGGTGAAACAGATCCGTCAAGAGCTGAACCGCCGGCGGCTCAGTCTGGTCTGTTATACGCCCGAACAGATTATGTATCCGTTCAATATCGCGGCCCAAGACGAAGCGGCCCGCCGAGCGGGCATCGCTTATTTCGGCAAAAACATCGAGATCGCCTCGGCTCTCGAAGCGAAGTACATGCTGATCACCTCCGGCTGGGGCTATTATAACGAACCCCGGGAAGAAGCCTGGAAGCGATCGTGCGAGGCGCTTCGGACTCTTGCGGACAACGCGAAGCGTCAGGGAGTCACGCTGCTGCTCGAGGTATTACAGCCGATGGAATCGAATCTGGTGACCGATCTCGCTTCGCTGCGGCGGATGCTGAACGAGGTCGGCTCCGGTGCGATGACCGGTCTGATCGATACGGTGGCGATGGCGGTCGCCGGAGAAACGATCGACGATTATTTCCAAGCACTTGGCGGCGTTCCGCACGTTCATTTGATTGACGGGACGCCTTCGGGCCATCTCGCGTTGGGGGACGGCAATTTGCCGGTGGAAGCATACCTCAAGCAGCTGGCGGAGCATGGCTACGCGGGGTATTTGACCCTGGAGCTGGCGGATTCCGCCTATTTGACGGACCCGGACGTCGCCTTCGGCCGGTCGGTAGACAGGCTTCGTCCGCTGCTCTTGCCTTAATCTTCGAAGAAGCGCCGATGCGCGAGACCGGATGTGTGCCGGCCGGGACCGGGAGCGGGAACGGCCGGCAGCCGGGGCACATCCCGGTGTGGAAGCATGCGAGGCACGTCAGTGCAAGCAACGAGCGGGCTCGGCGGGCTTGAAATTAGAGCGTTTGCATTGACAAGAATGGAAAAGCAAGCTAATATTTTATTATTGGTATATACCAATATGAATGGCGGGGCGACCCTCGCGCGGCTCGCCCGCGTCGAAAATGGTATATACCACTAAGTTCGCTAATCGTGCAAAGCAAACCCTTAATCAGGAGGAATGAGTCACATGTTAAACTTTGATCGTCAGCGGTTCGTCGGCATTATGAAAGGGGCAGTCGGCCTCCGGAGCCAGATCGAACAAGCGATGGATGAAATTACGAAAAAACAGATCGACAACGTCTTTCTGGTCGGCAGCGGCGGAACGATCGCCATTAAGTATCCGTTCGAATATATCATCAAAACGCATTCCAGCATTCCCGTTTATGCGGAGATCGCGGCGGAGCTGCTGGTGGAAGGACACAAACAGCTGACGGACAAGTCTCTTGTCATCACCTCCTCTTTGTCGGGCACGACGCAGGAAACCGTCGATGCCGCCAAGTATTGCAGAGAGAAAGGCGCGACGGTAATCGGAATCGTCGGCGATGCGACAACGCCGTTGGCGCAGGCCAGCGACTACGTCTTCGCCAACGCGGCGGCCAACGATACGCTCGTCGAGTCGTTCCATCTGCAGCTGCTGCTGATCGTGCTGAAGTTCCTGAACAGCCGGGGAGAATTTGACAATTACGCTCTGTTCGCCGACCAACTGGCCACGGTTCCCGAAGCGCTTGCGGCGATCAAAGAGAAGGAAGACGCAAGAGCGGAAGCCTTCGCGAAAAAATATAAGGACGAGAAGTATCATATGCTCGTCGGCTCCGGCAACCTGTGGGGCTGGACGTATCTGTACGCCATGTGTGTGCTGGAAGAGATGCAGTGGATTCACGCGAAATCCATCCATGCCGCGGAGTTTTTCCACGGGACGATCGAATTGGTCGAAAAAGATATGAGCATTATACTCTTTAAGGGAGAAGATGCCACTCGTCCGTTGATGGAGCGCGTCGAACGGTTCGTTACGCAATACTCGGATGAAGTCACGATCTTCGACGCGAAGAATTACGCGCTGGACGGAATCCATCCGGAATTCCGCGAGTTCCTGTCGACCGTCACAATTGCAACGGTGATGGAGCGCGTCAGCGCCCATCTTGAAGTGCAGCGGAACCATCCGCTGACGACCCGCCGTTATTACCGCGTCGTCAAGTATTAAGAAGACGAAGAGTGGAATGAAGCTCCGGCTTCATTCCTTTCTTTCTCGCAACGGATATCCTTCAAATACGGGAGTATGGCGATGAAAAACAAGAATACGTACATCTATGCCGGAATACTGGCCGTGTTCGTCGCCGTTGCTCTCGGTGCTCCGGCGAACCCGGGAACGTACGGGGCCTGGTCCTTGATTCCGCCGGTCGTTATGTTCGCCTTCATTCTGCTGACCCAGAAGGTGCTGGAAGGGTTTGTATGGGGAGGCTTGCTGGCGGTCTTTATGAAATATAAGTGGGGCTTCCTTCTTACCTATAACGAAAAGCTGCTGAAGCAGGTGACGACCGAAGGAAACCTGTGGCTGATCCTGGTCCTGCTGACGATCGGCAGCATCGTAGCGATTCTGGACAAAAGCGGCCTGTCCCGGCAATTCGGTCTGTGGGCCGGAAGCAGGGCCAAGAGCGGCAAGACGGCTTTACTCATCAATTACTTGATGGGCTTCTTCCTATCGTTCGATCTTTATCTAAGCTCCTCGACCGTAGGCACCTGCATGACGCCGGTGAATGACAAATACAAGACGCCGAGAGAAAAGACGGCGTACGTTACGCTTTCGACCGCCATTACGCTGACTCATTTGTATCCGATCGGAACGGGCGCGATCTTTATCGCGGGGTTATTGGTCACGAACGGATACGCGGCGGAGGGGGAAGGCATCCGGGTGTTTACCGGGCTGGTGCCACTGCTGTTTTTTCCTTTGGCTTTTTTATTGGTCACGCTTCTGAATGTGATAGGGGTTCTACCGAATATGGGCCCGATGAAGCAAGCTTACGCCAACCGCGATGACGCCGAATTGAAAGCGGATTCGCTCACAGAAGAACAGGAACCGGAACGAGCGGCTGCAGAGCATGCTTCGGACAGAAGCCAAGGCGATCCCGCCGGCAAACCGTCACCTCATCTCATTTATTTTTTCATTCCCATTGCGATCTTTATTGCCTCAACGATTTATTTCAAGTCAAACACCCAATTGGGCGCGTTTATTACGATTCTCGCCACCGGCGTCATTTACGTAGCCAGAGGCATCTTTACAGCAGAAACGTATATTGTCACGGTACTAGATGGAATGAAAAATATGCTGGAGCTCGCCGTGATTATGGCTGCGGCTTTCGTGCTGGCGGACTCCATTACCGATATCGGCTTTACCAATTATGTTGTCGGAATTGTATCCGTTTTCGTCATTCCGAAATGGCTGCCGTTCATCATTTTCCTGGTATTCTCGGCTACGGAATTTTTGGTGACATTGAACTGGAGCCTGTATATTATGGCGATTCCCGTCCTTCTGCAATTGTCGGCCTCCGTCGGAGCCAACACGCCTTTAACGTTGGCGGCCTTGCTTTCGGCCGGCATCTGGGGCGCCTCCACTTGCATCACGTCCGATATCGGACTGCTGACGGCGTATTCCACGAAAACGACGGTGTACCGGCATTTCAAAACAAAACAACAACGCTTTATTTACCGGCATTCCGGGGATTTTTGTACCCGTCCGGGATTTGAACCGGTCCGCAGCCTGGTACAGTACGGTATTGGGGCTGCAGGAATTCCAGCGCGGCGACATCACGGTCGAGTTTAAGGTCAGTGACGGCGGGCCGGTATTGGTGCTGTTCCAAGCGGAACAAGACGTTCCCGTGCGCTTTCCGAGCAACCGGCATATCGACGGCAACTTTTTTATTTTCAAAACGCCCGATGCGGAGGCCGCTCACCGTCGGCTGATGGATCACGGCGTCTCTGTTACCGATATTTTGCTCTACGAGGGAGTGCAAAAATATTTCTTTTTTGAAGATCCGGACGGCAACCGTTTGTCCGTAGAAGATTAGGAATGAATAAATGGTATATACCATAACCGAAAGGAACGAAGCTTCGGCTTTGTTCCTTTCTTTCCCTTTTTGGAGAAGGCGGCATTTCGGAAAAATCGAACGGGAGGTTCTTGTCATCTTCGGCGCCGGTGCTATACTTGGTTTTTAGGCTTGTTTTGAGGAACATTCATCGAGGAATAGGGGACATGAAGGCAATGGCGTACAAAATCGTATTTTTTGATATCGACGGGACATTGGTCAACGAGAACAAGGAGGTTCCCCCGGATACGGTCGAAGCCGTCCGGGCGCTCAAGGCAAACGGGGTGGAGCCGGTCATCGCCACGGGGCGCCCCCCCTATTTTATTAAACCGTTGGCCGATCAATTGGGGATCGAATCGTTCGTTTGCATGAACGGCGCTTATGCCGTTTACCGGGGGAAGCCGGTATATAAACGGGTGATTCCGAAGGAAAGCATCGAGGCTCTGGTTAACCTGGCGGCAGGGCACGGACACTCGCTCGTCTTTGAAGGGGAGCATGCGTACTGCTCCGACCGGGCGGAGCATCCTTTTGTGACGGAATCGGTCTTGTCTTTAAAAGTAGAGCTTCCTGGACATGACCCGGAGTTTTGGAAAGCCAATGACATTCTTCAGATGTTTCTCCACTGCGAGAGCCATGAGGAGCACTTGTATCAAGGGGAGGTGCCGGAGCTCAAGCTGATTCGCTGGCATCCCAAAGCGATGGACGTGCTGCCGGCCGGCGGGTCGAAGGCGCAAGGGATCGAGGCGATGCTGGAGCGGCTCGGAATCACGCCGTCCGAGGCGGTAGCGTTCGGGGACGGCTTGAACGACAAGGAGATGCTGGAATTCGTAGGCCTGGGCATCGCGATGGGGAATTCGCATCAGGAGCTGCTTCCCTATGCCGATTATGTAACCAGCCATGTGGATGAAGGCGGTATCCGCAACGGATTGGCGAAAGCCGGATTGATCGCTTAAAAGAAGGACGTGCGCGAAACCCCTTTTATGGTACAATGGCTTGGAGAATGCGTTATGGAAGGAGCAGCGGCGCGAGCGATGAGAGGGGAGATCTGCCCCGATTGATCCGGGAGCTGCACGCCGCTGGAACGGTCGTGGCCGGAGTATGTACGGGCGGCATGCTGCTCGCCGAAGCCGGAATTTTGAAGCAAAAGCGAGCCGCCATGCATTACTTGGCGAAGGACGAGCTGAAGCGCTACGATGCGGACGTCCTAGTCTACCGGATTGTCGATCACGGGGACGTCATTACGGCCAGAGGGGTGACTTCCGGCGTAGATCTGGCGCTGTGGATCATCGAGCGATTCGCCGGGGCTTCGATCGCGGCCGCCGTCGAACACCGGATGGAGTACGAGCGGCGAGGCGTCGTTTGGAGGGCCTAGTTGACGGATGGTGAACGGGAAAAAGGGAGCGGGCGCCTTGAAACTGATGTCCAAGACGCCCGCTCCCGCTTTTCATCTCCTGCTCCGTACGAGCAGCAGGGTGCCGCGGGAGCTTCTTTATGCTAGCTTTCTTAGTGAGAAAGCGACAGCATTTCCTTCATATCCTCTTGAGCGTTGCCGATCAGCTTCAGTCCGAATGTGTCGACAAGCACGTTCATGACGCCCGGATTGATGAATTCCGGCGGTTTCGGGCCGATGCGGATATCTTTGATGCCGAGGCTGAACAGGCCGAGAAGGATCGCGACCGCCTTTTGCTCGAACCAGGAGAGCACGATGCTGACCGGCAGGTCGTTCACGCTGCATCCGAACGCGTCGGCTAGCGCTAAGGCGATTTTGACCGTGGAGCCGGAGTTGTTGCACTGGCCCAAATCGATGTAGCGCGGGATGCCCGTATCGGCAACGGTGCCGTAATCGACGTCGTTGAAGCGGAACTTCCCACAGGATGTCGTTAGGATCACGGTATCGTTAGGCAGCGAGGTGGCGAGCTCGCGGTAATATTCGCCTCCGCTTCCCGGAGCGTCACAGCCGGCGATGACGAAGAAGCGTTTGATTTTGCCCGCTTTGACTGCTTGAATGATTTCCGGGGCCAGGCCGATCACGGTCTCGTGATGATAGCCGGTCATGAGCGTCTGATCCGACTCAATCCGGGCTTCCGGCAGCGACAAGGCTTTCTCGATCAGCGGGGTAAAATCGTCGTTGATGATTTTTGTAACCCCTTCCAGACCCGCGATATCGTAGGAGAAGAACCGGTCGGCGTAGGTGCCTTTGATCGGCATGACACAGTTCGTGGTTGCCAGGATGGCGCCCGGGAACTTCTCGAACAGGCGGCGCTGGTCGTACCACGCTTTTCCGATGTTGCCCTTCAAGTGCGAATACTGCTTCAGCTTGGGATAACCGTGGGCGGGCAGCATCTCGGAGTGCGTATAGATGTTGATTCCTTTTCCTTCGGTCTGCTTGAGCAGCTCCTCCAACGCGTACAGGTTATGCCCGGTAACGACAATGGCATGCCCTTCGATGCTGTTCTGCGGCACGGCTACGGGCTGCGGGATGCCGAAGTGCGTCGTATGCGCCCGGTCCAGCACATCCATGATGCGGACGGCCGCCGAGCCGACCTTCATCGCCATGTCGATGTGCTCCTGCAGGTTGAAGTTGGAGTTCGTCAGCGTCATGTACAAAGCTTCGTGTGTAATGCGGTCGACCTCGGGGTCGGAATAGCCGAGCTGTCTTGCATGCGTGGCATAGGCGGCAATGCCTTTCAAAGCGAAAATCATCGTATCCTGCAGACTTGCAATCGTTTCATCTTTGCCGCATACGCCGATCACCTTACAGCCGCCTGTCGGGGTCTGTTCACATTGATAACAAAACATCGCGAATCCCTCCGTTACGTTTGGTTTGCTATGTGACAAGAGTAACACGGGGAAGCACGGAAATATGTGATTGAAAGCACAACAATGATGGCAAAGTCGCAACATCCGAGTCCGCTGGGCGGCAACCTACATTACTTATTTACGTAAAGGAGCGTACGAGCGTGTTTGGCATTCATCATTATTTCTTGTTTGTAATCGCTGGAATATTGCTTATCATGACCCCAGGCTCGGATACGATGTACATCATTGCCAGAAGCGTGGCGCAGGGCAGAAGAGCGGGCATCTGGTCCACCATGGGGATTGCGGCCGGTACGCTTATCCACACGCTGCTCGCGGCGCTGGGGTTATCTTTTCTTTTGGCGAAATCGCTATTGCTGTTTACGGTCATCAAAATGATCGGGGTCGCTTACCTGATCTATCTCGGGATTACGATGATTTTGTCGAAATCCTCCGCCGTTGCATCGGACACCGGATCGCTGGAGCCGATGAGCACGCGCAAAATTTTCGTCCAGGGCATGATTACAAATGTAACCAATCCGAAGGTAGCGTTGTTCTTTATCGCCTTCCTTCCCCAGTTTGTGGACAATCAGGCTCATAGTCCGTTGCCGTTCATGATTCTGGGCGCAACGTTTATTTTCACCGGAATACTGTGGAGTATTCTCGTTTCGTATCTCGCTTCTTTTGCGACGGGAAAGCTAAGGAAAAACCCCAAGATCGGCCTATGGCTGAACCGGATCACCGGCGGCGTGTTCATCCTGATGGGAGCCAACCTGTTCCGCGCCAAAATTTCCAACTGACAACAGAACCCAAATGTCCATTAGCGTAAAAGAAAGAGAGCCTCAGTGAAGCTCTCTCGAGCTTGTTGAGAAAGTGATCAAATGGGATTATAGAGGTAACGAAGGGGTGGGGTATCCACTTCCGACCACTCTTGTCTTCGGGAAATTTGATTGGAAGCCGCTTAATAGCGGACATTTCCCGAAGACAAAGGCGGCCGCTATCGCTTCTCCAGTGGATACCCCACCTCCGTATGTTTCTCTATTTTTGCTTAGACCACTTTCTCAACACTCTGAAGAGAGCCTCAGTGAAGCTCTCTCTTTTTTATTCAGGCTTATATCTGCAAAACCAGTTTGCCGACGGTGTTCTTTTCTTCCAAGAGAGCAAGAGCTTCTGCCGCGTTTTCCAGAGGATATACGCCGTGAATCTCGGCATGGATCTCTTTTCTTGCCAGCATGCTTAACGCTTCCCGCGCCGCTTTCCCGGTCTCAACGGAATTGCTGTCGCTGTATCCGCCTAATGTAAAGCCTGCGAGTTGACGATTGGAAAACCATATTTCGTTAAAAGAATGCAAAACATCCTGTTCACCGCTTGCGTTTCCCACGACAATCAACTGCCCCAACGGACGAAGCACCTCTAAGCTTTGTTTACGCATCGTTCCCCCGACCGGGTCAAAGACGGCATGAAGGCCCTTCCGTCCAGTTGCCTTCAAAGGTCTGCTCCACAAAATCTGACCGGACAATAATTCGTCATATCCGAAGGAAGCAGCCTTTCATTTTTTACGGGGTTGTTAACATTCAATTGACAATCCTCTGATAATCTCTATACACGCGGATGATTCACCAAACGTATTACTTGAACCTCTTGACTATGGCGGGTCCCTTATTGGGGCGAGCCTGTTCTTTCTCTGGCAGCAGGCTATGGTTGAAGGCGAATCCGTCCGGCGGCCGGTTCATCAGATCGAATCCGCCGTCAATCTCGAAGACACCGCGGCACTGAGAGGCGGAAGTCGGAAGCGGAAAGACAATTCTTGAGATGCGGGAGTGAAAAGGGGGGATGCGGTTTGAATGTGCAATTTAATAAGGGCGCTCGAACTTTGCGTGCTTATTCTGATTTCAAAGAGAGGTTACTACGGGTTTCTTTTTGTTAAAATTTTGCAATAAAAACGAAAAGGCTGGAATTGGAGGCAATTTTATTGAATGAGTTACAGAATGCGCTACATGAGATGATTGAATCAGGCCCACAATCTAATCCTGCCTTGAATACAGTCATCAATGATTATGCTATGTATCATGCTGTACTCGTTATTGTTGGCGGAGTCCTGCTGATGATATTTGCATGGCTTAGCATAAGATTTTGGGCAAAATTTAAAAGAATGCCTAAGATAAGCAAGTCAAAATGGAAATTTGAAAAAAAGGTATACTTTTCTTTTGGAATTCTGAGTTGTAGTGTCGCTTTATTGATGATTTTGGTTGTTGTGGCAAACGCTACAAATACATTTAATCCGTTACATGGGTTTTCTTTGCTTGTTGGTTCGTTTGAAATATCAAATGGAGAAACATACAAGGGTGAATTGCGCTATGCTTTTATTGAATGGATAAAATCAGGTAATGAAAATATTCCGTCCATCCTTAAGCAACAGATTAATGAACGTATTGAGTTTCATACTACAAAAGCAATTGTTTGTGGGGTTTTGTTTATCATATTTGTGGCGCTTAGTAGATTTCTTTGGAACGCATTAATAAAAAGGACTAAAGAAATTGATTCAAAATGGAGATATAAAGAAAATGCATACTTTATTTTTGGAATTGCCACGGTTGTACTTTCTCTGTTATTGATGGTGATAGTTGTAGCAAATATGCAAGGAGCATTTGCGCCTTTGGCCGCATTTTTAGGAGGTTTGTTATGATTTTCACCGAACAACAAAAGATCGTCTCCGGCCGAAAGGGTTGGCGGTAGACGATCTTTTTTATGGTTAGGGCAAGTACAATTTTTCACGATTTGTGGATAACGTGGATAAAATGTGTATAAATTTGTGGATAAGTAAGTTTTTCGCCACGCGTCAGGTGACATGGGTCTGTGGGCCGTATGCTTAGCTGCAAGCGGTGTTAGCTTCTGACGTCGAGCAGCACTTTCCCCGTGCTTTGGCGGCTTTCCACCCACTCGTGGGCTTTGGCGGCTTCGGCCAAAGGAAAGCGTGCGCCGATCTTGATCGTCAGGCGCCCGTCGGCCAAGTACGGCAGCACCCGCTCGGCGACGCCGCGCAGCAGGTGAGGGCGCTTGCTCCGGGTCGTGCCCAGGCTGAACCCGAGGACGGAACGGCAGCTCGCATGCAAGTCAGAGGTCTTGATGTTCCCCGCGGGACCGCCTGAATTGCCGAAATGAACCAGACGGCCATAGGGAGCCAGGCAGAGCAGGCTTTGCTCCGTCACGGTTCCTGCTATCGAGTCCAGAACGACGTTTACGCCTTCCCCGTTCGTCAATTCGTTGACCTTCGCGGAAAAATCTCCCTGCTGGTAAGAGAGCACATGATCCGCGCCCGCCTCCAAAGCGATGCCCGCCTTGCTCTCGCTGCCGACGGTTCCGATCACCTTCCCTGCGCCCAAGAGCTTCGCCAGCTGGATGGCCGTCGTACCGACGCCGCCTGCCGCCGCGTGGATCAGGACGGTCTCGCCCGGCTCCAGTCTGGCAATGTCCGCGAGCAGCTTATACGAAAGGAACGATACGATCGGGCAGGCGGCCGCCGTATCGAAGCTAAGGCTGTCCGGGATGGCGAACGTCAGATTTTCGTCCGCCGCGATATATTCGGCATAAGAGCCGTGATGAGGAAAAGCGATGACGCGCTGTCCGACCTGCAGCTGCCGGACCTCGGACCCGACTTGCTCAATCGTCCCGGCCGCATCCAGTCCCGGGATGAACAGAAGAGTCCCGCCCTTTTTCCCGTACCTCGACTTGATATCGGCGAAGTTGACGCTGGTCGTCTCCACGCGGATCAACACTTGGTTCGGGCCGATACTCGGCTTATCGACGTCCGTGTAGCTCATATGCTCCGGACCGCCGAATTGCGTTACCTGAATGGCTTTCATGGCTTGCTTCCTCCTCTGTGAGCAGATGACAAGGAAGACTTCGCCGGACCGCCGGGAAATTCCTTTTTTAGGTGGGGCGAAGGCGATCGGCTGCTACTCCAGAAAATGATCGATAAAGCGGCGGGCGGCTCTGGACAAATAGCGGTTGTTCAGCCACAAAATGCCGACATCGGATTGAAAATCGGCATCGGCCAGCGGAAGCGTCCGGATCGACGGGAGAGGGAACGCCGTCATGACGGATTTGGGCAGCACCGTCGCCCCGAGGCCGGCCGCGACCATCGCGATGATAACCGCGACGCTGGAGCACTCGCAGATGATGCGCGGCTTGAAGCCGTGACGGCGGCACTCGGTGACCACCCGGTCGTGCATGCCGGTCGTCCGGTCTGTTTTGAGCGTCAGAAACGGGAAGTCCGCCAGCTCCTGCATGCGGATCGTTTCCTGCGCCGGGTCCGGCAGCCACTTGCCGGGGATGACGACGACGAACGGATCGGACGGCAGCGGCCGAACCGCATACGACTGCGACTCGGAGGAAGCCTCGAAAGGGAGCCGGGCGACGATCAGCTCGACGCTCCGCTTCTCCAATTGCTCCCCGAGGAGGAAATGATCGCCCTCCCAGATGCGGAAGGTGACCTCCGGGTACTTTTCCCGGAACGTCTCGATGCGCTGGGGCAGAAGCGAGATGCACGAGACGACCGCGCCGATGGACAGTACGCCTTGGACGCTCTCATCCAGCTCCTTCACTTCCTGCATCGACTCGTTGAACTGATGCAGCAGGCTTTCCGCCTTCTGCCGCAGCAGCTCTCCCGCGTGCGTCAGCCGCAGCCGTTTGCCGTCCCGGTCGAACAAGGTCACCCCGAGCTCCTCCTCCATCAGCTTGAGCTGCCGGCTGAGCGGGGGCTGCTCCATGTTCAGCGCTTTGGCCGCGCGCGTAATTTGCCCTTCCTTCACAATCGCCAAAAAGTATCTCAGCTGACGCAAGTCCATCCCGGGCCGCTCCCTTCATTCATACCTTTAAGGTATCGTTCTCCAATAAAACAGATATTTTCAATATATCGGAAGAACTGATACCATTCAACTAATATAATAAGAAATATACCTTTGAAGAGGAGATGCGAAGAATGGCGCTTAATATCGAAGTGGAGCTGACCAAGGCCCCAAAACAAAAGCCCGATGTAAGCCGAGTCGGGTTTGGAACCGTATTCACGGACCACATGTTTATGCTGGATTATGAGGAAGGCCGCGGGTGGCATTCTCCCCGCGTCGTGCCGTACCAGTCGATCAGCTTGGACCCGGCGGCAAAAGTGTTTCATTACGGCCAGACGGTATTCGAAGGGCTGAAAGCGTACCGTACCGCGGACGGACGCATTCTGGTATTCCGCCCGGATCAAAACTTCAAGCGCTTGAACCATTCGAACGACCGGATGAGCATTCCGCATCTGGACGTGGAGCTGGCGCTGGAAGGGCTGAAGAAGCTGGTCCAAACGGATCGGGATTGGGTACCGGACAACGAAGGCACTTCGCTGTATATTCGTCCTTTCGTCATTGCGACGGAGCCTGTGCTGGGCGTTGCCGCTTCGAAACGGTATATCTTCATGATCATCATGTCGCCGGTCGGAGCGTACTATGCCGAAGGCATTCGTCCGGTCAAAATCCATGTCGAGTCGGAATTCGTCCGCGCCGTCCCTGGCGGAACCGGTAGCGCGAAGACGGCCGGGAACTACGCCGCGAGTCTCAAGGCGCAGGAGGAAGCCGCGCTTGAAGGGTATTCGCAGGTGCTGTGGCTCGACGGCGTGCATAAGAAGTACGTGGAAGAAGTCGGGAGCATGAACGTCTTTTTCAAAGTAAACGGGAAGGTCATCACTCCGGCGCTGAACGGCAGTATCCTGAAAGGGATCACGCGCGATTCGATGATTCAATTGCTGCAAAGCTGGGGCGTTCCGGTCGAGGAGCGGCCGGTCAGCATCGAGGAGCTGTACGAAGCGCACCGGGCAGGCACGCTTGAAGAGGCGTTCGGCACGGGCACAGCGGCGGTCATCTCCCCGGTCGGCGAGCTGAACTGGCGCGGCGAGAAGCTGATCATCAACGGCGGCGAGACCGGAGAGCTGTCCGCGAAGCTGTACGAGACGCTCACCGGCATCCAGAGCGGGAAGCTCGAAGATAAGCTCGGCTGGATGGTGCAGGTGTAGGATTTGACGGCACAGATCCCCCATTCTTTCATTTACCTTGGTCATCACGACTATTCGCTGGCGGCGGTGGAAAAGGACTGGCCGTTTAAGCCTAAGCAGTATGGTTTTACCCCGGTCGCTTATAGCTCTGCGTGCTGGAGGGGGTACAAATGTCATTATGTCATCGAAGATAAGAAGCTGTATCTCGATACGCTAACTATTGGATTAGAGGATTCGGTTCCTCCGGTATGGAACGGAATTTCTGCTGCGGAAGCACAGTACGGAGCATGGGAGTATCATCAAGTTGGCCTGCCTCTGGAGTATTCCGGCGGAATTGTGTTGTGCCGCGGGTTTATAAACGAGATGTATGTGCATATGGGCACGCAGCGTCCCTATAGTTATCGGCAGGTGCTGGAACTGTCTCTGGAGAAGGGGTTATTAACGGACGTCACAGATTACAGCAAAGAGATGAAGGAAATTCGGAAGTTTCTGCTGGAATCGCAATCCAAAATCCCGAATTCGGAGGCGGACAAAAGGTTGGACGACGTCTTCTTGCAAGCCTACGTCAACAAATGGGGCAGATCCTGAAATGATCATGATTCATTTCTCGGCGGCATAAGCCTTTCTCTGAATTTCGTGTATAATATAAAGGTTCGGAATAAAGGTTCGGCGGTTGAGAAAGGATGATACCATGTTCACCATTACCGGTTACAGCGTAGAGCTGGTGAAAGACCCGTTCGGCATTTTGTCCGGCAAACGGTACGAGTTTATACTGGATATCGAAGTTGAAGAGGATGACGAGCTGTACTCCGAGCAGGGGTTGTATGTCCGCGTCATTTACGGCGTGAATGAGGACCAGACAAGCATCGTGAAGCACGAAATTTTCAAGCGGACGACGGAGCAGCTGCTCGACTTTGAATTGGAAGACGACGAGCTGGAAGTGGTCAAAGCTTTCTGTCAGGAGCATGTCGGGGAAGCGGAATAAGAAATGCAGAGAAAAAGCGCGCGGCGTAACAACGTCGGCGCTTTTTCTTTTGCAAGTGAAAAGACCGATGCACTTCAAGCCGTTTTCATCAGTCGGCTCAAAGTGTATCGGGGAATTTCCTTAAAGCCAAGCCTTTGACGGGGCATGACCTCGCTTCTCGGCGATTACGAAATCTTCTTCGCCCAGCGCAGGTTCGGCTCCTGATTCGGCACGAACGGAATCTCGAAGTTTTTCGACTTCAAGTAGTTTTTCGAGGCGAAGTAAATCGGAATGACCGGAAGATCTTGCATAAATAGATCTTCAGCCTGATGCAAAATTTCAAAACGCTGGTTCTCGTCCTGCTCGGTCTTACCCTGCGTCAGATGCTCGTCATACTTCGGATTGACCCACTTCGTCTGGTTGTTAGGGCTACCTCCCAGGTATAGGTCCAACAGCGCGAGCGGGTCCCCCGGAATCAGATGCATCAGAAAAAAAGTTAAAGTCGCGATCATCCACAACGTCATGACCATCGTCGCCATCCGCCGGACCACATACATGGAAAAAGCCTCCTTGCTTGCTCATTCTCGCCCAAGTCATTGTAAATAAAATCTAACGGATTACTGGGATTTTGTTTATTATTCTTACTTGAATACTTGGTTATTGAACATGGTATTGATATTATTGGAAATAAAATTTCTTGTCAACCGCTTTTGAGCGTATTTTTGCTAGATTTCATAAGCTTTTTTACAATTTATATTCAACCTATGGATAATTTATAAAATGTAATCGCTTGCTTTTTCATCCGGGCATCCATCGTGAAGTGAAAATAAATGAAGTACTAGATGAAAATAAGCCTTTTCACATGGTAATCGGTAAGTTAATATATCTGTAAAAGACAACCAATTCTAACGACGAACTAAAGATCCGCGTACTAGTCGTTCGTAACCTCAAGAGGAGTGTCCGCCCATGTACCCAAAATATCAAAAACGTAACACCGCAGCTTTTACCGCAGCTTCGTACTTCGCACTGGCCGCAGGCATATTCTTATATTGTCTCGGCATCTACAATGCGGATTGGGAATTAAACGTAAAAGGGTACTACTTGTTATGCATGTTCTTAATTATCATCACAAGTATTGCGACTCAAAAGGTGGTCCGGGACAATGCCGAGGATAAGGAGCTAAGAAGCGAAAATCCAAAGCACCGCATGCGTAACACTCCCGCTTTCACAGGAATGGCGGTCGCAGGGTTGGTCATCGGATTCGCTATGTTTTTCATCGGTTTGTTCAACGCGCCGTTCGATTTGAATGTAAAAGGCTACTACATTGCCGTTATGCTGCTGATTTCTTATAGTGCGATCGGGGTGCAAAAGGTTACCCGCGATAACGCCGAGGACAAAGAGATTCTGGATAATCAAAATATGAATGGCTAATTTCATAGCGATATTTTAACCCGTCTGCACACAGGCGGGTTTTTCTGATTTTTTTGTACAATGTTGAGCCGGCGGCGGCTTCCCGGATTTGGGCGACGAAACATGAATCCTTTGGCATTTCCCATTCGAGATGAAAAAATGATAATATGGAATATAGTTCCAAAACAGCGAAGGGCGAAGGAGGCTGAATGAATCGTGGCACGGATTTTATTTATGAATGGCGGGGCGGAAGGACATGTGAACCCGACGGTAAGTATCGTGCAGGAGCTGGTTCAGCGCGGAAATGAGGTTGTTTATTTCACGACGGAAAATTTCAAAGAGCGTTTGGAGAAGGTAGGGGCCGAGGTGCGGGCCTACGATTTTTTCCGTTTCTTCGAGGGATTCCTGAAGCATGATATACACCCGCTTGGCAGAGTCAACGGTATGCTGGAAGGGGCGGAGGCTCTCGTTCCCTATGTCCTGGAAGAGGCCAAGGCCAAACCGTTCGATTATGTCGTACACGACTCCATGTTCGGGGGCGGGCGGCTGATGGCTCACTTGCTCCAACTGCCGGCCATCAACTCCAGCTCGTCTTTCGCGCAGACGGAAGCGCATTTTCAGCGCTTTATAGAGCATCTGGATACTTCTGCTTCTTCCGGTTCGGCCGAGCAGGCGCAAGCGGACTTCGACCGCTTGACGACCAAGCTCCGGCGCGACTACGGCTATGTTGTCCACTCGCCTTATGAGGCGTTCTTCAACCCCGCGCCGCTGACGATCGTGTATACCTCCCGATTGTTCCAGCCGAAGGGAGATGACTTCGACGATAGCTACAAGTTTGTAGGCCCTTCCGTGTCCGCACGTCTGCATGGAGAGCCCGAGATGCCTGAACTTGCGGGGAAATCCGTCATTTACATTTCGCTGGGGACAGCGTTCAACAAGGACGATAATTTTTACCGAAATTGCCTCAAAGCGTTCGGCGATTCCGACAATACGATCGTCATGTCGGTCGGCCGGGAGACCGAGATCGAGTCGCTTGGCGCCATCCCGGACAATTTTATCGTCCGTCCTTATGTGCCGCAGCTTGAAGTGCTTCAGCATGCCCGTTTATTCGTTACCCACGGCGGTATGAACAGCACGAACGAAGGCTTGTCGCACGGACTGCCGCTGGTGCTGGTTCCGCAAGGGGCCGACCAGCCGAAGGTGGCCGAACGTGTCGCCGAGCTCGGAGCGGGCGTCGCGCTGGAGAAAACCGGGCTGACGGCCGACCTGCTGCGCGATACGGTGAACCGGGTGCTCGCGACGCCTTCCTACCGCGAGGCGGCGGCACGGGTCGGTGAATCGCTGCGCTCGGCAGGCGGCGCCCGGCAAGCCGCGGACGAAATCATTAAGTATATCTCGCAGGTAAAAGTAGGGTAAGACGCTGGAAGGAAGGGTTACTGCACTCATACGAAAAGGAGCTTTTCCGTTGTTATCCGGGAAGCTCTTTTTTTACTTTCCACTTCATGTGGAAGATCCTTGAAAGTTTAGTAGAGGAACAGGGGGAGCATAAGCCTTGTGTTTGGTATCCGTAAGCTCTACCGCTGGACGCGTCGTAAGTTTCGCAGCAAGCGAAAACCCACCGAATAATAGGTTGACGGCCTACGGTGGGTTTCGCTGAACCAAAGATTTTATTTTAGCGCGCCGTGGTGATCCACAGCCTTTCGGGTCCTAAGAGTCTTTACCGTTCGCAGCGGTGAAGGCTCTTTTTAGTATACGGATGAACTCGATTTTCTTATACAGTTAGCTTCAAAACAACATTGATGTTGTCTTTATTTTATCACGGCATTTTACGTCATGCAACGTAAAACTCCCTATGTCTTGAAACATTTCCATTCCCTGCAGAACAATCGTGGCATCAGCATAATAGCCTAACCGTTTCACTTGCGAATTAGCCCTATACCGTCTTGTTTTCAATTTCTGATCCGATAGAAAAATAGACAAATTTCGACAAAACTGCTTCTCCATCTGGTTCCTTGATCATGGATATTTAAGCATTCCGGCCCCTTTCCGAACAAAGGTCAATTTAAGACAATAATTGTTGTCATTTGTATACTACATATGCGCACTCAGGAGGTCATC
Source organism: Paenibacillus sp. A3 (assembly GCF_001399685.1). Classification (GTDB taxonomy): domain Bacteria; phylum Bacillota; class Bacilli; order Paenibacillales; family NBRC-103111; genus Paenibacillus_G. The sequence continues at coordinate 60,591 of NZ_JTHN01000068.1, forward strand.
AAGTGAAGAAAAGATTAGTCGTTTCCCTGGTTCTTATCATCTGCCTGCTCGTCCCTATGACCGTATGGGCCGCCAGCACGCAAGTTACGGCGAACTTAGCGTCGCATCTGACGTTGCTGGTTCAGGGCCGGGCCATTGATACATCAGCGGACACCCCGCTCATCTACAACGAAAAAACTTACGTGCCGCTGCGTGTTCTCAGCGAAGCGCTCGGCTACGAGGTGAAATGGAACGGCGAAAACAGCACGATCGAATTCGAGCTTCCGAAAGAATCTTACCCGCTTATCCGCAACGAAGAAGTAGATTTGATCTCGGTCGCACCGAATTATGAACTCCTCAGCCAATGGGATCAAGAATACCTGGCCGGCATCGAAGTGGACGTAGCCTATACGGTGAAGAAAGATCTGACCCGCGAGCCTGTCGTTGTGCTGGAAATGTTGAGTAAAGATCACGTTGTCATTGCCAGCGGGACTCAATTGCTGAATACCAAGAAGGGTACACACAAGTCGAAGGTGTCTACCTCTAAAATAAGGCTTCCTTACGGCCCGGAGGCAGACGTTAAGAAGACGTTCGCCCAAGACTACTACTACCGTGTCTCCATCAAGTAACATATAAGCTTTAATCGCACAACCGTACGGTGCCATTCGATAAGAAAACCCCTGCACATCAAAGCAATGGCAGCATGCCATAGCTTCGATAGGCAGGGGTTAACGTTTTTTTTCGAGGTTACAAGGTTGTCGGCGTGTTACCGCAGCCTACGTACGCGTTCTTTGCGCAGCAAATAGACGAAATAGGGGGCGCCGATGATCGCGGTCATGATGCCGACCGGCACTTCCCGCGGGATCACGATAATGCGGCCAAGGCAGTCGCCGAGCAACATTAGGTCGGCCCCGATAAGCGCGGCGAGCGGAATGAGCCACTGATGCCGGCCGCCAACGAGGCTGCGGGCCATATGCGGTGCGATCAGCCCGATGAACCCGATGGCTCCGACCGCCGATACGGAAATCCCGGCGAGAGCAACCGCCAACAGCAGGAGCCAGAAGCGCTGACGAACGACGTTTAAGCCGAGGGAAGCGCTCGTCTCATCCCCCAATTGAAACACGTTCAGCTTCGCAAAGCTCCCCCAGGCGAGCGGCAGGAGCACGGCGATCCAAGGCAGGAGGGAAACGACCTCCCGCCAGCCGCGGCTCCACAGGCTGCCCGACATCCACAGCAGCGCCATGTTGACGTTGGTCGGATGAGTCACGATCAAGTACTGGATGCCGGCCTGAAAGACGGCGCCGACGGCTACGCCGACCAGAGCCAGAGACGCAGGGCTTAACGTCAATCTGCGGCTCAGCAGCATGAGGATGACAAAGGCCCCGATCGCTCCGGCGAAAGCCGCTGCCGGAATGACGTACCCCGGCGATTGGGGAAACAGGAAGATGACCGCCGCCGCCGACAATCCGGCTCCTTTCGTAATCCCGATTACGTCGGGACTGGCGAGCGGATTGCGGACCAAGCTTTGGAGGATGACGCCGCTGACCGCAAGCCCGAATCCTGCCAGAATGCCGACGATCACCCGCGGCAGCCGAACCTCATGAACGATAAAATAAAACGGGCCGTTTGCGGAAAGCAGGCTCGGTCCGATATCCCGCACGGGAACGGAGACGGCTCCGACCGCGATGGATACCACGGCTAACAGGATCATGATCAGCAATGCGGCGCCAAGAGCGATGCCTTTTCTCATCGATGGGTCCCTCCTTTGCGCCGGGCCAAATAAACGAAGAACGGACCGCCGATCACCGCCGTGACGATGCCAACGGGGGATTCGAACGGAAACGCGATCATGCGGCTGAGCAAGTCGGCATAGACGAGCAGCGAGCCGCCAAGCAGCGCGGTGAGCGGTACCAGAACGCCCAGACGGCTGCCGGCCAAGGCGCGGGCGATGTGGGGAACGATCAGGCAGACGAACCCGATCGGCCCGCATACCGCAACCGTCGATCCGGCCATGAGCAGGACGAGCAGCACGGCGATGCCTCTGACGATCGCGACCCGTTGACCCAATCCGGCAGCAATTTCATCGTCGATCAGCAGCAGGCGGAAGGAAGGGATCATGACGGCAAGCAGCAGCAGACTGCCGAGGAAGAACGGCAGGATCATGCGCACCTCCGGCCATCCCGCCTGATTTACCGACCCGACGAGCCAGAAGATCATGCTCTCCGTCGAATACTGATTCAGGATAATCAGACCTTCCGTCAAGGACGCGAGCAGGAAATGAACCGTAATCCCCGCCAAAGCCAAGCGGACATACTGCTTATGCTCATTGCCGGTCAACGACCAGACCAGCAGCGCCCCGGCCGCCGCTCCTGCAAAAGCGAACAGCATCGAGCCCATAATCGACAGCTCCGAAACCGCCAGCAATCCGAACACGACGGCCAAGGACGCTCCGGCGTTAATGCCGAACACATGCGGAGACGCCAGCGGGTTTTTCGTGGCGAGCTGGGTCAGCAGCCCGGCCAACGCCAGCAGCATGCCTACGAGGCATGCCGTGAGCGTGCGGGGCAGGCGCAGCGTTTGGATATAAAGATGATTTTTGTCCTGGCCTTGATAGGTCAGCGCTTCATAGAGCGTGCGCCACGAGATTGAAGCCTGCCCCCATTTCAAGCTGAACACGAGTCCCGCGGCCAAGATGAGAATTGAAATGGAAAAAAGGAAGAGCAGAAACCGGGTCCGGCTCTGCTTCATAGGTTGGATAGTGCGATCCATTCAAGTTATTCTCCCAATTGCTTCACGATATCTTCCGCGATTTTCTCCGATCCGAGCATGCCGCGGGACAGCGACCAGTCGCGTCGTTCCACCGTAAACACTTTGTTGCCTGCGACGGCGTCGATTTTTTTCCATAACGGGTTGCTTTCCCATTGATTCACGATCGTCACTTTATCGGTAGGCATCAGGAACAGCACTTGCGGGTTCGTCTCGACAAGCTGCTCCAAGGTCAGCTGCGGATAGGCGGCGTCGTTTTTGACGGGATCGGTGAAGCCCAGCATTTTCACAATGGAGCCGGTGTAAGAATGGTCCGAGTGGGCGAAGAAGCCTTTCGGATTCACGACAGCCGGGAGTACGGTCGATGTAGCGCGGCTGATTTTCTTCTTGGCCTGCTCCATTTTCGTCTGATGCTCCGACAGGCGCTTTTTCCCTTCCTCTTCCTTGCCGACGGCTTTGGCGGTGATCATGTAGTTTTTCAGCATTTGGTCGTAATCGGCTTGAAAATCGTTCAGCACGAGAATCGGCGCAATGGCTTTCAGTTGGGTCAGCGCATTTTTGTGCTTGTTGATATCGACGATAATCAGGTCAGGCTTCAGCGAGCTGATCAATTCAATATTCGGCTCGTAGCGGGACCCGACGGAGGTATATTGTTTCAGCTGGCTTTTGACGGAGTCCATGAACAGCTCGGGCGTACCGTCGTCGGCAATTCCGACCGGCTGCACGCCAAGCGTCACCAGCATATCGGTGAAGCTGAAATCCATCGTCACGATGCGTTCGGGCTTCTTCGGCAGGGTGACGGTTCCGGTCGCGTCTTCCACGGTGATTTTCTCGTCTTTTGGAGCAGCGGATTGTCCGCCGGTTTGGCCCGGTTGGGCTTGATTCGAAGCCGGTTGGCCGCAAGCGGCAAGCGCGATGACGAAGACGAGCAGCAAGGTGGTGCGCAGTGTGCGGTTGATCCAAAGATGCATGTTGCTATCCCCCATGATAATGATAATTATTCTCAATTTATTGTAGTCGCATCTTCGTTCTTAGGCCATGTCCAATTTTAGGATGGGACATGTTATATTTTTAGATTTCGGGCCGATTACGTTGAAAGGCCGTCGGGGAACAGCCGACTTCCTGCTTGAAAATGCGGCTGAAATGAAAATAGTCAGCGAAGCCGACCCGCTGCGCAATTTCTTTGGCGGGCAGACGGGTTTGCAGAAACATTTGCTGCGCCTTCTGGATACGGAGACGGCGCAAATAGTGGGTCATTGTCGTTCCGGTATGCTTTTTGAACAGTACCGTGTAATGTCCGTCACTCATTCCGGCCCGCTGGGCGAGCATCGGGAGCGTGAGCTTCAGCATATAGTGCTCGTTGATATAGGAGAGGGATTCCTTGATAGCGAGGTCGGACGACGGTTCTTCTTGTCTCATGTGCGTTTCGTACAGAAATATAAACAAGATCCGCTCCAGAATGAGACGCTTTCGGAACAACTGCACGGCTTCCTCCTCTTCGGAGTCGGTGCGGATTTCTTCGGCGGTGCGGATGAGCTCATCCAGCATGTATTTGATCTTCACTTCACTGTGCGTACGAAGCGGGCCATAGAGCGTCCAAGCGCTGCTCTCCGGGAAAACGCGGTAGGTGATGACGGCGTACTCGGCCTCCTTCGTCTTCGGCACCTGAAGGTCGAAGGGACCGTGAGCCGGATGGCAGGCAAAGCCCTGCGTGACGACGACCGGCTCCTGGCTTTGGGCCGATAAAGTAACGTGTCCGCGGAGGACAATGATGATCCGGTGGCTGTCCGGGCCGCAGTCGATGAGTCGGGAAGCCGTGTCGGTTCCGATAGTCTCGAACACCGGAATCATCGCGGCAAGTTGTTGAAAATGCATAGAGACGCAGCCCTTCTTCCCGTCAGAGTTTACTTCGCAAAGCCATCCCGGGTGCCCGGTCATCGGCTACTTTTGATATTGACATATTTATCGGGGGAGATACAAGAGGGGGAGGATGGAAGGTGGGGGACTTTCATGGTATAAAAAGTTAAGTACGATTACTTTGCTGACAAAGGAGAACGATCAGATGGATACGTCCATGTTTAAGCCAACATTCCATGTTGACGATACATCGGATAAAGACATACATGCAGCGATGCGCCAAGCGCAGGCTAGTCTGGCTATCGAAGGACTTGCGGTGCCGGAAGAGGGTCAGGAATTAGTCCGTAAGCGACTAAGGGGGAAGGTTTCTCAAGCTGACTTCTTGAAGGCGGCTCTTGAGATTGCGACCCGTGAATGATTTCGTTCAATCCAGATGCACTAATTATTATATGAGGTTAAAAATTAGTACGGTGAAGTAAACGAAAATATGCCGATGTTATACGGATAGGCCGCCATGCTTTGGTTGGCCTTTTTTCATTTCCGACCGAGGGGATATGAAGGGAGATCACGCTGTAGAATGATTCATTAATATGGTTTATATTCAATATTAGGTATTTATAGCAAATAAATACCAAGCGTGCTACAATGAAATCGAACATCGGAGAACATGGAGGTAATGAAGACAGGGAGGATGAGGAATGAACGCAACGCCTTCTGGAACGTTTCCGCTGACGCAAGCGCAGAAGCGGATCTGGTTCATGCAAAAGATGCATCCCGATTCCGGTTTCATGAACTTTGGTTTGTCCGTTCAATTTTTGACGCACGTGTCTCCCGAGTTGTTGAAGAAAGCCATCGCCCAATTCATATTGGAAAACGATTCCATCCGGCTCTCGATCACAACCTCAGCTTCGGACGATCCCGGCATGCCCCGACAGTATATCAGCCCGGAGGATCCTCCCGATATCCCGCTGCTTGATTTCCGCAACGAGCAGGCGCCGGGCCAGGCGGCACGCCTGTGGATCGACGCTGCGACCAGACAGCCTTACCCGCTTGAAGCATCCCGGCTCTATGATTTTGCTCTCCTCCGCCTTTCCGACACCGAATCATGGTTGTATCTCAAATGCCATCATATCCTTGGAGACGGTACCGCTCTCGTGCAGGCCGGGTCCGACATCGTAGACCTTTATTTGTGCTTGGCCCGAGGGCAGGCACGGGATTTTCAAAAGAAGCCTTCCTATCTCGAAGCGATCGACCGGGAGCGCGCGTATCTGGAATCGGACCGCTATGCGCAGGACCGCCAATACTGGGACGAAAAGTTCCAGACGTTGCCGGAACCGGTTTCTTTGGCTCAGACCGGGAATCCGACGACGGGGAGCCTGGAAAGCGGCCGCTACGGGTTCGCGATCGACGGCAGCCGGAGAGAGCGTGTCGATACCTTCTGCCGGGAGTCCGGGGTCAACCCTTCGGTTTTCTTTCTTGCCCTTTTCTACGCCTATTTGTACCGGATGACGGGCCAAAGAGACATTGTCCTCGCAAGTATAACCGGGAATCGGACGAGCCCCCGGGACAAACAGACCTTCGGCATGTTCGCGGGTACGGCTGCTTTGCGCTACGAAGTCGATCCGCAGCATGCTTTTACATCCCATTGCCAAGCCCTTGCCAAAGCCTATACGCGCATGCTGCGCCACCAGAAATACCCCTACAACCAGCTCGTGGCCCGAACGAGAGAGCGTCATCCGAACGCAGGGCCGTTGTATCATATCGGGACGGAATTTCAAGTGATGAATTTCCGCAAGGAAGACGAGATCAGTGTTGCGAGTGAAATTCATCTCAGCGGCTCGATCGCGGATGAATTGCTTTTTCACGTTAAGGATCATATGGAGTCCGGTATGTACCGGCTGGATTTCGAATACCGGCGGGCGCTGTTCGGCGAAGACGAAATCGCGGCGCATGGCGAGCGGTACATGAAGCTGCTGGACGATGCGCTGTCCCATCCGGAGCGGACCGTGGCAGACCTGCGTCTTCTATCGGAAGCCGAGGAGAGGCGGATTTTGAACGATTTCAACCGGACGGAGCGGGATTTCGGACCGCAGCGCACGTTTGCCGAGCTGTTCGTCGGGCAGGTCCTGCGGACGCCCGATGCGGTCGCCGTCGAATTCGGGGAAGAACGCCTGACGTATCGCGAGCTGGAGCAATGGACGCGCCGGCTGGCGCACGGCTTGCGAAGCCGGGGCGTGGCGGCGGAAAGCGTCGTCGCGGTGATGCTGCCCAAGGGGCCGGAGCTTATCACGGCGATGATCGCGATTCTTCGCGCAGGCGGAGCGTATTTGCCGGTCGATCCGGATTATCCGGCGGAACGGATCGCTTATATGTTGAACGATTCGCAGGCCCAATTCCTTATGACAAAAGGGGAGATTGGACAAACCATCGCTGGCGGGGCATGCGAGGTCATTCTGGTTGAACCGAAGGAAGCGCAGGAAGGCGCGGCTGAAGAGCTTGAGGAAATTCATTGGCCTTTCCCTGTAGAGAGCGATCTCGCATATATCATCTATACCTCCGGCTCCACCGGGCAGCCGAAGGGGGTCATGATCGAGCACCGGGGACTCGGCAACCTCATTCATGCGATGAAGGAGAGGCTGGAGCTGTCCGGCCACACGAGGATCTTGCAGTTTTCGTCGTGCAGCTTCGACGCCTCCGTGGCGGAAATTTTCCCCGTGCTGTGCAGTGGGGGGACGCTTGTGGCAGACACCCGCGAGGCGATGCTGCCGGGCAAGCCGCTGGTCGAGCTTATCGGTCAAAAAGCCGTCAACGTGCTCATGCTTCCGGCATCCGTGCTCGCGATGCTGTCGGAAATCCCGGGCAGTGCCGCCGCCTTGCAGACATTGGGGACGGTGATCTCGGGAGGCGAGCCTTGTCCTGCCGAAGTGGCTGCCGCATGGAGTGTCAACCGGCGCTTTATCAACGCCTACGGTCCGACGGAAGCCACGGTATGGGCAACCGATAGAACGTTCGACGGCGGCCGGTTGCCGCCGGATATCGGCCGGCCCCTTGCCAATACGAAGGTATATGTGCTGGACGAGAACCGGAAGACGGTTCCGGCGGGCGTCACCGGCGAAATGTATATCGGCGGAACGGGACTGGCCCGCGGATATTGGAACCGTCCCGGGCTGACAGCCGAGCGGTTCGTGGAGGTGGAGCTTGGCCAGCCTGTGCCGGGAGCCGTCCGCTTGTACCGGACGGGAGACTTGGCCCGCTATTTGCCGGACGGAAGTCTGGAATATATCGGGCGTGCCGACCATCAGGTCAAAATTCGCGG
>NZ_JTHN01000069.1 GCF_001399685.1 Paenibacillus sp. A3
GTAAACTCTTACGGGACATACCCCACCTCTATTAGTCTGAGTTTTTCTATTTTCAAGGCTTCCCAACACTTTAGGGGAGGATTTACTCCTCCCCTGTCGAGGTGCCGAGCCGCTGCTCGCGGTACTCGGACGGCGTAATGCCGTTCTTTTTCTTGAAAATTTCGCGGAAATATTTGCGGTCATGGTAGCCGAGCCGCTCGGCAATCTCATAGATGGGAATGGCGGCGTCCTCCAGCCAATCTTTGGCCTGGGCCAGCTTCAGATCGGTGACGTATTCCACGAAGGAGATTCCCGTCTCCCGTTTAAACAGGCCGCTGAAGTAGTTGGGGCTGACGCCGACATAATCCGCTACCGCCGACAGCCCGATCGGCTGCAGCAGGTTCTGCTCAATGAACGCCTTCGCTTCGCCGACAATCGATTTGGAGCCCGCTTGGACAAACTGCTTGACCTGCAGCGCCGCTTGATGGAACCAGAGCGGAATATGCTCCTTCAGCTCGCCCAGCTTCGCGCGGTTGCACAGCTCAAACCACGCCTCGGGCAGCGGGCCGCTTTCCCCTTCCGCCATCCCCAGATCGTGCAGAAGCCGGTTCAACGCAGTGACAAGCTGAATACAAGAGAAGCGGAAGTCGGCCGGCTTGCCCTCCTCCCCCTCGAGCGCACGGAAGAAGGAAGCCGCCGCTTCCTGGGCCGATTCCGCCTGGCCCCGCCTGACGAGCGTCAGCAGCTCCTGCTCCTGAAGCGCTGGGTAACCGGTCCGCTTCATCCGGAACGGGATCAAGTCCTCCACGTGTACCACCTGGTTGTTCCCGAAAAAATACACATGCTCGATCGCCTCGCAGGCTTCCCGGTATGCGCCGGGCAGCTCACGCAGCTCCGGACATAACGAGCTGATGCCGATCGTTACCGTAAGGCCCGAATGCTTCTCCACCGAAGTGCGGCACCAATCCGCAAATTTCAACAGCTTTTCCTTGATCTCTTTGGCCGGCTCGGCCGGATCGTAATTGACGAGCATCGCCAGCAGGCCCCACTCGGCATAAAAAGCGATGCCTGTCCCCCACGACGACAAGCAGTCGCCGATAATGTTCTCGACGATAAAGCGGCTGAGCTCAACCTCCTCTACGGGCTTATGCGAAATTTCATCGAAACGGTCGATCGCGACAGCCAGCAGCGCGAAGCTCGAAGGCTTGAGGGGGATTTCCGCAAAATCCCATTTATCCCGCAAACGCACCTGCCGCTCGTCCCGAAACCGGATCATCTCGTTCAAATATTGCTGCCGCAGGGCCGGCAGGCTGCGCCGGATCGTTTGCTGAAACTTCACCCGCTGCGCGTCCCGCTCCTGCTCCTTGCGAAGCTCGCTGAGCAGCTTGGCGATAATCCCGGTCATTTCTTTAATGTCAACCGGCTTCAATACATAGTTCGAAGCGCCGAGCGCAAGCGCTTGCTTCGCGTAGTCGAATTCCTCGTAGCCGCTAAGTACGACGAAACGGACGGCCCGCTCGAAGCGTGCTCTGATGTGCTCCATCAGCTCGATGCCGTTCATATTCGGCATCTTGATATCCGTCACGATGAGATCGGCCGGATCGGTTGCATAGCGGTGCAGCGCCTCCTTGCCGTCGAGTGCGATTTCGACCTGCGATACGCCGAGCGTCTCCCAAGGAATATGCTTGCGGATGCCCTGCACGACGCTCTCCTTATCGTCCACCAGCAGTACTTTCATGCGGTACCTCCTCCTTCGCATCGCGGATGCGGATCTCGAATCGCGAGCCTTCCCCTACCCGGCTCTCGGCCTGGAACGATGCGCGTTCCCCAAAAAAGTAACGAAGTCGTTCCTTGATATTCATAATCGCGTAGCCTTCTCCGCTCCGAGAAGCGACACCCGTCGCTGCGTCCGCGGTATGCAGCGGCGCGTTGAAAAGGCCGATTAGCCCCGGATCGATCCCCGAGCCGTTGTCTTCCACGGTCAGCACCGTCGTGTCCGTTCCTTCCCGGAAGCTTTTCACCCGGATCCGGTTATTTTGGTACTCGTTATCTCTGAACGCGTGCAGCACCGCATTTTCCGCCAAAGGCTGCAGGATGATTTTCGGTACGACAATTTCCTTCGTTCGCTCATCCACCGACACCTCGAACGCAAACTGCCGCTTATATTGATAATTGACGAGCTTCAAATATTGCTCGACGTGTTCCATTTCTTTCCCCACGGTCGTCGCTTCCTCGCCACGGTTCAGACTGAGCCGGAAGAAGCGGGACAACGACAAAATAATATCGCTGGCCGACGAATCGTTGAATTCGAGCGACTTCCAATAAATTTCATCAAGCGTATTGTACAGAAAATGCGGATTGATCTGCGCTTGAAGCGCACGCATCTCCGCCCTCCGCTTCGCGAGGCTCTCCTCCACCACCTGCTTCAGCAGCCGCTGAATTTGGTCCAGCAGCTCGTCAAACCGCCGCCCCAACTCTCCGATCTCGTCCCGGCTCTCGGAAGCGAAGCGCACGTCGAGGTCGCCTTTTTTCGCTTGGGACATGAGCCGCTGCAGCCTGCGCACCGGAAGGGTGACCCAGCGGGCGATCGATTTGTTCATGAAGAAAGAGAACGCCAGCAGCGCCACCGTCAGCAGTACGGTAAAATATTTAATGTAAGCGATCTTGACGAGCAGCTGCTTTTTCGGCTGAACGACTAGCGCCTGCCAGCCGGCAATCGGAATCGGCTTATGATTGACCAGATACGTTTGATCTCCCAGCTTTACTTCGAAAAACGACGGTTTCACCGAGAAATCCGGCACCTGCGCCTGCTCCAGAAACTGTTCCGTCACCTCGCTGCGGGAGGACAGCAGGATCGGCCGGCCGTTCTCGTCCAAAATCATCGAGAACCCGTCGGGCACCAGTTGGATGCTCTGCAGATTGCGTTCGAAATAGTCTGCCCGCAGCGAGATCACCAAATAATTGTCCAGCTCCAGCGCACCGGTGGCCGTCGCTGGTCTGCTGACCAGACCGATCACCGCCCCTTCCTCGACAAAGAGCGGATTTTCCCCGGCGTAGACCCAACGGTTCGTCGACGACGGCTTAATCGCTTCGTAATACGCCGTCTCCTTAAAATCGGTTTCCTTTCTTGCCGCCGGAACCCCTTCGAAAAATTCTCCCTTGGGCGTGTATAAATAAATTCCGCGAATCGTAGGAGAGGACAGACTCGCTTTCGAGAACAGCGAAAATACGTTATTGAAAATGACGGAATACGTTTCGTCCGACCGGTTCTGGCTCCATTCGATCGCCCGTGCCAGCTCGTCGCTGGAATTGATCCAGTACAGCTTGTCGCTGACGTTCTTCAGCTCGTTGCCGACATTGGCGCTAAGCTGGCTGACCGTCCGGTCTGCGGCGTTATAGGCGTACTCTTCGATATAGCGGGCCGCCTGATTGAACGAGAATGCCCCCGTCAGCGGCACGGCGATCAGAATGACGATGGACGTCATCAGAAACACCTTCCATTCGAGCCCCCAATCGAGGAAACGCTCCGCCGCCCTGCGCATGCGGGCTCCGAACCACCGCATAGCCACCACCTCTTTCTAGTCTGTTGTAGCATAAACCTCAGGGGCCGAAAAGGGATAAAAATTACAGGCTCTCCTGCTTCGAGCGTAAATATACCGCCTCTCTCCCTAACGCCCGGCAAAAAAAATAAACCGTGCCTTGAATGGCTCAAGGTTACGGTTTACAGTTTCAGTGCATGGCTCGCGCCGGCGGCGATGAATTTATAGCCTACGCCATGGACGTTGATAATATATTTCGGATTCGACGGGTCCGGCTCGATTTTCTTGCGAAGGTTGCTGACATGTACGATAATCGTTCTCGTGTCGTTGAAGCTTTCCTGTCCCCAAATTTCGCGGAACAGCTGCTCGTGGCTGAACGTCTGCTCCGGACGCGAGGCGAGAAAGCTCAGCAGATCGAATTCCTTGCGGGACAGCGTTACTTCTTGCCCGTTCACTCGCACCACACGGCTTAACCGGTCGATCCGCAAATTGCCGACGACCAGCTTGTCGGGCTGTCCTCCCGCCTGCTCCGCCGCAGCCAAATGCGGCCTGCGCAAATGCGCGCGTACCCGGGCCATCAGCTCGTTCGGGCTAAATGGCTTCGTAATATAATCGTCGCCGCCCAGATTCAACCCGGCGATTTTGTCCGCTTCGTCTTTTTTGCAGCTCAAAAATAAGATCGGCACGGGAGAAACCGCCCGAAGCTCCCGGCATACTTCAAAGCCGCTTCGCCCCGGCAGAAGTACGTCCAATATCGCCAGATCCGGCCGCTCCGCCTCAGCGATCTTAAGCGCTTCTTCGCCGCTGGTTGCGAGCAGGACACGGTAATTGTTTTTTTCCAAGTAAAGACGGATCACTTCCCGAATCTCGGGATCATCTTCCACAACTAACACTGTTTGCTCCGTCATCCGTTTCACCACCGCATCGATGTAGTTCCCTGGTCCTAAGAAGAGAATAAACAATTGGACTGTTGCCGGTCAAGCTTTTTTTGGGGATTGGCAACGGGTATCGTGAAGCAGAACACGGTTCCTCGTCCTGGTTCGGTCCGGTCTACCCAAATGCGTCCCCCATGGTATTCTATGATTTCTCTGGATATGGAAAGCCCGAGCCCTTTGCCGCCCGCAGCGGAATTGCGCGATCGGTTGCTGGTATAGAACCGGTCGAACACGTAAGGCAAATCTTGTTCGTTAATACCGCCCCCCGTATCGTTGACCCGGCACAGCAGTTGTTCCCCGTCGTCGACCATTTCTACCTGAATGGAGCCGCCTTCCGGCGTGAACTTGATCGCATTGAAGATCAAATTGCTGAACACCTGATGCAGCCGCTCCAGATCAACCTCCACCGCGGAAAATTCACGCGCCGGATCGTCTCCTTCGGCCCGGAGCGCCAGCGTATAATGAATGCCCGCATTGCGCGTATCCAGCTCGTAGCGGCTGAACAGCAGCTCGATCAGGCGGTCGGTGCGCATGAGCTGCTTTTTGAAGGTCACCTGTCTCGCTTCAAGCTGGGAGAGCTGGAACAGGTCCTCGATCAACCGGTCCATGCTGACGACTTTGCTGTGAATAAGCCGCAAATAACGCTCCTTCTGCTCCTCCGTATCCACGATGCCATCCAGCACTGCCTCCAAGTAGCATTGAATCGTCGTCAGCGGCGTGCCCAAATCGTGCGATATGTTGCTGAGCAACCGGCTCCGGGACTTCTCCATCCGCGACAGCTCGTCATTTTTCCGCTGCAGCTCCAGATTCGCCTGCTCAAGATCGGCCGTCCGTTCCTTGATCTTGTCATGCAGCCCGCTGTTCAGCTGCGTCAAAGCGGCCGAAAGCTTCTCCTCGCTCCCATACCCCCGCGACAGCTTGACCGACAGCAGCACCGATTGGGAGAAAATAAAGATCAGCAAGCCAAAAGCGGACATCTTGTCCGTCGTCTGCACCAGTTCGTGAGCATACAGCATATCATTGACGAGTGTAGCCGCAAAGATCAAGCTGGCGAGCAGCAGCAGCCCTCCGCCCTCTCTTCTGCGCAAAAAGGCGAGCACGATGATGCATAAAATGTAGCCGACACCCGCTCCCACAATGAGCTGCAATACGATAAGCCATTTCGTAATCAGCATGGTTGGCAGCAGCGGAACGACAACGGCGTACAGCAGCGTTACCGCGCAGAAATACGTCGTTATTTTCCGCGAGCTTTCCCTCGGATACATGCTGGCGAAAAACAAGACGAACAGCGGCATACTCAAATCCGCCGTCAAATACTCCAGAACCAGAGCCAGCGTCCAATCGAAGCGGGGAAACGCCTGAGTCACGACCATTTCCCCGATCAGCGCCATGCGCAGGCAGAAGACAAGGCAAAATAATCCGAAATAAAGCATGGCCAGCTCTTTGGTCCGTACGACAAACAGGCCGAGATGGTAAAGTCCCATGATCAGCAGGCTGCCGATCAGCAGCGTATCGAAGCCGACCGACAGCTGCTTCGCCCTCGCCACCGACTCGAACAGGCCGAACTCGATCGGCTGCCGGATGCCGCCCTTCTCGTGCGAATAGTTCGATACTTGAAGAACCAGCACCAGTTCGCTCGTATGGGTATGAGCGACGGCCAGCTGGGTTAAAAAATGAGGCTTCGATTCCGGTTCAGACTTGTTTGCGGTTCCGGCGGACGCGATTTCTTTTCCATTCACCCAGAGCTTATAAGACGTATAGATTGGAGGAAGCCGCAGGGCGAGCATCCGCTCATGATCGGACAACAAAATCTTGAGGCGGTATGTGGCGTACCCTTCGCCTCCCAGCACCGTTCCGTCCTTCGTCGTGCCGTTCCAGGAACCCGGAAGGCTGGCATAGCTTGGTGCTCCGAAGCGTTCCGCAGACAAGTCTTCGGGATGCTTGAATTCGTTCCAGTAAAACTCCCACTCGCCATTTAGCGGAAGATGTCCTTTCCGATCCCAGTTCCATTCCCGCAGATCCAATTCGCCCCGAACCGCCGTCGGCGAATTGCCGTAGGTGAAGAACAACCGTTCTCCCGCAATCAGTCCTACGATCAAAAATACGATAATGGTGAAAAATGCGGCAACCCGCCTCGATATTCGTTCCAGCGGCATGTGCTACCTCACGCTCCTCCGGCTTCGAGATACCGGCGGAAGCCGCTTGCGATTCTTTCAGCCAATTTCGTTTGGTATTCTTGTTGACATGATGATGGTTTAAAACTGATCCGTTCGATCAATTGTGTATTCGCCCCTCAAGCGTTAAATCCTGCTTTTTCCAGACTCCGGCCTCAGGCATGCGGAGCCGACTGCTTCGAGCGGACCGACGTCCAATCCGTGCGGTAGAACCGAATGCCCAAGGCCAGGGCAAAGGATGCAAGGAACGCGTAGAGCGACAGCCAGGCGCCGGTGCTGCCAAGATCCGCGACAAAGGTTAAGACGTAGGCCAGCGGCACAAAGAACAGCCAATTGAGCACCAGTGACGTCCGCAGCAGGAAGGTCGTGTCGCCCAGACCGCGCAGCGCTCCCGCATGTGCCAGCCAACCGACCGCAACGGCCAACAGCGCAACCGCGATGCCGACGTATAGCGCAACATACGTCCGGCGGACCGCTTGATCCATTTGTCCGGCCCCGTAATGTCCTCGGTTTATATGAGAATTTTAACCTATCTCTTCCCATTGTGCCTGAATTTGCCGAACTGAACAAGGGAGAAAATACTATAGTCATTTCTTCCTATTCCAAGGCAGTTTCCTGCCGCTTTCTTTCCTATGTAAAACGGCCCGGCGTAATCCGCCGGGCTGGGTAACAGCTCAATGAAATGAAAATATGCAATAGGATAGCTGACGCTCTGTAGTACTTTTCCATAGCTTGATTATTTGCTTTGGTAAGATAGGGCAAAATCCAAGTTGCCGCCGGAGCGGTCGATCAATACCAGGTCGGCTTTTCCATTGCCGTCGGCGTCCCGGACCATCAGATTAACGCCTTTTCCCGGCGTCCCCCACGGCCCGAAGGTGGAAAGGAGCCTCCACTCCCGGTCCTCGTCCCTTGAATAGACGGTGCAGCGCATCGTCTTCGGGTCCCAGCGGAGCGCGTCTTCCCGGCCGTCCCCGTTGAAGTCCCCGAGGCGGATCAAGCCGTCTTCATTCGGGAGACCGAGATCCACACGGGTCAGCTGCCACGTCATGTCGACGGTATCCGGCTGAAGCTGAATGCCGCCCGAGGCGCCGTTTTTAGAAGCAAACAGCGCGGGGCCATCCTCCATGCGAATCTGAAGCTCCTGATTCATTTCGCTTCGGAGCTTATACGGTTTAATCGGCTTCAGCTCCTTCCCCCGGATTCGCCAGCCGTACAGTTGGAGCTTATCCTTCGTTAGTCCGGCCACAATCACTTCACCGTTCGATAACGGGAGCGTATATAAGGAGCTCCAAGCTTTGGCTTCAATTTTCCAGCTCTGCGCCAGATGGAACTCCCGCCCGTCCGATACATAGCGGTCCAAGCGCCCGCCCGGATTCGCAGTCCAGAAGCTGCACGGCCCTTCCGTATCTTTGCCGCTGACGGCGGCGGCAGCCCCGTTCGCATATCCCGCCTGCCCCCATCGCACCGGCGCTGGCTGCGCCTCATTGCGCAGTCCCTTGTACCGGCCGGGAATCACGCTGATCTCCCCATTCGTCGCATTCCACTGCACCGTATCGGCTTGCCCGTCGCCGTCGGCATCTTCAAGGAAAACGTTCGTTTTGCCGCCCGGCAGCAGCTTGACGCTCTGAGCTGGCGTGAACGGAACATAGTCGTGGATAGAGCGGAAGGCGTACCCTTTCGCCCGAAGACCGGCGATGAGCTTTTGCAGCACGCTTTTATTCTGTTCGGGGTACCGATATTCCGGAAGGCCGTCCCGCATGACCGGTTCGCCTCCCGGGTCCAAGACGGGGGTCAGGTATTTAAACTCAAGAAAAGGATGATAAAAAAAGGAAGCCACGTGATTCGATTGACCGACCCGGTCCACAATCATTTTCTCGTCTTTATTGGAAGGGATGTAATCGTAAGGTGTCGGAACGTAAGCGGCGCCAAGCGTCGAACTTCCGTAGACGGAATTGCGCTGATTCCAATAAAAGACGGCTTCGGCATTGTTGTGAGACTGTACCTCCGCCTGATAATTCAGGCCGAAGTAGGATCGGAACACCCCATCCTGTTCGGCGGTGGTCCGGTAATGCGGCGCCTCCCAGAACTGCGGCTTCAGTCCTGCTCGCTCGAATATCGCAAGCCCGGCCTTGATACGCTGCTCGGCATACGATGCCTTCATCGTTTCTTCCGCATCCTCCACTTGGAACTCGTTGCCTATCCCAGATTCGTGGTGGCCGTCATCCCGGCGCACACTGCCGACTTGGTGCGTATAGCCGTGCATGCCAATGACCGCGCCGCTGTCCGAAGCCTGTTGGAGCACCTTGCGAAAAGCGGCCGCGTACGGGTTGCCCTCTTGGTCAAGCGGTACGTCGTACCGCGATCCGTCCGGGGGCAGATTGATCCAGCGGGGAATCACCGCCATATGATACGCCACCTTCTGGTCGCGCAAATATTCCAGCACGGTTCTCAGCTTTCCAAGCTCCTCAAGCGAAGTATATTGTCCGCCGGGACCGATGTCCTCCAAACGCATCAAGACGAACTTCGGCGTGCGGGCCTCGCCTTCTACGGTAAAAATCCGATACGCCGACAGCAGCAGCGTAAGCACGATTACAGAAATAACAAAACGTAGCCATTTCGAATGGCGCAAATAAGTCATCGGGTGTCCGGGGCTCCCTTCTGGCTGCGTAAATCTACACCCGAATTGTACCAGATTTCCCGCAGGGCGAGTATGTTTTTTTGTGGCGCTAGGGACGAAAGCATCGTTTATTCACTATATTTTCCTCCTCTCCCTGCCGACGGACCTAAACAGATCTGCGCCGCCCGAATCATATGAAGAACGAAAAATCCGAGAGAGGGGTGCTTTCGACGCATGGAAAATCAACTGCAAGCGATAACGAAAGAGCTGACGGACCTGCATAAGCGGTATGCCGGAATTTCCTTAAGCTTTGCCGCCCTTGAGCGGAAATTGTCAGCTATGGAGCACCGTATGAACACGCTTGAAACCGAGTTTGCGAGGCAAGTCCCCTTTCTGCCGGAAGAAACCGGCGCACCAGCCCACTAAAGGTACCTTCAGCCGCTGTTCTCCATCAGCCGTATCCTTATCCCGCCAAAGAAAGAAGCTCTTCCCCCTGTTGTCCGGAGGCTTGCGACTATGCGCAAGCTTCCATGCGCAGCTTGTCCTTCCCACGTTGCCTGTTTCAAAATAAAGACTACACGCCGTTTCCCCCTGCAAAAGTCCGCTATCCAAGGCTTGGCATTTACTTCCCGATTCGGCACGCTATATAATGAAATGGCCGCTTCTCCGCGCCTTTACCAGGCCTTGACAGATCGTTTGGAAGCCTGCTTGGCGCTTACGCTCCGAAGCACCTGACCCCCGTTCGGATTGCCTTTGGGCCTATTTTTAATCTGTTACGATGGGGGCAAGCATGGTATAATGAATCGAATGCGACAGGCAGGTGATATCAAAATATGCAAAAAATCCCAGTCATTCGTGATAAAAAAAGTTCTGACATCACCATCATTTCTTCCGATGAAGTCGTTAAAATCGAATGCGTACGGGATAAAGAATATATCATTCATACGGTTTCCGATAAATATTACTGGGCAGCGTCGCTGGAAGCTTTCGAAGAATGGCTGTACGAGGAGGGCTTTCGCCTGATCGATCAGATGAATGTGGTCAATATGAACCACGTAACGGAGTACGAGCCGCGCAAAGGAATCGTCACATTGCAGCACGGTCCTACGCCCCATTATAAAACCGCTTCCGCCGCCTGGATTCACGGCGAGCATATTACAAACGTCATGAATCTTCTAGGCAAGATGAAGGATCTCGACAAAGGTATCATCGACGATGAAGCCGATCGCATCTTCGAGAACGTGCTGGCCCAGGAAGAGGATCATCGATTCGCCCGGTCTTACGCGATGATCAAGGCGCTGTACGACAAGAAAAAGACCGAACTGCTGCTTGAAGAAAGCGAGCTGCGCTATAAATCGCTGTTCGAGCACAATCCCGATCCGATCTGCTCGCTGAATCTGGCGGGCCTCATTACGAGCGTCAATCCCGCCATGTTCGGGGTCACCGGCTACGCGGAAGCGGATTTGCTTCACCGCACGATCAATCCGCTTATTCTTCCGGAAGATTACATGCGGTGGCTCGACCATTTCGAGGAAACGCTCAACGGCATGACTCCTCATTATGAGATTACGTTTGTGCGCAAAGACGGCACCCCGGTCGAGCTCAGCGTATTTAACTTTCCGATCTTCGTCAACAAACAAATTGCCGGCGTTTACATGATCGGTCAAGACATCAGCGAGCGCAAGCGGGCCGAGGAAATGATTCTCCGCTCCGAGAAGCTGTCGATCGTCGGCCAGTTAGCCGCCGGGGTCGCGCATGAAATCCGCAATCCGCTAACCTCGCTCAAAGGATTCGTCCAACTGCTCCAAAGCAAGGTAAGCGGCTACGACAATTACTTCGAAATCATGATCGATGAGCTGGAGCGGATCAATTTTATCGTCAGCGAATTTCTGGTCATTGCGAAGCCGCAAGTCGTCAAGTACCAGCCGAAGAACGCCTTCGCCATTCTGGAAAATACGATTATGCTGCTCGGCTCTCAAGCGATGATCCATAATGTCGACATCGTCACGGAAGCGGACCCCGATCTTCCCGAAATCAATTGCGACGAAAATCAAATCAAGCAAGTATTTATCAACATTTTGAACAACTCCATCGATGCCATGCCGGAAGGCGGACAAATCCGCGCCGAATTCCGCAAAATGGAGGGTGGAAAGCTGCTGATGCGATTTACCGATCAAGGCTGCGGCATTCCGGAAGACCGAATTCCCCGACTGGGGGAACCGTTCTATACGACGAAGGAGAAAGGTACAGGGCTCGGTCTCATGGTCACCTTTAAAATTATCGAAAATCACGGGGGCAGCATGAAGATAAGCAGCGAGCAGGGAAAGGGCACGACCGTAGACATATATATACAGGGCGTCCGAAAAATCCGGTCTTAGCAAGCGATGCGGAAGCCCGATATAAGCAAACAGCCTTTTGAGTCCGACAGGATTCGAAAGGCTGTTTTGCGTTTTGCAGCAGCGCCGCTTATCGTTTGAGCGTGGTGATGTATCTTTTGGCCAACCCGTTTGGCGTATCGAACGCTTCGTAGACACGGATCGTAAACGGATTTTCGAACTGCTCCGTTTTTGCGGTGAAGGTCAAATTCTGCTTGCCTGTAACCAGCTTGTTCGGACCGGTGAACGGGCCATCGGCCGTGCCGAGCATGCGTCCTTGCGAGTCCACCAGCTCCATATAAAGCCTGGAGAAGTTCTGGTCGACCACGACGTTGTCGGTCTGCTTCACATCCAGCGTGAACGACAGCTTATAGCCGTAGGACAGGCCGGTCATTCCGGGGGAGGTTGTAGCAGACAATGCCCAATCGACGATTTTCAGATCAAACGGATACATAGCGAACGTATCCCCCGCCACCTCGCTGCTTGCAGCCGTCTGCAAGGAAGCAATCGTGCTCGTGTAAGGAGCTGAGGACTGCGTATCCAACAGCTTGATCGTCAACTGCTTGCCGTTCTCCGTCTTCGGCACGTTGAACGAATAATTCACGACATAGCTCATGTTCGGGTTCAACGCAGTCGCGACCCCGGATTGCCGCGCTCCGGCATAAGAGGCTCCGTCTCCTCCGAGGATCTCGGTCTGGAAAGCGGGCACCGGCACCGGTTTATCGCTCTTGTTCGTGATCCGGAATTTTGCGACTACCGAATGAAAGCCGTTGTCACTCTCATGAAGGTGCATTTCCATCAGGGTTACTTCCGTATTAGCATCGATCATCTTATTCAACGGATCGAAGACGATCGGGCGGCCGATCCGGTAAGAAATCGCAGGCGTCGTATCCGTCTTCGCACCGTCCGGAACCGCAATCTGCACGCGGCCGACGTCAAATCCCGTTGCCGTAGTGGGCGCACCCTGTCCTCCCCCCGAAACGAACGTTTCGGTCGTCGTAACGAATAAGGAGGTCAGCGTCACGTTATTTTCGACCGGTATGGCGAAATGAATATATTTTTTCTCGCCGGCATCGACCGTCACGGCGCCGTGCTCCGTACGGCTGCCGGTATACGTCTTCTGCTCCGATTGCCCGTCGATACGGAATTCGGGTACCGTTTCCCGCCCGATGCCAGGGTTTTCCACCAACAAGGTGACGAGCGCCACCGGACCTGTTGCTGCTGCTCCAGTTCCTGTTGCTGCCCCAGTCGCCTTCGTTGCGCCTGCCGGAGCTCCACCGGGCGCACCCGTCGCACCGCCGGGAGCCGCCGCAGCTCCTCCCGCTTCCGGCGCGGCTGCGCCACCGGAGGTCTCACCGGTCCCGCCGGCGGCCGCTCCCGCGGAAGCGCCGCCGGACGCTCCCGCAGAATTGCCGCCTATCGGATACTGGATCTTGATAGCCGAAGGGGTATAGCGCAGGCTGGAATTCAAGCCCGGAATCGTAAACGCTTCTCCCCAACCCTTCGGCTCGGCGGCTTTATCCGCTCCTGCCGCCGACGCGTACCACACTTGCCTCGCGCCTAGCGGAATCGTCAGCAGGTTCGTTTCCTTTTTCGGATAAACATACTCATCCACATTGACGAAGGACAGCTCCGACAGTTTAATCGCCGGCGTGCCCTCGATAACGGTCATATACACGAGCTCGCCGATTTCGCCCGGCTCGAGCGCCGTCTTGTTCCCAGCGCTCGCCTTCAGCGTATATTGAACTCCGTCCGCCGTGCGGACGTGCAGCTGATGATCGGGAACCCGTTTTTTTTGCGTTCCTCCATTATACAAGCGAACGGATGCGCCTATGCGCGTGCCGCCGGCGGTCGTTTCGATCGCCAAACTTTTCACAGCGGCACGGATCGAATCCGTTAAGCCGAAGTTGCTCGGAGCGGCCACAGTCGCTTGGGTCGTATCGGCCGCAAGCGCCGGCAGATTTGCCGGAAGGAGTGTCGTCCCGATTATGACGAAAGTTAGCGCTGTTTTCCAAGGTTGTTTCATCGATGCTTCCTCCTTATGCAGTGGATTTTATTTTTTAGCCGGCTCTTGAGCCGCCGGAGCGGGTTGGCCTTGAGGGGCCGGTTTGGCCACCTCCACCTTCTGGCCGTCCTTCAGCTGGTGCTGCCCACTCGTTACGATTTGCTCTCCTTCCTTGACGCCCTCCAGTACTTCCTGATAAGCGTCGCTGATACGTCCAAGCTTGATTTTACGCTTCTGAACCGTATCCCCTTGAAGCACGAAGACGAACGAATTCGATTCTTCGCGGACAATGCTGAGCGTCGGAACGGCAGCAACCTGCTCCTCCGCCTCGGTCGTGAGCTGAACCATGGCCCGGGTACCCGGTTTCAGCTTCTGATCCGCGTTCTGGACTTCCAGCTCCAGCGAATACGATTTGGTCGCAGCGCTCATGACGTTCGATAAAAACGTAATTTTGGCCATGCCTTTCTCGGCCGGATTATCCGGGCTGTAGTAGGCAAGCTCCTGCTTGTTTTTGACCAGCTCATACGACGGCTCCGACAGCTCGACCTTCAGCTTGATCGGATCGATCTGCTGGACTTGCCCTATCTTGCCGTTAGGCGAAACGGTCCCGCCAAGCTCTATCGTATAATCCGTTAGCACCCCGCTGACAGGCGCTTTGACGTCATAATTCTCAAGCGACCGCTGCGCCTCCTCCAAGCTGATCCGCGAGGACTCCACCTCCGTCTGCTGGTCGGCCAGCGAATTCGTTTTGTCCAGGGCTGTCAGCTTGTTGCGCTGCGCCTGCACATCCATGCGGGCATTCTTCAGCGCCTGCTCGGCCTGTTCCAACTGGCGCTGCGTTGCTGCACCACCGTCAAAATCGTTGCGCAATTTGTTGTAGTCTTTCTCCGCGTCGCTCGCCTTCTGCTCCGCCTTCGTAATCTCGTCCTGCAAATTGCGGCGGGAATTGGCGTTGTCCTCCACTGTTTTCGCAAGCGTCTGCTCCGAGCTCTTCAGCTTGAGCTGGCTTTTTTTCAAGGACGTTTCGGCCCCGCGATTGTCGATTCGGAACAACACCTCACCCGCCTGCACAACATCTCCGCGTTTCTTCAAGACTTGCGTAATCTGGCCGCTCGCCTTCGGGATAACGTCCATGGCGGACATCCCCACCACTTCCGCCACCTGCTCGCGCGGATCGCTGATTTTACGCTTGGCGATCGCCTCCGTCTTCACCGGGCGGTTATCCAGCTTAAGGTCAACCGTGGATTCTCCCTTGGCGCCTGGGGCCGAGCAGCCTGCTGCAAGCAGGGCAGCCGCTGCCAATAAGGCGAAGACCCGAAGCGTGAGGGCTTTCTTCATCGCAACGTCTTTTCTAACCTTTCTCATCTTTCCGTGCCTCCTCCTTCGTTACATCTCTATTGTCGCCGGCTTCGAACCGTCGTCTGGTTTTTTTCGATTAAACCAACCGGAAATCCGGTTTTTCCAGTTCTCAATCATTTCATAGACAATCGGCACGACGACCAGCGTGAGAATGGTCGAAGTCGTCAAACCGCCGATAACGACAACTGCAAGCCCTTTGGAAATCAAGGTGCCATGCGCAAATCCGAGCGCAAGCGGCAGCAGAGCCACGATCGTAGCCGCGGCGGTCATAATAATCGGACGCAGGCGGACCTTGCCCGCTTCCATCAGCGCGTGGCGCACCGTGTACCCTTCCTCCCGGAGCTGCTGCACACGTTCGAGCAATACGATGGCGTTCGTAACGACGATCCCGATCAGCATCAAAAAGCCAATCATCGACGTGATATTAAGCGATTCCCTTGTGATGAGCAACGCCAGCAGACCGCCGATAGCCGCAAGCGGCAGCGAGAACAGAATGGCGAACGGCGCCGAGGCGTTGCCGAAGGCCAGCACCATGACCAGATACACGATAAATACCGCAACGCTCATCGCCATATACAGTTGACCGAAGTTTTCGTCGGTGTCCTTGTTGACTCCTCCGAGCTCACGGGTTACCCCCTCCGGGAGCTCAAGGGTCTTCAGAGCCTCGTTCACCTGGAGACTGACGCCGTTTTTGTTCGCGCTATTAATTTTCGCCGTGATCGAGACCTCTTGCTTTTGGGTTTTCCGGGAGATGCTCGCCGGAGCCTCCACCTCGCGGATTTTGGCCACTTCGTTCAAATAGACGGTTCCCGTCTTTGTAGAAATCGGAAGCCGGCCAAGCTTCTCCAGCGTATCTTTATCTTTTTTACTAAGCGAAACGGTCGTCTTGTACGTGACGTCGTCCAGCTTAACATCGCCGAGCTGCTGCTTCTGAACCCAGCCCCGCGCCGTTTCGCGGATCGTGCTAACATCCAAGCCGTACGTTCGCGCCTTTTTCTGGTCCACGACGATATCGACTACGGTTTTGGCGTCGCTTAACGCGTCCTTCACTTCGTAAAGCTCCGGGAACTCCGCCAGCTTCTTCTTGACGATCCCCGCCGCAGCAATCAAATCCTTCTGATTGTTTCCGTACAAGGTGTACCCGAAGTCAGTCGTCGCCGGACCTCCTCCGCCGAGGGAAGAAGGGAGAACCTCGGAGCCCTTCGGCAGCTCGGCCAAAATCGCGTTCTTGAATTGATCCCTGACTTGATCGGGCTTCACGTTCTCGTTCATTTCCATAAAGAGCTGGAACGCATATGGCACCCGGTCGTTATTCACTCCGTCTCCGCCGTTATATCCGACAAGCGCCTCCACGTAACGGAATACGGGATCGCCGTTCGAATCCTTGCTCTCCATCAGCATCTTTTCCAATTCCTTGGATTTGAGATCGGTCGCGGCATAGGAAGTCTCGTAGGGCAGCTTCACGGTATAATAAATATTGCGCGGTTGAGCGCCGCCCGGGAATAGCGCGATAGCCAAATTAGGTACGACGATGACAATCGAAAGGATAAACAGCAGGCCCGATATGAGCAGCGACTTGATCCTGTGCGTCAAAGACCACTCCAGAGCCGATTCGTACATCGAGGTAAACCGGCCGACTTTCGTTTCGTCGTGCGCTTTGAACTTGCCCCGCAGCACCAGCAGCTTGGCAAGCATCGGAATGACGGTCAACGCCACCAATAACGAAGCCATCAAGGCAACGGCTATCGTAATGGCGAACGGCCGGAAAAATTCACCTACCATCCCGCTGACCATCCCGATCGGAGCGAATACGGCCACGGTTGCAACTGTCGAGGACGTAATGGCCATGGCCACCTGCTTGGTCGCCATCAGGATGACCGATTCGTTGCGCTCCTGCGCTTTTTCCAGCGACGTATAGATATTCTCGATTACGACGATCGAATCGTCTACGACCCGTCCGACAGCGATGAACATGCCGCCGAGCGTCATCATATTGAGCGTGATGTTTAAATAATGCAGCAGCATCAGCGTGATCAGCATGGACAGCGGAATCGAGACGAGAACCACAAGCGTCATCCGGACGTTGCGCAGGAAGATGAGAATCATGAGCGAAGCAAGTATCGCCCCCATCACGCCTTCCCGCAGCATGCCGCTGATCGATTCCTTCACTTCGTCCGCCGTATTAAAGATCGAGCGGAAGGTGACGTTCGGCATCGTCGTCTTCCAATCGCTCATCAGCTTGTCAGCGGCATCCGAGAATTCCACAGCGTTCGCATCGCTTGTTTTAAACAAATGAATGCCAAGCGCTGCCTTGCCGTCGAGTCTGGCCATGAATTTGGATTCCGTCACAGCGGAAACTTTCGCCACCTGAGACAAGAGGACCGTTCCACCGGAGCTCACGGTCAGCTCCAGCTGTTCCACAGCATACAAGCTTTCCAAATCGCCGAATACGCGGGCCATCTTCTCGTTGCCGCTCAGCTCGACGGAGCCGATCGGTCCTTTGGACAGCGCGGATTCGATCGAAGCGGTCACCTGCGATGGCGTCAAGCCGAAGGCGCTCAGCGCGTCGGCATTAAGCTGAATGTCCATCGTCGTTTCCCGGTTGCCGATGGCCGTGATATGGTCGATGCCTTTAATGCCTTCGAATCCCGGCTTGATCTTGTCCTTATACAGCTTGTCGAGCTCGGTTTGACTCACGCCTTCGTTCGCCGACACGACCAGATAATAGGCCGGTGCCGACGAAAATCCGAACGTCATCGCCTTCGGTCTTTGTGCCGTAGAAGGCAAACTGACTTCCTGGAGCAAATTTTCAACTTCCCGCTTTTTCTTGTCCAGGTCCACCCCATGCTTGAATTTAACCTCAAGAAAAGAATTGTTGTCGTTTGAGGTCGAAGTCAGCAGTTCGAGGTCCGGCATATTCGCCAGCTTATCCTCGATCGGCTTCGTCACGTTGTCCATTACATCCTTTGGCGAGCCAGGGTATGTGGTAGTAACAAAGACGCCCGGATAAGTGATATTGGGATAGTTCTCCTTCTTCAGCTTCGTTGCCGAAAACATCCCGCCGCCGAGCAGCATGGCGACGATGATGATCACTGCCGCGACGTTCTTCATCGAAAATTTAATCAGTCCGTTCATTCCACTCCTCGCTCCTTTATAAATGTCCATCCGATTCTGGAAAATACTTTACCTTGCAAATATGAACGGAGCGTGAACCGGACAAAAAAAAGATCAACCCGATTTGGATTGATCTTTGAGCTGTTATTTCTTATCCGGGGCGTGACGCTTGCCGGAGAAGCTGGGTAGCGTAACCGTAAAGACGGTGCCCTGCCCGGGCTTGCTGCGCACCTCGATCGTGCCGTGATGCAGATCGACGATCTTTTTCACGATGGCAAGTCCAAGTCCGCTGCCGC
This sequence comes from Paenibacillus sp. A3, assembly GCF_001399685.1. Lineage (GTDB taxonomy): Bacteria > Bacillota > Bacilli > Paenibacillales > NBRC-103111 > Paenibacillus_G. Next base: position 18,394 of record NZ_JTHN01000069.1, read on the forward strand.
TTTTCTCCCGGTTCCTAGCCCGGTCCGCCTTATAAAACCGGTCAAAAATGCGGGCCTGATCCTCCTCGGAGATCCCAATGCCCGTATCGCCGATCCGGACCTGAATCCGGTCGGTGGCCGGAAGAAGCCGCACTCTGACCATGCCGCCCTCCGGCGTGAACTTCAAGCTGTTGGTGATCAGATTCATCCACACTTGGCTGAGCTGATCCGCATCGGCATAAATTTTCGCCGAGGGCAGCCTTAAATCAAGCTCCAGCTTTTTGGCCGACCAGATTGGCTCTGTGGCTACGATGACACTGCGAAGCTGCTCATCCAGCGCATACGTCGTAGGGTGAAACGGATGATGCTCCGATTCAAGCGAAGCGAGCTTGAGCAAATTCTCGCTGAGCCGGGACAACCGTTCCGCCTCCGTCTGAATGATCTCCAGATATTTCCGGCGTTCCTCCTCCGACATCGCCTTCTCCCGCAGCAGCTTGGAAAATCCGGCGATCGACGTAAGCGGAGACTGAATCTCGTGCGAGACATTGGACACGAAATCCTGCCGCATCCGCTCCATCTGCTTAAGCTCTCCGGCCATCTCGGTGAAGCTTTGGGCAAGCTCGCCCAGTTCGTCCTTGCGAAATTTCCAATCGAAGCCGATATTGAAATCGCCCTTGGCCATCCGCCTGGCCGCTTTGGTCATGCGCTTGATCGGTTTGACCAAATAACGGCCGGCCACCATGATGAAGACGCTGCCGATAATCAAGGCGTTGATCAGCGAGATGTTCAAATAGCTTTGCAGGAGCCGGTCGGACTTGTTCGAGGCCGGCTGCAAAAACATCGCATACGAATGCCCTTGGATCTTCACCGGGTAACCCAGTATGCTGACATCCATACTCGACTCGTTCCAAAGCTGTTCCCCGTGCAGCACCTGAGCAATTTCTTGCGGAGTAATGACCTTTCTCGTCTCGACGTCGGTATATCCGTATAACGCTTCTTTGCCTGCCTCGTCATATACCCTGATGAAGAAAGGCTTGGCAAGCTTGCGGTTAAGCATGTACGAGTCGAAATCGACATTATCCGTCGCTTTATAGGTATCGATCAAATCTTGCGCCACCAGCCTCATGTCATCCCGAAGCTGCGCGTTCAGCCTCTCCGAGAAAATGAAACCCATGATCACAAAGGCCACGACCAATCCGAAGATGACCGCCGCCAAATAAACGAGCACCATCCGCGTGTAAAGCGTCTTGATCATCCGCTCACCTCAAGCTTGTAGCCAAGTCCCCGGATGGTGCGGATGGTGAAGCTGTCCGTCTCGTCCGCAAACCGTTCTCTGAGCCGCTTGATATGAACGTCCACGGTACGGTCGTCTCCTTCGTAATCGTGCCCCCAGATTTGTTCGATAAGCTGGTTCCTCGTGAAAATTTGGTTCGGATGGCTCGCCAGCTTGTAGAGCAGCTCAAATTCTTTGAGCGGAAGCGTCAGCTTCTCGTCGCCTTTCAGAACCTCATGGCTTTTCTTGTTCAGCTCGATCCGGCCGAATTGCACGGTATCCGACGCATGGATCCGGTATCGCTTCAGCAGCGCCTTCACCCGCACGACCAGTTCCAGCGGATCGAACGGCTTGACCAAATAATCGTCCGTTCCCAGCTCGAAGCCCTTGACCTTGTCTCCCGTCTCGCCCTTGGCGGTTACCATCAGAAGCGGAAGGTCCGTTTGCTGCATCCGAATATGACGGCTCAGCTCCCAGCCGTCCATAAACGGCATCATAATGTCGAGAATGACCAGATCTACCCGGTTCTCCTGCAGCAGCTTCCATGCGTCCTGCCCGTTCTCCGCCTCCAGCAGGCGGTAGCCCTCCTCGCGCAGACTGACTCGGATCAGCTCCCGAATATGCCGGTCGTCATCCACGATCAATACGGTAATCATCAACAGTCCCCCCAAAAACCGAAAAATCCGGTAAATCACAGTACCTTCATGATAATGGACCCGCAGGCCGTATTTCAAGCAAACCTATTCTAAACAAAACTTTAAAAACCAATTAACACTTGACGAACAGTTCTTTTTTAAACTAGAAAAGGTTGCCATCTATAACCCAAGATACCGTTAAAGGAGCGAACACGATGTTAACCCGATTTGTAAGAAAAAGCGGTAAACTGCTGGCGCTGATCAGTGCTGCCGTCATGCTGGTGACAGCCGTTCTCGTACCGGCCGCAAGCCAGTCGGCATTAGCCGCAAGCGCGCCATCCGCGGGAAGCTTCCAGCTTGCCGTTCTTCCCGACACGCAAATGTATGCCCGTTACAAAAAAGAAATTTTCTTGTCGCAAACCGAGTGGATCGCAAAAAATCAGTTCAACGAACGCATTGCATTCACAGCCCACGTCGGCGATATCGTGGACAGAAGAAATCAAGATTACGAATGGCAGGCTGCCGACGAGGCGATGAAATGGCTCGACAAATACCACGTTCCTTACGGCTATGTGGCCGGAAATCACGATATTAACGAATGGCAATGGGATGACCAGCGCAATAACAACGCCGAGAAATTTATGCAGTATTTTAACCCTGCGACCCGCATGTCTGGCAGCCCGGGCTTCGGCGGCGTGTCCCCGAGCGGATATTGCTCCTACTACACCTTTGAAGCGGCCGGCAAAAAATTTCTCGCTCTCTTCCTGGACTGGCGTACCTCCGATGCGTCCATTCAATGGGCGCAGCAAGTCATTGACGCTCACCCGGATCTTCCTGTCATTTTGATCACTCACCAGCTGCTGAACATTGCCGAGGACGGAAAAACGGCCTTCATTACGGCAGAGCACGGCCAAGGCTTGTGGGACAAGCTGATTAAGAAGAACGATCAAATTTTCCTGACGGTGAACGGACATCATCACGGGGCCGCCCATATGGTGAAACCGAACGACAACGGGAAAGACGTGCTCATGATGGTCGTGGATTACCAAGGCGGCTACATGGGCGGCAACGGCTGGATGCGGATGCTCAATATCGATTTGAAAGGCAACCAAATCAAAGCTTACTCCTTCTCTCCCTGGGTGATGAACATCCCCGAAGAAGAGCGGGACGAATTCGATATGGAACGTTTGACCGACGCAAACAACGAATTTACCGTATCCATGAACTTCGAGCAGCGATTCGGCTCCTTCTGGGGATCGCAGAATAAAGTTCCGATCGCCAAAAATGTCGATTTCGATACGCTCCAGGACAAACCGGTCAGCGGCAAGCTGAAAGGGGCCGATGCCGATTTCGATACGCTCACTTACCGCATCGGCAGTCAGGGGTCCAAAGGCACGGCGACGATTACCGATCCCGTATCCGGCGCCTTCACCTACACACCGAATGCCGGTCAAACCGGGATGGATACGTTTACTTATGTGGTCAATGACGGGAAAGCCGACTCCCCTCCCGGGACGGTATCCGTTCGTATCAAAAATCCCGACGAAACGAATCAAGGTACGGTCGCCCATTGGCGTATGGAAAGCGACCAAACGGTCGAGGGACAGCCGCTCCCTGACGGTATCACGGTCGTGAAAGATCTGTCCGGCAATCATAACGATCTATATCGTCATAATGTCGGAAACAGCAAGCCGGGAGACTTGGTCTGGTCCTCGGATGCGCCGTTCAAAAGTCAAAGCAAGGCCAGCATTCGCCTTTTCGGCGACAAATCTCAAGGCAAAGCTTCCTATCTGAAAACCGCCGATCAGGCGGCCATCAATAACATGACGTTCGAACAAGGCTACACCATCGAAGCATACGTCAAGCTGGCTCCCGACTTCGATAAGGACAAGCATGGATGGATGGGTATTCTGGCCCGCGACGAAACCGGAGCCAACGCCGGCAAAACAGGCGGCGACCCCGCCGAGCCGACGGCCTCGCTGGCAATTTCCACGTTGAAAGAGATGCAGTGGGCCGTTTACCCGCAGAACATCAACGATACGGTGACCAACTGGTCGGGCGAGCTTTTCTTCAAGTGGTACCATGTTGCCGTGGTCAATGACGGTCAGACGACGAAAATGTACATCGACGGAGCTCCCGTGCTGCGCAACCCGGACGGCAATCCGGTAGGAATTGCGACGGCAGGCAAGCCGTGGACTATCGGCTCCGGTCATTATGATAATGTGCACGAGCTTTCCTTCAACGGCTGGATCAGCGAGATTCGCATTACGGACCACGCTTTAAAAAGCAACGAGTTTCTCATGGTGCAAAATCAGACACCGGTCGCAGAGAACGCGTCCATCAGCGCCGATCAGGATAAGTCTGCCTCAGGGAACATGAAAGCTACCGATCCGGACGGCGATAAGCTGACCTACAGTATCGTTAACAAGCCGGCCAAAGGGGTAGTCACCGTTACAGACGAGGTTTACGGCGCATTTACGTATACGCCGAATCCTGGCGCAACTGGCACCGACTCTTTTACGTTTAAAGCCAGCGACGGTAAAGCCATGTCCAACGAAGCGACCGTAACCGTCGACATCCGGACGAATCACGCGCCGAAAGCAGAAAACGCCATGTATACCGTTATCGCAAGCGGACAGCTAAGCGGTAAGCTGGCTGCTGCGGATGCGGACAGTCAAGACAAGCTGACCTATTCGATCGTTAGCCAGCCGACCAAAGGCACGCTCACACTTGAAAACGCCGTTCTCGGAACGTTTGCGTATAAACCGAATCCGGCGGCTGCAGGCATCGATTCCTTCGTTTTCCGGGCACACGACGGCAAAACGAACTCAAACGATGCGCTCGTCGTTATCGACATCGAGAAGCAGACCGATGGCAGCGGCAACCGTAAACCAACCGCAGAATACATGACATTCAAGACGAATGAAAGCTTGTCGCTTCAAGGAAAGCTGATGGCCGCCGATCCGGACGGCGATCCGCTCTTCTACCGTATCGTGAAGCAGGGGGCTAAGGGAACGGCGGCGATAACGGATTCCGTATACGGAGCTTTTACTTACGCTCCGAATCCGAAGCAATCCGGAAGCGACATGTTCACGTATGAAATCAGCGACGGCAAGGGCGGCACAGATGAAGCTGCCGTCGTCATCGAAATTAAGCCTAACCAATCGCCGAAGGCAGACAACGTTACTTACACCACGAACCAAGGCGTTGCGTTAAACGGCGAGTTCAAAGCAACCGACGGCGATCAAAACCGGCTTACGTATTCGATTGCCAAAGAAGCGGACATGGGAACCGTAACCGTTACGGATGCGACCTACGGCAAATTCACGTACAAGCCGAAACCGGGTCAAACGGGGACCGACGTGTTCCACTATAAAGTAACCGACGGCTTGGCCGAAGCTTCGGCCACTGTCACGATTACGATCACGGAGCCTGACTCGGACAGCGGTTCCTCCCCGGCTCCGAGCACTGGCAGCGGAACGAACACAGGAAGCGGCAGTACTGGCGGAGGCGGTGGCGCTCCGGGAACGAAGCCGAGTACGGACAAGCCGTCCGATGAAGTAAAGCCGGGTAAAGGCGCTGGCACGAATACGGGGAACAACAACGGTTCCGTTCCTGCCGTAACCTTCAATGACATGAACGCCCATTGGGCGAATGAGGCGGTCGGTAAGCTGAGCACGATGAAGCTGTTCGACGGTTTTCCCGACGGCTCCTTCAAGCCGGAGCAAGCTATGACCCGGGCGGAATTCATTACCGTCATCGTTCGGGCTTTGAAATTAAACGCGAACTCGCAGGCGGCATTCTCGGACACCAGCAGCCATTGGGCCAGCCAAGCGATTGCAGCCGCCGTCGCCAAGGGCGTCGTCGACGGATTCGGGGACCAATTCAAACCGGACCAGCCGATTACGCGAGAGCAAATGGCCGTCATTCTGGTGCGTGCCTTCGGACTACACGCTAACGGAGCCGAAGCAAAGCTTTCGGATAGCTCGGCTATCTCCGAGTGGGCCCAATCGGCAGTTTCGACTTTGATAAATCAAAAGCTCATTCAAGGATACAATGACGGCTCCTTCCAACCGAAGCGTGCCGCCACAAGGGCTGAAGTCGCCACGATGCTGCTGCGCCTGCTCGAATTCAAAGCACAGCCATAAAAGAAAAAGATCGCCCCTCGGGCGATGAGCTTGTTGAGAAAGTGGTCAATTGAGGTAATAGAGGTGTACGAGGGGGTGGGGTATCTACTTCCGACCGCTCTTGTCATCGGGAAATTTGATTGAAAAGCCGCTTATTAGCGGACATTTCCCGATGACAAAGGCGGACGCTATCGCTTCTCCAGTAGATACCCCACCTCCGTAAGTTTCTCTATTTCAGTCAAAATCCTCTTTTTCAACACTCTGATCGCCCCTCGGGCGATCTTTTCTTCATTGGTTACCCCAGGCAAGCAAATTACCGGTTCAACAAGCTGCCGACGTAACGCAACAGCTCATTGGCCGAAGCAGTCGTATAGCCGTGCTCCTCGACAAGACGCTTAATGACCTCGTTGATTCGCTTCAGTTGGTTCTCATCAGGGGTTTTCGTCGAAGTCGTAATTTTGACGATGTCCTTCAGATCGGCGAACAGCTTCTTCTCGATCGCTTCGCGCAGCCGCTCGTGGCTGCTGTAGTCGAACCGCTTCCCTTTGCGCGAATACGAGGACATCCGGATCAGTATCTCCTCACGGAACGCCTTCTTCGCATTTTCCGAAATGCCGATCTGCTCTTCGATCGAACGCATCAGCCTCTCGTCCGGGTCCATCTCTTCGCCGGTCAGCGGGTCTTTGATTTTGGTCCAGTTGCAATACGCCTCGATGTTGTCGAGGTAGTTGTTGAACAGCGTCTTCGCCGACTCGTCGAACGAGTAGACGAATGCTTTTTGCACCTCTTTCTTGGCCAGCTCATCGTACTCCTTGCGCGCGATGGAGATGAAGTTCAAGTACCGCTCCCGTTCCTCCTTCGTGATGGAAGGGTGCTGGTCCAGACCGTCCTTGAGCGCCCGCAGCACATCCAGCGCATTGATAAATTCCAGACCTTGCCGGATCAGCGCGCTGGAAATCCGGTTGATGACATAGCGGGGATCGATTCCGCTCATGCCTTCCTCCAAATATTCGCTCTGCATTTCCTTTAAATCCGCTTCCTTGTACCCTTCGACCTCTTCGCCGTCGTACATGCGCATTTTTTTGACGAGATCCATCCCCTGCTTCTTGGATTCCTTCAACCGGGTCAAAATCGAGAAAATCGCCGCGGCCCTCAGCGAGTGAGGCGCGATATGCACATGCTTCATGTCGCTTTGCTGGATCAGCTTGGCGTAAATTTTCTCTTCGTCCGACACCTTCAAATTATAAGGAATCGGCATAACGATCATCCGCGATTGGAGCGCCTCGTTCTTTTTATTGGAAATAAACGATTTATATTCGGATTCGTTCGTATGGGCGATAATGAGCTCGTCTGCCGAAATCAAGGCGAACCGTCCGGCTTTAAAGTTGCCTTCCTGCGTGAGGGACAGCAGGTTCCACAGAAACTTCTCGTCGCATTTCAGCATTTCCTGAAACTCCATCAAGCCCCGGTTAGCCTTGTTCAGCTCTCCGTCGAAACGGTAAGCCCGCGGATCGGATTCCGAGCCGTACTCGGTAATCGTGGAGAAATCGATGCTCCCCGTCAGGTCGGCGATATCCTGCGATTTCGGATCGGACGGACTGAACGTCCCGATGCCTACGCGGCTATCTTCGGACAGCAGCACGCGCTCTACCAGTACGTCTTCGATGCGTCCCCCGTAATCATCCCGTAAGCGGATTTGGCAGGAAGGGCAAAGGTTACCCTCGATCCTCACGCCGAATTCCTGCTCCACCTCGCTTCTCAGCTCATGCGGAATTAAGTGCAAAGGCTCCTCGTGCATCGGGCAGCCTTTGATCGCATATACAGCGCCTTGATCCGTGCGCGAGAACTGCTCAAGTCCGCGCTTGAGCATCGTGACAATGGTCGACTTCCCGCCGCTGACCGGCCCCATCAAAAGCAAGATCCGCTTGCGGACGTCCAACCGACGCGCCGCCGAATGGAAATATTCTTCCACCAGCTTCTCAATCGCAGAATCGAGCCCGAAAATCTCTTTTTCGAAAAAGTTATACTTTCGACGCCCATTTTCTTCCAGGATGCCGTGGGAGGCAATCATTTCGTACACCCGTGCATGCGCCGTCATAGCCAGATGCGGATGCCGGCGGAGCAGCTCGATGTACTCGGCGAAGGTTCCGGTCCAGGCCAGCCTTTCGGTTTCCGTGCGATAGTCGGCGATTTTCTTGAATATATTCATGATCTTACCTCCTGAGGGTTTTGCGCTAAGCAAAACCGGCTTCGAAAGGATACGCTTTGAGTTTTGCTTTAGCAAAACTGGCTTCGTAAGGATATGCGCTTCGAAACGATGCGTAACGCCGTTAGCCGCCGCTTCCGGGCTTTTGCCCCGGCTTCTTCTTCGGATTTGAAGTGTAATAAATACCTATGCAGAAAGCAAAGGGAAGTTGACCGAAAATTTCTGGCAAATTCGGAAAAGAAGCCGTAGGCTTGTCCGGACGGAAATAACGAAAGGAAGGGCGAAACGGAGGGAACTTTTAAGCGCGACAGGGGGCATACCGGGGTGCGGGAAGATCCGGCGAGACGGGGAGCCGTTATGGGCGCCCCTCGACTTGGAGGCGCCGGACAGCTTCTTTCCGCGCCCGATGCAGTCTTGTTTTGATCGTCGTCAGCGGGAGCTTTAAGTAGGAGGCGATTTCACCGGGCTTCAGTTCGTATTTGGCCTTAAGCAGCAGCACGTCCCGAAACGCCAGAGGCATCTCCAGAATCATCCCGAACATTTCACGGCTATCCTCGCGCTTTAAATATTCCTCCTCCGCGGACGTATGGGCCTTCTCCGTCTCGACCCTGTCCACAACCGTCACTTTGCGAAAATAGGAGCTTCTCCGATAATCGAACACGGTATTGCGGGTGATCGTGAGCAGCCACGCCCGCACGGAGCCGTCGCCCCGAAACGAAGCGATTCGGCGGTAAGCCTTCAAAAACACATCCTGGGTAATATCGTCGGCCACATCGTGTTTACGGGTTAATCCATAAGCGTAAGCCCATACCTCGCGGCGGTGCTGCTCCATCCATGATCTAAAAAGAACCTCATCCTTGGCGGACGGGCGATTTTCCAAGTTAAGGCAATTTCTGGTTTTCTCTAATTGTTGCGGCATCTCTATCCAAGCCTCCTCCGACAAACGAGCGCTTCCGGAGCGCTTTTTTTCTTTATTATGAACTTCATTACTTAACGATCAACTAAGAAAAGTTAACGAATTTCTTAAGATTTTCTATATAAAGACGAAAAAAACGCGCCTACCCCTGCAGGTTCGGCACGTTTCATGTACAGTTTCTTAAGAATTAGCCTTCTCTCCCAGGAGATTCAGGCGTACCGTAAAGACGGTCCGCTCCTCGTCGCTGGACGCGGAAATGGTGCCTCCGTGCAGCTCGACGATGCTTTTGGCGATGGCCAAGCCGATGCCGGAACCCCCGGTATGCGTCGCACGGGATTTCTCCACGCGGTAAAACCGTTCGAAAATATGAGGCAAATCGGTTTGCGGGATCGTTTCGCCGTAATTGATAATCTGGATCACGGCTTCATCCCCTTCCTTGAAGCCCATCACTTCAAGATATTTCCCTTCACTGCCGTACTTGATCGCATTGGAGATCAAATTCTCGAATACCCGCCGCAGCTTGTTGCCATCGGCCATGACCAGCAGCTGCGACTCGAAAAAGGTCATATGCTGCTCGATCCCGACCTCCTGAAGCTGCAGCCGGAACTGCGCGAAAAGCTGGCGCATCATTTCGACCAGATTGATCGGGGCCTTCTGGATCGTCGCGCCCGTAATATTGCTTAAGCGGGTGTATTCGAACAAATCCTGAATTAATTGAAACATCCGTAGCGATTCCTCGTACGCCATGTTGACATAATAACGCAGCTCCACTTCGTCCCGGTAACGGTCCTGCTCGATCAGACCGAGATAGCCGGTAATCGAGGTGAGCGGAGTCCGCAGATCGTGGGATACGTTCGTAATCAGCTCGTTCTTGGTGGACTCGGCCCGCCGTTCCTCGTCGATCGACGTTTTGAGCCGCTCGACGACCTGGTTGATGTTCCCGGCCAATTGGCCCAGCTCGCCGATAGACTGCACGGGCACCTTATGATCGAAGTCGCCGTCGGCGATCCGCTGCACGTCCTCGATAATATGGATCAGGTACCTGTGGTAGCGGGCGTCTTTTTCCCGTTTGAAAAAATATAAGGCCGACAGCATGAACAAAGGCAGCGCCGTAAGATAGTAAATATCCGGATAACCGATATAATAATTAATCCAAATAAACAGCGAATTTAATGACAGCTTGGAAAAATAAATCGACTTGGCGATCGTCGAAATGACCGCCAGCACGACCGCGGTCGTTAATACGCTCCAGAAGAGCGGCACCGCGACTCTCCAGTTAGTTCTCAATTTTGTACCCTACCCCCCACACCGTGTGAATCAGCTTTTCTCCCGCCATTTCCTTCTCCAGCTTCTCGCGCAGCCGGCTGATATGAACCGTTACGGAGTTGTTCGTCTCAAAATATTTTTCCTTCCAGATCAGCTCGAAAATTTCCTCCGATCCGAAAACCCGGCCCGGATGGCTGGCAAGCAAAAATAAAATGCCAAATTCGATCGGCGTCAGCTTGATCGGGCGGTCGTCGATCGTGACGGCATGGTTGCGCTTATCGATTTGCATCGACTTGATCTTGATGATCCCCTCCGCATCCGGCTGTGCCGTCTGCGCGCTGAAATACGACCGCCGCAGCAGCGACTTGACCCGTGCCACCAGCTCCAGCGGATTGAAGGGCTTGCCCATATAATCGTCGGCCCCCGTCATCAGGCCCAAAATTTTGTCCATATCCTCATCTTTGGCACTCAGCATCAGGATCGGCGTCGTCTTGTCCTCCCGGATTTTGCGGCAAACCTCCATCCCGTCCAATTCGGGCATCATTACGTCCAAAATGACCAGATGGACGGTTTCCTCCTCCATCCGTCTTATGGCGTCGATTCCGTTATGCTCCTTAAGAACCTCGTAGCCTTCGTTTTTTAAGTAAATCTCAAGTAAATTCGCGATTTTATGATCGTCGTCGACGATGAGGATGCGTTTGTTCATACAAGTCTACCTTCCTTAACCGGTTAGTTTAACGGCAGATTACCACGTTCCGGGAAGGAAATCAACGACTTGGCTTTCCTCGATGCCGTACGGCCATACAGTTTCTTCTTTTCTCATGCTGCGGACATAGCGCTTCTCCTCCCCTTTCCAGCGGCAACAACCCGATCGTCCCCGTCATGACTATTGAATTCCATAGCAACGCGCGCTTCCTTACTTTACCGCCTGTTCGTTAACCGAAAGCTAAGCAAAGCTTACGAAAAGGTTACGCTTCCTTGCTAAAATCTTACAATACCGGACAAGCCTTGATTCCTGAGCCGTCCCGTTGTATGTTCATCCTAAGAATAAGAAAGCGATGTGATCGATTCGATGGGCTTTTCGGTCAAAATCATTCGGCAAGAGGATCAAAAAACGGCGAGCTGGTCGGGAGGAGCCACGACGCAAATGGCGATCTATCCGGAAGGCGCGTCGTATGAGCAGCGGAATTTCGACTGGCGGATCAGCAGAGCGGCAATTCACGCGGAGGAGTCCAGCTTCACGAGTCTGCCCGGCTACCGAAGATTGCTGATGGCAACGCAAGGCGAATTTGTGCTGGAGCACGAACAGCGGCATACGGCCGTGCTGAAGCCTTTTGATCAAGACCGCTTTGACGGGGCTTGGACGACCCGGTGCCGGGGAAAAGGGAACGACCTCAACGTGATGCTGGGGCCCGGATATTCGGCCGAAATGCTGCCTGTTCTGATCCGTGATTCTCACAGAGAAGATGTGCAGCGTTCGGGGCTGGCCGCGGATATGGTGAGCTACGAATGCATACATCCGGTTGACGGGGATGTGGAATTTTCATCGGGCGACGATTTATCGGTTGTGCTGCGTCAGGGGGATTTGCTCCTTTATAAAATCAACGGATGGCCGGAGAAGCCGCTAGTGTTCCGCTATGCGAAGGTTGGGGCTCCGGTTCATGTGGTACGCATCTCCATCCGCGGTTCAAAATAAAAAACGACGGGGTCCTTGGTGAACAAGGACCTCCGTCATGAACTAACCGATTGCCGCAAACTTGATGCACACGGGCTTTGACACATCCAGTCTGTCCCCCGTAGGCCGAAGCTTCCCGGTAGCCGCGTCCCGCGAGAACGTCACGATTTGATTCGAATCCCGGTTGGCTACGAGCAGGAAGCGACCGTCCGGCGAGAGCGCGAAGTTACGCGGATGTCCTCCAAGCGTCGAAGCATGCTCGACGAGCGTGAGTTTGCCGGTTGAGGAATCGATGGCATACACCGCGATGCTATCATGTCCGCGATTGGAGCCGTACAGAAATTTGCCGTCCGGCGAGACGTGAATATCGGCGCACGCATTGTCCCCTTCATAAGAAGCGGGCAGCGTCGAGACGGTCTGTATTTCGCCAAGCTTGCCCTGCTCCCGATCGTAGGAGAATGCCGTAATCGTTGAACCCAGCTCGTTGATGACGTAGCCGTAAGACAGCGACGGATGAAAAACAAAGTGCCGCGGTCCCGACCCCGGCGCTACCCGAACTTCGTCATGAGGAAGCAGCTGTCCGGCAGCGACGTCGAGTTTGTAAGTAAAGACGCGATCCAGCCCCAGATCGCAGACGATGGCGTAGCGGTTGAAACGATCGACGAATACGGAGTGCGCACGCGCCTGATTTTGCACGGGCAGGACGCTGGAGCCTTCGTGCCGGCGGATGTCCGCGGTCTTGCCGATGCGTCCGTCCTCCAGCAGCGAAGATAGCCCGATCAGGCCGCCGTGGTAGCTTGCGACCATGATGTATGTATGGGTGCGGTCCAAAGTAATGTGACACGTGGTCGCCGGCACCGTCAGCTCCTTGCCGAGCAGCGACAGCTTGCCGGTTTCGGGATCGAACCCGTAGGCCGCGGCAGCCCCACAGCGCTTGCCTTCGGAATCTGCTGCCTCCGTGATCGCATATAGCTTCATGCCTTCAGCATTCACATCCAAAAACGTCGGATTCTGCAGCCCGGCCGTTTGATCGGTCAGTTCGAGACTTCCGGTATCGGGATCGAATCTGCATGCGTACAAGCCCGGATCGGCCGCATCCGCATACGATCCCAAAAAAGCGAAGATCTTCTTCTTGCTCTCCATCCAAACACCTCTCTATCTCATTCATGTCCTATAGGCATTATCGCAAATCCGCCGGCCTCAGGCAACCGGGCCGCACGTTAAAAAGGACCTCCCGTAAGGAAGGTCCTGGGTTTGTTGAGAAAGTGGTTAATTGAGATAATAGAGGTTACGAGGGGGCGGGGTATCCGCTTCCGACCGCTGCCCCACCCCGCAAAGTGAAGTTGAATCAGGAAGCTTAGTCCGAATACTTTGCGGGGACCCCGGGTCCTCGGGAAATTTGATTGGAAGCCGCTTGTTAGCGGACATTTCCCGAAGACAAAGGCGGACGCTATCGCTTCTCCAGCGGATACCCCACCTCCGTTTGCATCTCTATTTTTTTGTGAAAATCCACTTTCTCAACAGCCTAAAGGACCTCCCATAATGGAAGGTCCTTGGAGCCTAAGTAAATAAATGTTGCATTGCAGGGAGCTTTGAGGCGCGCTTCGTTCAATTTCGATTAGTACGCGCTGCTGGACTGCTCGCCTTTGACGATCGATACGCCGGAGCTGGAGCCGATTCGGGTAGCCCCCGCTTCGATCATTGCTTTAACATCCTCCAGGCTGCGCACGCCGCCGGACGCCTTCACTCCGATGTCCGGGCCTACCGTTTTGCGCATCAGCGCGATATCCGCTGCCGTAGCTCCGCCGGTCGAAAAACCCGTCGATGTCTTCACGAAATCCGCGCCGGCCTTCACCGCCAAACGGCATGCCCGCTCCTTCTCTTCGTCGGTCAAGAGGCAGGTTTCGATAATGACCTTCGTCAGCGCCTTGCCTTTAGCCGCTTCGACGACGGCCCGGATATCCTGTTCCACCAGATCGTCCTGCTTATCCTTGAGCGCACCGATATTGATCACCATATCGACTTCCGTCGCTCCGGCAGCGATAGCTTCCCGGACTTCGAACGCCTTCACTTCCGGCATCGTCGCCCCCAGCGGAAAACCGATGACCGTGCACACCTTCACGTCGGGCGTGTCCTTCAGCACTTCATAAGCTGTCTTCACCTGTGCCGGATTGACGCAAACCGAGGCGAAACGGTACTGCTTCGCTTCCTCCGCCAACCGGATCACCGCCTCACGGCTAGCATCGGCTTTTAATAAGGTATGGTCGATTAATCGGGCGATTTCGTTTGTTGTCATCTGCTTACTCCTCCGTTCGTTTTTCAACCCTCGAAACTAAGTTTAATGAATTTCCGCGTGCACCAGAACCGGACGTTCCACTTTGCCGGAGGCGATGGTGTACGATTCGTAGATGCTTTCAATAACGTCATCCACCGTTTCGCGATTGCTGTGAATGGTAACAAGCTTATCCCCGGGCTTCACTTCGTCGCCGATTTTTTTGTGCAGCATCAGGCCAACACTCAGATCGATCTCGGATTCCTTCGTTGCGCGTCCCGCGCCCAAGATCATCGCCGCGGTGCCGATACTGTCGGCGACGATCTCCGAGACATAGCCCGCCTCTTTCGCCTTCACCTCGATACGGTATGCGGCAGCCGGCAGTTTGGACGGGTCGTCTACGATCGACGCGTCTCCGCCCTGTGCGGCAATGAACGCTTTAAACGTCTCCAATGCCCGGCCGCTGGAAATCGCTTCCTCCAGCTTACTCCGCGCTTCGCTCACGCTAGCAGCCTGCTTTGCCAAATATACCATATGACTGCCGAGCGTCAAGCACAGTTCGTGCAAATCTTCGGGACCTTCGCCGCGCAGCGTATCGATCGCTTCCTTCACCTCGAGCGCGTTGCCGATCGCAAAGCCGAGCGGCTGATTCATATCGGAAATGACCGCCATCGTATTGCGTCCCACGTTGTTGCCGATGTCTACCATCGCCTTCGCCAGCTCCTTGGCGCTGTCCAAGTCTTTCATGAACGCGCCGGCGCCTACTTTGACATCCAGAACGATAGCATCGGAACCGGAGGCGATTTTTTTACTCATGATCGAGCTGGCCATCAGCGGGATCGAATTGACCGTCCCGGTCACATCGCGAAGCGCGTAAATCTTTTTGTCCGCCGGGGTCAGGTTTCCGGTCGGTCCGGTCACCGCAACTTTCACTTCGTTCACTTGCTTGATGAATTGTTCGCTGCTGATTTCAGCCTGGAATCCCGGAATCGCTTCGAACTTGTCTACCGTTCCCCCGGTATGGCCGAGTCCGCGCCCGGACAGCTTCGCTACGGGAACGCCGACCGCGGCGACGAGCGGCGCAAGAACGATCGTCGTCGTATCGCCGACGCCTCCGGTGCTGTGCTTGTCCACTTTGACGCCTTCGATAGCGGACAGATCGATCGTATCACCCGACGCTACCATAGCCATCGTCATATTCGCCGTCTCCATCGGGGTCATGCCGCGGAAGAAGGCCGCCATCAGAAACGAGGACATCTGGTAGTCCGGGATCGTCCCGTTCGTATAGCCTTGCACGATGAAATCAATTTCCGTCTTGCTAAGCTCGTGACCGTCACGCTTGCGGGCAATCAAATCAACCATTCTCATGTTTCTCGTCTCCCCGTGTTTAGTATAGTAATCGAATATTTATAGGAACAGCCCGATGAGCGTGGCCGACAAGATCGAGGCCAGCGTCGAGCCGAGCAGCAGCTTCAAGCCGAACTGTGCAGCCTCGTCTCCCCGTTTGTCGTTCAGCGCTTTCACCGCGCCGGTGATAATGCCAATGGAGCTGAAGTTCGCAAAGCTGACCAGGAATACCGAGACGATCCCGACCGTACGGGCCGACAAGCCCGAAGCGATATCTTTGAAGCTGAGCATCGCAACGAATTCGTTGGTCACCAGCTTCGTCGCCATGATGCCTCCCGCCTGCACGGCTTCGCTCCACGGGATGCCCATCAGGAACGCGACCGGTGCGAAAATATACCCCAGCACGGATTGGAACGAAATGTGGAATATCAGCTCGAATACGTAGTTGATCATATTCATCAAAGCGATAAAGCCGATGAGCATCGCGCCCACGATAATCGCCACTTTGAACCCGTCCATAATGCTTTCGCTGATCATCTGGAAGAACGATTCCTTCGGATGATGCTCCTCGTCGGCCACAACCGTCGCCTGCTCTTCCTCCGGCTCGAGCTTGTATGGGTTAATAATGTTGGCGACAATCAGCGCCGAGAAAATGTTCAGCACGATGGCGACCACGACGTACCTCGGTTCAAGCATCGTCATGTATGCCCCGACGATCGAGATGCTGACCGCGCTCATCGCCGATGTGCAAAGCGTATACAGCCGCTGCTTCGTGACCTGGCTGAGCTGCTTCTTCGTTGTCAGGAACACTTCCGATTGACCGAGCAGCGCGGCGGAAACGGCCACATAGTTTTCCAGCCGGCCCATGCCGTTCAATTTGCTGAGCGCCAGACCTACGTATTTGATGACGAACGGCAGCACCTTCACATAGTTCAGGATGCCGATCAGAATCGAGATAAAGATGATCGGCAGCAGCACGTTAATAAAAAAGGTCGAAGCGCCCTGATTTTCCAAGCCGCCGAAGACGAAGTTGACACCGCCTACCCCGAATTCCATCAGCTTGTTGAACAATCGGGAGACGAACGTGATCAGTTCCAGACCGATCTTCGTATTCAGTATGATAAAGCTCAGCACAATTTGCGTAACGAGCATAGCCAGAATCGGTCTGCTGCGAATTCCTTTCCGGTTGTTGCTGAACAAATAGCCCACCGCAAACACCAGCAGCAATCCGGCCGCTACGAATAAAAATTTCATCGGAATTCCCCCAGCCTCGTCTAATTTGGCAAGTAAAGAGAAGCGAACTGTTTGATTGAAAGCGTTAGCAACGAATGCAAAAAAGCTTCAACATCGAACACGAAGATGGAACAACGGGTCTGTACGATGCTGTCATTTTAGCATTTCCTTGGCCATGATGTTTTTATGTGCTTTAAATTATGATGTTGTTTCGAAGCGGCTTCGATTACAATTTAACTATAACAAGCGACTGAACAAATGTAAATATGTTATTGAACTTTTGTTCTTACCAATAAAGCAATTTTGAACAAATTGTGGAATACCTTGCGTTTTCTATGGTTGACCTCATGATTCCGATTCCAAAATCCCTGTTTTTTTCGATCATTTGTATGGTTTATCATTCACATTCGTTCTGGAATTGGGCAAAAAAGAAACCATCCAAGCTTGCGCCCGGATGGTTCCTTATCCTTTTAGCGGGATGCCTAATCTGATAAAATGCGTTACCCTTCTTGCTCCAATAATATTTTAGCCGTGTACTGATCCGTTACCAACACATTCGCGTACTGCGCTTTCAATGCGCCGCGGATGCCTTCGACCTTCTTCAAGCCGCCTGCGATGAGAATCGACTGGTCTTTCGTCTTAAGCTCGTGCAGTTCGATCCCGATCGTGCGGGCATTCAGCGTCTCGTTGCAAATGGCGCCGTTTTTATCGAAGAACCGGGAAGCGATATCTCCTACCGCATGGTCGGCGATCAGCTGCATATCCTGCTCCGTAAAATAGCCAAGCTGGAACAGCAGCGAATCCGTCCGGGGTACGCCAACCGTGAACAAAGCGATATTCGCCTGCTTCCCCATATCAAGCAGCTTCCGGATGTGGCGGTCCGCCTCAATCGCCTGTTTCACCACGACGTGGTCGACGATGGCTGGCAGCGGCAGCTGGTAAGGCGTCGCATCGAACGCCATCCCGAACAAATGAAGCGTTTCCGAGGCGTATGTCTTCTTCTCGGAGTGGCTGACGCCGCCCTTCAGTTGGACGATTCGGACGTCCTTCAGCGCTTTGTGCTCCAGGTGCGTCGCCACCTGATAGATGGTCGTGCCCCAGATGGTACCGATGATATCGCCGTCCTGGACGATTTCCCTCAAATAGTCCGCCGTCAGCTTGCCCAAATACTGCTTGATTACATGATCCTCGAACAACGGGATGGACGCGACCAGCGCCCGCTTCAGCCCGAATTTCTCTTCCAGCTGCTCGCTCAGGATTTTGCGGTCCTCGGTCGGGTCCGAAATGCGAATCTCGACGATTCCTTCCTCCTTCGCCTGCTGAAGCAGACGAGAAACGGTCGGCCGGGAAACCTCCAGCTTGTTCGCGATATCCTGTTGGCTGTAATCCAGCAAATAATAAAGCTTGGCGGCCTCGATCATTTTTTTTAGCTTCTCTTGTTCCATAAAGCCCCCGACTCCATCCCTGAACACTTTACCATGTATTGTGACACAAATGTCCGCCGCACTGCAAGCGTTTCAGCTCAAAAACGTCCCCAACTCCAGTTAGGGACGCTTTACCCGACTAAAGGTGATTAAATCTCAATACACCATTAGTTGGTGAACTTTACGTATTGCAAGAATCGCTTAAGCACCGTTGCGACTTGAGCTCGCGTCGAATCCAAAGAAGGCTCGAACGTCGTTTCGGTCATTCCTTCAATGATCCCTGTTCGAACAGCTTGTTCAATGGAAGCAACCGTCCACTCGCTAATGGCTCCGCGGTCCTTGAATTTGTCTATCCGCATCTCAGCCTCTTTGGAAGACGGATCGCTTCCCGCTGCCTTAAGCGCTCTGTTGATCATGACAGCCATCTGTTCGCGGGTAATGCTGCCGTTCGGTTCGAACGTCCCGTTTTCGAAGCCGTTCACAAGACCCGCTTTTACAGCAGCACCGACCGATCCGGCGTACCAATCTTTTGGCTGAATGTCATTAAAGGTCGGATAGCCTGGATCTTCCAGCAAGCCTAACGAACGGACAAGCAGCGAAGTAAATTCCGCGCGCGTTATTTTTTTATCGGGCTCATAGAGCTTGTCGGTCATCCCCTTTACAATAAACTTCGACGCCAGCCGCCGGATGTCCGATTCCGCCCAGTGTCCGACAATGTCATCAAAGGTATGATTGGCCGTTACTACGGTATAAATGCTATTATGGGTCGAAAAAATTTTAACTGTAGAAGCATTCTCTCCTTTTTCGAAATAGGAAGGAATAAAGGTCGCTTCATGGGTAACCGGATCAATCGTAACGGCTGTAACATGGTCCCTATTGGGATCGGTGCCGGGAACAATTACTTTACGCTCCACATAAACTGCCCCAAAATTCACTAGCTCCTGCGATAAACCGTTGCTGCCTTCGGCCGTAATTTTGAAATCCAAAGGATTGGGAAGCAGTGTCCCGGTCAGTTGATTCGTCTTGATAATCTTCTCATTCCTACTTGACGGCAGCTTCTCGATAGCCACGGTAATCTTGATGTTTTGCATCGTTGTCAAAGACTGGGTCCAAGTACGTAATACGTGAACCGGCAGCTTATATTCCACCGCATCTGTGCGTAACGTGATCATGGCACCGGCTTGAATTTTATCCGGAGTTTGGAATGACTCCCCCGGAAGCTCGACTTTAGTCAATACGTCGGCACGATCGATTTGAACGATTACCGAGCTGGCCGCTTGCAAAGCTGCGGCTAATTTGTCCTTGTCTAACGTTATTTTGGTTGCCGTTTGTCCTAAGCTATTGGTCTCTTGGACAACAATCCCGTCTTTGCTCGGATCCAGAACGACTTCCGCCGCGTTCGGTGTCGGCGTTGGTTGCGACCCGCCCGCAGATCCGGCGGTACTTTGGCTAGAGCTTGACGTACCACTATCCGACGAATTGCCGCTAGAGGTATAAAGCGTCATATCGTTAACCACGATCTTGTCCGCTATTGCCGTTACGCGAGTTTCAGCAGAAACGAATCCCGACGACTCCGCTCGGAAGACGTAAGTTCCGGCAGGCAACGTGATGGAAAAGGCCCCGTCCTGCCCTGTTTGTATTTTCTCAAGCAGCATGCCGTCGGCAGAATCATAGACTTTAACCCATGCTTGTGCTGCAGGGTTAGACCCGTTCGTAATTCTCCCCGCCATAACACCGTTTGTTTGCAATGAAGCTTGGACGAATACATCCTTTTCCTTGTTGACGGCTACGTTTTTCGTTATGCTTCCCACATTGCTTTTTTTCGCTGTCAACGTATAAGTTCCGGCAGGAACAAACAAGGCAAACGTGCCGTCACCGTTTGTTTTCGTATAATTGGAATAGGCTTCATTAGTCGCGCGGACGATGACCCCACCCAGTGGAGTTTTGCCGTCTGCAGCGAAGATCGTGCCGCCAATTTTACCGGCTTCCGTTGTCAATTTGTGATGTAATGTTTGCTCCGCGGCAACGGTTATCGCAGTCGGTGTCTGATTGCCGTCAAAAGATTTACTATCAACGGTATATTGGCCGGCCGGAAGCATCAAGGAAAAGAAGCCTGTATCCGCGTGAGTCGCGATACGATCGACAGGCGTTCGAGTCTGATCGAGTACGATAGCCGAAGCTCCGCCTACGTTTGTTTTCCCGTTGGAAACATAACCATTGAATATGCCGGCCGCGCCTAATACCGGATTTACCGTAACGCTTGAGCCTCGGGAGACGCTAACATTTTTATTTAGCGCCACTTTATGGTAATGCATTGTTTTTAATGTATAGCTTCCGGGCGGAACCTTTAGTGTGTATGTCCCGTCTTCCTTCGATGTGGTGAAAGAATAGGATCTGCCGTCTTGAGACAGAGCAACGATTGTCGCATATCGTATCATCGTTCCGTCCGCTTCGGTCACTTTACCGGTGATTTCTGTCGGATTTATCGTCGGATCATACGTGCTGGTCTGTCCTTCCAGAATGCTCAAATTTTCTTTTACCGCGACCGAATCTCCCGCTGCCGCAGTAATACGATAATTTCCTACAGGCAAAAGAGTCTCATAGCTGCCATCATGAAGCGGTGCCAGCTTGTCGACAACTTGTCCGTTCTTATCTTGCACGGTGATTGAAATGTCCTCAAAGCTTGTTTGCGGTCGGTTATCAGAATAAGATACTTTGCCCGATAATGTACCGGCATTTCCCAACGTAATCGCTACAGACTCATTTTTGCCGGGTGAAAGAGTTACGGGCTGACTAATCCCGGCGTATGCCCCAGCGCTAGCTTTCACAATGTAAGTTCCGGGCGGCAATAAAAATGCATAAGTACCGTTGGGAGACGATGGATCGACACCCGGAGCATAGGCGTTGCCTAGCAAATCGAAAACGCGAACACGACCAGTTGAGTCAGTTGGCGCATTAGCCAGACTCACCTTCAAGCCGGAATTCATAACCGTCAGATTCATTGTCGTTGAACCGGGCGTAATGGCCGCTTCGGAAGTAGCTTGCGTGCCGGTTTCATTTTCTACGGCTGCAATGATGGCAACTTGGCCAGTAGGGACTGCAAGCGTATAAAGACCGTTCTCATCTGCCCGTGTTTCGTTCAACATCATTCCCTGTTGATTAAGGGCTTTTACTTTGAATTTCGCTGTTAATCCGGATGCGGATTGAATCGTACCGCTGACTTTTCCGGCCGGGTTAAGCTCGATCGTAAGAGGGGACTTTGACGAATCCGTTGTAAGGCCCGATACAGAGCCGTAATACGGTTCGTCTTGAGACGAATAGACCGCCACGGTATAAGAGCCTTCATTGATCGGAACCGTAAAAGCTCCGTCCGGCGAAACGGAAGCCTCATTATACATAAAGCCCGTATTCTCATCGATCAGTCTCACTTTTGTTCCGGAAGGCAGCGGGCCATTGGAGCCGCTTCTCGTGACAACACCGCTAAGCAGCATCGTATTCAATGAAAAGTTGGCTGTCTTGGTTTGATCCTGACTAACAGTAACGGAACTGCTGGAACCCTCGGTTTCGTAAATGGCCTCAATCGTATACGTTCCAGGCGTAACGTTCAGACGGTAATTGCCGTCCGGATTGGTGATATCCTGCGCAACCGTTTGGCCGCGGCTATCCAAAGCAACCACGATTGCATTCGGTATCGGCTTCCCGCTGCGGTCCGTCACGTCCCCGCTTACAGTCCCCTTGGCTGCACTGCTATTCGGCGCTGTATCTGCAAAAGCCGAAACGGGTATAGCAATCGCCAGGGACAAAATCAGGAGCACTTGAATAACGATCCTCTTGCTCAAAAACATGAATGCTCGCCTCCGTCTGTTTTCATCTTTGCTGATTGTATTGATCAAGCAATCTTCGCTGTAGATCAAAGAAGGCTAGTTTGTTGGATAGAACCGTCATTTTGGGATGGCCTTGCCTCACTTTTTTTAACAGAAACCCGGCTTCCGCTATTTTCCCGGAGTGAACCAATAAATCAGCCTTTAGGACATCGGCTTTCCATGCAAGAATGTCGCGGTCCGCAGTCACGGTCCCCCGGTAAGTTCCAAAGCCTTCAACAGCTGCTCCAATGTGTCCTTCGGCCTCTTGAAGCAACAACCGTGCTTTTCTCATCTGTATTTCCGCGAGCGCATAACGGGCATCGGGAAAGTCAGGATGGAGCTTCAACGCCTTGCGGCAGCATTCTTCGGCCTGCTCCCATTCGTTGCGCGATGCCAGTATTCGGGTCATCAGCATGTAAACTTCTGGCATTCTTCCAAATTTGGGATTGGCACGGGCATGCTCCTCGGATTTTCTCAGATAGTCCAAAGCGTTGTCGTAATCTCCCAGGGACATCGTCTCTCTCCCCAAAAAATACCACCAGCCCGAATTTTCGGGCTCTTCTTGCGTCATCAGACGAAGGAGATGGATATTGCGGTTAAACTTATCTTTATCCTCTTTAACAAAGGCTTCGTAGCCGTCGTGGAACACTCTGATTTTAGTCGGTTTATGCAAAACATTGGAAGTAAATATTCCTTCTTCCTGCGTAGCGATTTGTTCATGGATTCGGCCGCTGTAATAAAGTCCCCGTTGGGCCGGGAATAAACGGGGTACGGAATAATCGCATACCTCCGTACCATTTACTTGATTGATCAATCCGACATGCAGCACCGGGATAATATGGCCTAAACCAGAGTAAAGCGCTGCAGCCGTTCGAATATTTGCCTGATCTTCGGGATGAAGCCACTCGTCCGCATCCAGCCAAAACACCCAATCGGAGGTGACATGGGCAAGTGCCTCATTGCGCAATTGCGAAAAACTATCGTTCCATACCGTTTGATGAACTTTAACGGTTGGGTAATCCGTTAGGATCGACAACGTTTGATCGATCGAACCGGAATCTACAACAACGATCTCGTCAAACACCCCAATGATGCTATCAAGGCAGCGCTTAATGCAGCGCTCTTCATTTTTGACAATAATAGCTGCCGATACGCTAACCGGTTTTGTTTGCAGCAAATCGACGATATCCTGTCTCACACCCCCTATAGGGGTTTTCTCCAGTTCTTGATACGCTGATGGCATCCAAGTTGCCTCGGGGTCCAAAAGATGCGCCCTCTCAAACATAAGGCGTGCCATTTCACCGTTCTGTTGATGCAATAACGCCTCTCCCAATAGAACCCACCCTTGCCCGTCTATGGGAAATAAACGGACGTGCTCGATGGCATGGGCTTCCGCTTCTTGATATCGTTGTTGTTTTAACAAATGAGTTATCATCTCATGACGCGGATGCATAGAACCGACCTTCCTGCTTCAAAAATATATCGGCCAACCGTCCGATTGGCCGATTTCGTTCAGTTATAAAATGTTTAATGTTGAGCGTTGATCGTTACTGTGTTGGCTACATATCCGCTGTACCCATCCGTTGCGTGGATGACGATTTGGGTCGTTTCCTGAGCAGTCCCTGACAACAGCAACAGCGTTCCGCTTATCGAAGCGCTGAGCGTGTTTGACCACGGATACGTCGAGCCGTAAACATACGTCAATACGTCCTGATTCGCATCGATAAAGTAGTTCCTCAAGTCGATTTGCGTCAATCCGCCCGTCAAGGAAACGGCCGGCTGAGACAATGCTTGGGGAGCTATGTTTTGGCTGCTGCTCCCTATGCTCACCGTATTGGATACGTACGTGCCGTGTCCGTCTGTCGCATGCACGATTACATAACCCGGCTCTTGCGCCATCCCCGACAGCAGCAGCATCGTTCCGCTTATCGAGGCGCTCAGCGTGCTAGACCATGGATATTTCCAGCCGTAGTAGAACGTGAGCTCGTCGTGATCTGTATCCTTAAAATAGTTTCTCAAGTCAACCTGCGTCAGTACACCGGACAATGAAACCGCAGGTTGCGACAATGCCTTAGGTGCAAAGTTTAAGCTGAAGCTTTCTTCCGCTGATGCTCCGTGCGTATCGGTCGCCTTTACCCGGAACGTCGCCGGTGCCGTCGGCGTGCCGCCCAAATACAGCATGTTGTTGGCGATGCTCGCCGACATTCCACTGCCGGCCGACGGCGCTTCGGTTATCGCGTAGCTCAGTCCGTCCCCGTTTGCATCATAGAATATGTTCCCTAACTGGATGGCGCTGGAGGCGAATGCCCCGCTGTTCGGGTCGTACGTGACCAGATTGTGGCTCGACCAGCTTTTCGGTGCGAAGTTCAACACTTCCGTCAGGTCCGCATACAGCCCGCTCGGGTCTGTCGCCCGTACCGTAAACGAATCGTCCGTTCGCGTCGGATTTCCACTTAAATGCACCAAGCTTCCGCTTACGATGCTTGCTGAAAACCCTTGCGGCTGTCTCACGATCGAGTACGTCAACGGATCCGTATTCGAGAAGTACGCTCCCGCGTCCATGTCGTTGTTCACAAAGCGGCTTCCCGCCGGATCCCACGTCGTATACATCAGACCGCCGCTCGGGAGCACTTGCGGAATGCCCCCGGTCGGCTGCACGCTTACCGTATTGTTCGCATACGTGCCATGTCCGTCCGTTGCTCGCACGATCACATAGGTCGGTTCCTGCGCCATCCCTGACAGCAGCAGCAGCGTTCCGCTTATTGAGGCGCTCAACGTGCTCGACCACGGATATGTCCAGCCATAATGGAATGTCAACTCGTCCTGATCTGCATCGTTAAAATAGTTTCTCAGGTCAACCTGCGTCAGCACACCGGATAAAGATACCGCTGGTTGCGACAACGCCTTGGGCGCAAAATTCAGGCCGAAGCTTCCTTCCGTAGATGCACCGTGCGCATCCGTCGCCTTTACCCGGAACGTCGCCGGTGCTGTCGGCGTGCCGCCCAAATACAGCATGCCGCCGCTGAGGCCCGCCGTCATCCCGCTGCTTAAGGATGGTGCCTGTACCATTGAATAACTCAGCCAATCCCCGTTCGCATCATAGAATACACTTCCCAAGTTGATAGCGCCGGTTACGAACGCTCCGCTGTTCGGGTCAAATGTTACCAGATTGTGACTCGACCAACTCTGCGGCGCGAAGTTCAATACTTCCGTCAAATCCGCGTACAGCCCGCTCGGGTCCGTCGCCCGCACCGTAAACGAATCGTCCGTGCGCGTCGGATTTCCACTTAAATGCACCAAGCTTCCGCTCACGATGCTCGCCGAGAACCCCTGCGGTTGCCTCACAATCGAGTACGTTAACGGATCCGTATCCGAGAAGTACATCCCTGCATCCGCATCGTTGTTCACAAACCGCTGCCCCGCCGGGTCCCACGTCGTGTACACGATGCCGCCGCTCGGCAGCACTTGCGGGATGCCGCCTGTCTGCTGCACGCTTACCGTATTGCTCACGTTCGTGCCATGTCCGTCCGTTGCCTGTACGATCACGTAGACCGGCTCCTGAGCCATTCCCGACAGCAGCAGCATCGTTCCGCTTATCGAGGCGCTCAGCGTGCTTGACCACGGATATTTCCAACCATAGGAGAACGTTAGCTCATCGTGATCCGCGTCGCTAAAGTAGTTTCTCAAGTCAACCTGCGTCAACGTACCGGACAATGAAACCGCAGGTTGCGACAACGCCTTAGGCGCAAAGTTTAAGCTGAAGCTCTCTTCCCCTGATGCCTCGTGCGTATCGCTCGCCTTCACCCGGAACGTCGTCGACGACATCGGTGTCCCGCCCAGATACAGCATGCTGCCGTTGAGGCTCACCGTCAGCCCGCTACTTACGCTTGGCGCTTGTACCATCGAATACTTCAGTTCATCCCAGTTTGCGTCGTAGAAGATGCTTCCCAAGTTGATCGCGCTGGTCACAAAAGCTCCGCTGTTCGGGTCGTACGTGACCAGATTGTGGCTCGACAAGCTTTGCGGTGCAAAGTTCAGCACTTCCGTCACATCTGCGTACAGCCCGCTCGGATCCGTCGCCCGCACCGTAAACGAATCGTCCGTGCGCGTCGGATTTCCACTTAAATGCACCAAGCTTCCGCTTACGATGCTTGCTGAAAACCCTTGCGGCTGTCTCACGATCGAGTAGGTCAACGGATCCGTATCCGAGAAGTATGCTCCCGCGTCCATGTCATTGTTCACAAACCGCTGCCCCGCCGGGTCCCACGTCGTGAACACCATGCCGCCGCTCGGCAATACTTGCGGTACTCCGCTGGTCTGTAGCACGCTCACCGTATTGCTCACATACGTGCCGTGTCCGTCCGTTGCTCGCACGATCACATAGGTCGGTTCCTGCGCCATCCCTGACAGCAGCAGCAGCGTTCCGCTTATCGTGGCGCTCAGCGTGCTTGACCACGGATATGTCCAGCCATAATGGAACGTCAACTCGTCCTGATCTGCATCGTTAAAATAGTTTCTCAGGTCAACCTGCGTCAGCACACCGGATAAAGATACGGCTGGTTGCGACAACGCCTTGGGCGCAAAATTCAGGCCGAAGCTTCCTTCCGTAGATGCACCGTGCGCATCCGTCGCCTTTACCCGGAACGTCGCCGGTGCTGTCGGCGTGCCGCCCAAATACAGCATGCCGCCGCTGAGGCCCGCCGTCATCCCGCTGCTTAAGGATGGTGCCTGTACCATTGAATAACTCAGCCAATCCCCGTTCGCATCATAGAATACACTTCCCAAGTTGATAGCGCCGGTTACGAACGCTCCGCTGTTCGGGTCGTACGTGACCAGATTGTGGCTCGACATGCTCTCCGGCGCGAAGTTCAGCACTTCCGTCAGGTCCGCATACAGCCCGCTAGGGTCCGTCGCCCGCACCGTAAACGAATCATCCGTGCGCGTTGGATTTCCACTTAAATGCACCAAGCTTCCGCTTACGATGCTTGCTGAAAACCCTTGCGGCTGTCTCACGATCGAGTACGTCAACGGATCCGTATCCGAGAAGTACATCCCCGCATCCGCATCGTTGTTCACAAAGCGCTGCCCCGCCGGGTCCCACGTCGTGAACACCATGCCGCCGCTCGGCAATACTTGCGGAACTCCGCCGGTCTGTAGCACACTCACCGTATTGCTCACATACGTGCCGTGTCCGTCCGTTGCTCGCACGATCACATAGGTCGGTTCCTGCGCCATCCCTGACAGCAGCAGCAGCGTTCCGCTTATCGTGGCGCTCAGCGTCCTTGACCACGGATATGTCCAGCCATAATGGAACGTCAACTCGTCCTGATCCGCATCGATAAAGTAATTTCTTAGGTCAACCTGCGTTAGTACGCCGGACAATGAAACTGCTGGTTGCGACAACGCCTCAGGCACAAAGTTGAGCCTAAAGCTCTCTTCCGCCGAGGCTCCGTGCGTATCCGTTGCCTTAACACGGAACGTCGTCGGTGCCGTCGGCGTGCCTCCCAGATACAGCATGCTGCCGCTCAGGCTCGCCGTCATCCCGCTGCTTACCGACGGTGCTTCTGCCACCGAATACTTCAGTTCATCCCCGTTCGCATCCCGGAACGTGCCCCAAAGGTTTATGGCACCGGAAACAAATGTACCGCTGTTCGGGTTGTACGTTACCACATTGTGG
Organism: Paenibacillus sp. A3; assembly: GCF_001399685.1. Taxonomy (GTDB): domain Bacteria; phylum Bacillota; class Bacilli; order Paenibacillales; family NBRC-103111; genus Paenibacillus_G. Next base: position 46,287 of record NZ_JTHN01000069.1, read on the forward strand.
CTCGACAAGCTCTCCGGAGCAAAGTTCAACACGGCCGTCACATCCGCATACAACCCGCTAGGGTCCGTCGCCCGCACCGTAAACGAATCGCTCGACCATATCGGATTCCCGCTCAAATGCACTAAGCTACCGCTCACGATGCTCACCGAAAACCCTTGCGGCTGTCTCACGATTGAATACGTCAACGGATCCGTATCCGAGAAGTACGCCCCTGCATCCGCATCGTTATTCACATACCGCTGCCCCTTCGGCTCCCACGTCGTATAGATCATACCGCCGCTCGGCAACACCAATGGCGGGCCGGACAACTCGCTCAGTTTCATTTTATTTAGTTGATAGGAAATATTTGGATTATAAACGGGATAATGATACTTTTCCAAGCTGTCATATACCGACTCTTCTTTTACTACTCTCTTTTCACTCCCTGTGAGCTCGATAGAGCCTGCATTGACATACGGTGCAAACTGAGGGTATAAAACCATGGTGGCTTGCAGTATCCTTAAAAGCTTCTGATATTGATTTTCTCGAGTCAACATGCTCACCTTGTTTCTTATATTTTTGAAATGAAATACTCAACATCCATTCAATCAAAAAATCTAGTAATTTTCTCCTGTATATATCGACAAAATAATACCATTTTATTAGACTTTTGCACTATAACAAATTGCTTTTTCGTATCAAAATGCCTTTCTCTTTTCACCCTCCTCCCCTCCCAAGGTATGGTATAATTACACTACCCTATCACCGCAAGCAAAAAAGGAGGCACGACCCCTTGGCAATCAAAAGTGAAACGGAGCTGTACGCCCCCGTTAAAGCCTACTTGGAGCAGCTCGGTTACACGGTGCGCGGCGAGGTGCGGCATTGCGATCTGGTCGCCATTCGCGGGGAAGAGCCTCCGGTCATCGTCGAATTGAAGAAAAGCTTCTCGATCCCGCTCCTGCTGCAAGCGATCGACCGTCTGAAGATCAGCCGTTTCGTGTACGTCGCTTTCGAGCGGCCGGCCAAAGGACGCGCGCCGCACGGCGCCAGCTGGCCGGAGCTTCGCAGACTGTGCGGCATGCTCGGCCTCGGCATGATCGCCGTGCAATTCTATAAAACGCGCAAACCGCGGGTTGAGGTCGAATGTCATCCGCCGGACGGGTCCGGGCTCGCGATGCCGCTTAAAATGCCCAGACATAACAAATATGCAGCCGGCAAGCTGATGCAGGAGTTTCAGGAACGCCGAGCCGATTATAACGTCGGCGGCAGCACCAAGCGAAAGCTCGTCACCGCTTACCGCGAAAAGTCGCTTCATCTCGCATCGCTGCTGTACACCCATGGCCCCATGAGCCCCAAACAGCTGCGCGACCTGACAGGCAATGCCCAGGCCGCAGGCATGCTCCAAAAAAACGTATACCTTTGGTTCGAACGCGTAGCCCGCGGCGTATACAAGCTCACCCCGCAGGGAGAAGCGGAGCTGCAAACTTTTGCTCATGTCGTAGAGGCTTACTTGCCTGTCGCTGAGGCGGATACCGTCGATGCTTCGCAAGTCCCTGTCCTGCAAAATGCATAAATCCTTCGGGCAGCGGGTATGTATAGAGTGATAGACTACCGTGCAGAAAGGACGTGCGCCATGAAACCGTTCGTTCGGGCTCTCTTCGCGTTATGTCTTGCTATGCTTGCGTCGACATTGTCACTCTTCCCCCCTGCCCTATCATCGCCCGCGCAGGCCGCTTCTTCCATTCGCATCCCCGTGCTCAACTACCACAGCATTACCGTCGATCCCGGCAACCGGGCCACCATCGCCCCGGACAAATTCGAAGAGCAGATGCGCTACTTGGCTGACGAAGGCTACACGACGCTCACGCTCCAGCAATTCACCGCTATCCTCGAAGGCAAAGAAAAACCGCCGGAAAAACCGATCCTGCTCACGTTTGACGACGGCTATGCGGACAACTACGAACACGCTTATCCGCTGCTCAAAAAGTTGAATTTTCATGCTACCTTATTTATGGTCCCCGGGTTTGTAGACGACGGTTATTATTTGGATTGGGAGCAGGTCAAAGCCATGAAGGAGGCGGGTTGGGACATTCAGCCTCACAGTATGACCCACCCGCACTTGCCGAAGCTGAATGCCAAGAAGCAAGCGTATGAAATTACCGAATCCAGGCGGCTGATCGAGGAACAGCTCGGCACGACGGCTGATATTTTTTGTTATCCGTATGGCGAGTCCAACCGGACAACCTTGAAATTGTTAAAAGAAAATAAATTCCGGTATGCATTCACCATCGATCAGGGGTGGGCGTCGTCCGATCAGGACCCGCTCAAGCTGAAACGGCTGTTCGTCAACGGAGAAGCATCGATGAAAGCATGGAAACGGCTGCTGGAGCCGCCAAAATCTTGACTTCCCCTCCGTAATCGGGAAACATAAAGGGACCGAAGCGCCCCCTTGAACGGAGATGGCTTTGGTCCCTTATCCTGCGGTGCAACTTAAACGAAGACCGCGGTATTCGTTTTCCTCTTCAAAAGCTCTTTATGAATCCAAATCGCCGCCTGCGAGCCCTCGCCCATCGCGATCGTGACCTGTTCCGAATGCACTCCGATATCTCCGGCCGCCCAGACACCGGGAACGTTCGTCATCTTGGTGCGCGGATCGGTGACGATATGACGGTTCTCTAGCCGCTCGATGCCAAGCGACGCCATCCATCCGGTATGCACTTGGTTGCCGCCGAAAGCGATAAAGCCGCGCTCTCCCTCGATCGTCCGGCCATCCGACAAGCGTACGCCGTCGAACCGGGCATCCGGCCCTCCGAGCACCTCGGCGATTTCCGCTTCAACATGCGGTATGCCCGCTTCCATCAGCTTGTCCGCATGCCCGCTGCCTACCGCTTGCCGCTCATGATTAACGTAAACAATCCGATCGGTCCAATAACGCAGAGCAAGCGCCATTCCTGCTCCCGTATCGCCCGATCCCATCACGACGGTACGCTTCCCGCTGACCTCATAGCCGTCACAGTCGGGGCACACGTAAACGCTGATCCCAAGGCGTTCTTCCAGCCCGGGTAAAGGCGGGAAACGGTCCAGTACGCCGGTTGCCGCAAGCAGCGTCTCGGTGTGGACGGCCCCGCCCCCATCGGCAAGCGCAATCTGAAAGCCGCAACCGTTCCTTGCAGCTGCCACCGCCTCATCGCGGCGAAATTCCACCCCGAGCCGCTCGGCATGCTGCCGTCCGAGATTGCGGAGCTCTTGGCCGGAGACTCCATCGGGCCACCCCAGCACATTATGGTAGCTGCGGCACAGCGTTGAGCGCCCTCGCCCTTTGTCGATCACCAGCACGCGATGCCGATACCGTCCAAGCTGAATGGCCGCCTGCAAGCCGGCAATGCCCCCTCCGACGACGATGCAATCGTACATGATATACGCCCCTTCGTTATTCGTTACCGTTAGCATCCCCCCATAGTCCTTGTTTCCATTCCATCCGTTTCCTAAGCAGTACGAAAAAAAGCCTCCTCTTCAATCAAGAGGAAGCTTTCATACCGGGACGGGAGCCGCTCTTCGAGCCGGGACCGCGCACCGCCGTGGCCTCGCCCAAAGGCGGTTCTTCATCGGCGCGTCGGCTCAGCAGCCAGACCAGCCCGATTTGCAGCACGGCCGTTGCCGCCAGCACCCAGGGAAGCACCTGGCTGCCTGCGGTGCTTGTAAGCCAGACAAGCAGGCCGATTGATGCAACGCGTCCTCCGTTCAAGAACGTCTCGCGCATCACGACCGATTCGACCCGAAGCTGGCCTTTGAGCGGCAGCACGCCGATCAGGCGGTAATAGTACGAAGTGATCGTGTTGCCCTGCAGCGGCGCGCAAATGGAATAAATGATCATAAAAGCGATAACGGTGCCCAGCGTCAGTTTCCACAAAATGAACGCCGTGCCGATCACGAATCCTATGGTTGAGATGAACATAAAGGCTTTCGCTTTGGATTCGGTGCCGTATCGGGAAATGAACATCCCCGTGCCGATGCCGAGACTGGCGTACAGTACCCCAAGGTAGCCGACCAGATCTTCCCGGCCGACGATCTGAAAAAGCAAAATATTCGGCAAAAACAGCATCAGCCCCTGAAACAGCCCCATAACCAAAAAGGCGATTAGCGAGTAAGTCCAGTCCCGGTTTTTGCGCATCAGCAGGCCGACGTATTTCAGATAATACGCTTTATGGTGCGAAGCTTTCATCGGGATCTTGAAGCTGCCGAGCGCCGCCAGCAAAAACATAAGGAACGAGATGCCGAAAACGATCGTATAGCCCTGCAAGCCCTCGAATTGCCGAATGAGAAATCCGGCCAAGGCCGGTCCGATCAGCCCGCCCAGCGTAAACGTTATCATATTGATCGCGAGAAAACGGATGCGGTTCCGGTCCGTCGTAACGTCATACATCAAGGTCAGATAACCTCCCCAATAAAACGAACTCGCGATGCCGTTCAGCACGGCAAAGAGCACATAATATTGAGCCACCAGCTCCCCGGAGAAAACAACGGACAAATAAAACAGCGCAATCATCGCAATGCCCAGCCGGTACGTCACCATGCGGTCCTTGCGCTTGATCATCCAGCCGCCGAGCGCGAATGCCAGCGGAGCCACCGCGTAGTTAATCGCATAATAAGCTCCGTTGATTTCAAGGCTGTGGGTCAGCCGCCACAAGTACAGCGTCAAAAAGACGCCGGACATCGAAGCTCCGAACTGAAAGCAAAAATGAATAAAGAGCGAAGCGACGGCCTCGGCCGACAGCCTCTTTTCTTCCGGTACCGCCGTCTTCCGCGACTCCGCCCAATGCCTGACCGCTTCTCCGAGTCGTAACCCCATCCGAACCTGGACCGCCTCTCCCGGCAAACAGGAGGCGCCCATACCCTCCGTTCGCTCAATATCGATTTTACGACCATTGTATCAGCGGGAGGAGCCGTTTGTGAAACCGCAAACAAGCGCGATTGCAAGCGTATCCGGTCATTTTTCGCCAGCAGCGGGATGAGGCCCCGGTCAACCTCCCGTTATTAGCCATTTCCCCGTCCCTTGTCGGTTTGATGCACCACTGTACCAGTCGCCCGTTTAATCCAGCCGAATTCCGAATCGCTCTGCTATGCCTTGCTTTCCTTCTTGTGTGATTCGCACGGCCCGGCTTTTCTCCTCCCGGCGAAACCAATCCATCGCAATCATCCGTTCGGTTAGCCCTTGCCCGAGGGCGCCGGCCAAATGATGCTCGCGCTCCGTCCAATCGAGACAGCAGCGGGAGAAAGCCCGCCGCTTCTTGCGAAGCTGCGGCAAGTCCAAGCCGAAATCCGCAAAAAAACGTTCGCCGGAAGCCGTAACGTGAAGCTGCAGCCCGTCTTTCTGCAAATGCCCAGCGCTTTGCAGCGATTCCGTAATGCGTACCGCAGCTTCCCCTGCCAAATGGTCGTAGCACATCCGGGCGTGGCGCAGCTTTTTCATTTGGTCCGATTGCCGTAACGAGACGACAGGCGCCGGCCCGGCAAACGAAAGCAGTTGCTCAATCATTTCCGCATCGCTCGCCTGCGCAATCCGGTAATACCGGTGCCGGCCGTGCTTTTCTACCGTTACAATTCCGAGCTCCGCCATTTTGGCCAAATGGAAGCTGGCGGTTTGCGGCGTGATTCCCGCTGCGGCTGCCAAATCCCCGGCCGGATGGCAGCGGCCGTCAAGCAGATGCAGCAGGATGGCCGCCCGGGACGGGTCGCTAATCAGCGAAGCAATGGATGATACATTCCGATTCAGGCTCATCGTAGTCCTCCTTTTCATTGCATTCCACATTTCGATGATAATGGAAACGTCCATGAATTACAATGAGTCAGGAACAGTTATCCTGCATTTCCTATCGGACAATGATAACCATCGGAGGTAATGAAGCATGAACACAAAAGCATCCCCTACGGAAGCAAGCCATTTGAACATTCAGCCAAAAATTTTATACTACGGCATGCCCGTTATTCTCGCTACGACGCTGAACGAAGACGGTACGACCAACATCAGTCCCCTTTCCTCGTCTTGGGCGCTCGGACGTTATCTGGTGCTCGGCATGGGCTTCGGCGGCCAAGGCATCGACAATCTGCAGCGGACGCCGGAGCTGGTCGTCAACGTTCCCGACGCCGCCATGTGGCAGCAGGTCGAAAAGCTGGGCTCGCTCACCGGAAAACATCCGGTGCCGGACTACAAAGCGCAGATGGGCTACCGCTACGAGCCGGATAAATTCACCGCCGCCCGGCTTACGCCAGCCGATTCGCTGTCCGTTAA
>NZ_JTHN01000007.1 GCF_001399685.1 Paenibacillus sp. A3
CGGGTGCGGCAGCGTTTACCTACGATTTGTCCCTAAGCACTCTGCTCGTTTTTCTGACCGTCTCTTTCTTTATTTTTATCCCCGTAAAGCAGATAACCCGGTTCCGACGAAAAGAAGAAGCCAAGCCCGATCCGAAAGAAAACATTAAAGAATGTCCGGAATGCTTGCCCGAAACCCCCAAAAAAGCATCCCGCTGCAAATACTGCACCGCCGTTCTCGAAGCTCCGGCTGTGGAACGCGCTTAGCCCCCTTACAGCTCAGACAGCCTGTGCTCCTGCTTGAAATCTTAGGGAGCCTGGCTTTTTTCTTAAGAAATTATTCAGAAAAACCTCCATTTGTTCTAAAGATATTTTGGATATCCTAAGTACATCAAATCCCATTGGACGAAACAATCGGACTCTTACATTCGTTTTAAAAGTAAATTAAAAAAGAGAAACAAGGTTCGAACAGCGTCTGATTGGTTAAATTTAGAGCAACAAGGAGGGCAATGCATTCATGAGTTTCCACGCCAACGTTCAAGAAAAGGTGCTTTTTTTAAATAAATTTTTTCAATCTCCGAAAGAAATGGGGAGCGTTACACCCAGCTCCCGCTTTTTGGCCCGGGCGATGACTAAGCCCGTTCCTTGGGCGCAAGCGCAGGTTGTGGCCGAGCTCGGAGCCGGAACAGGCGCATTAACCCGGTTCATCCGGCAAGCCAAGGGACCGAAGACGAAGGTGCTGCTGTTTGAAAAGGAACAGACGCTGCGGGAGCAGCTTGCAGTACGGTTCCCGGAGTTCTCCTGTCATGCCGACGCCTGCAGTATGGGGAAGGTGCTGAACCAGCAGGGGATCGAAGGATTGGATGCCGTCATCAGCGGCCTGCCATTCTATAATTTCCCGCAACAATTGCGCGACCGGCTGATCGAGCAAATCACGTCGTCCCTTAAGCCGGGCGGCCGGTTCATCGCGTTTCAATATTCACTGCAGATGAAGCCCCAGCTCGAACAATACTTTGATATTGAGACGATCCGCTTCGTCCCGTTTAACTTTCCTCCCGCATTCGTGTATGTGTGCCGGAAGCCGGGAGGAACGCCGCAATGACTTACGATACGCTGATGCTGTGGATCGGGGAGTTCGGGTATTTGGCTTTGTTTTTCGCGCTGTGGCTCGGCATTGTTGGGATGCCGATTCCCGACGAAGTCATCGTGATGACCGGCGGTGCAGTAACGGCCAGCGGCCTGCTGCATCCCGTTCCCGCCTTTCTCTTAACCTATCTCGGCGTCGTATCGGGATTATCGCTCGGATACGTGCTCGGCCGGTACGCGGGCACCCCGGTATTGGAGCGTCTCCGAAAAAAGAAGAAAATGGATAAAGCCATCGAGCTGTCGGAAAAGCTCAATCAAAAATACGGCAGTCTGGCCTTGATCATCAGCTATTTTTTCCCCGTTGTCCGCCACGTCTTGCCATACCTCGTAGGAATGAACAAAATGTCCTTTCGCCACTATGCTCTCCTTTCCTACACGACGGGATTCGTATGGACTTTCGCCTTTTTCTTCATCGGGCGGCTGACGGCCGGTCACGCTCAAGAAATCGGTATGCTCATCTATAGCTACGGGCTCAAGCTGCTTTGGATCCCGCTGGCGCTTGCTGCCGCATGGATCCTTGTAAAGCTCGCGCAGCGCAAAAAATTGCAGGAGGGCGGTTCGATTGGAGCAGGCGAACAGCGTACTGGTAGCTGACGACGATCCGGATATCCGGGATATCATTCAAATTTATTTGCGGAACGAAGGTTATCGCGTGCTCGAAGCCGAGGACGGAGTGCAAGCCTTGAAGCTGGCCGAACGGGAGAAGGTGGACATCATCATTTTGGATATAATGATGCCCCAGATGGACGGCATTCGCGCGTGCGTGAAAATCCGGGAGAAGAGCGACGTTCCCATCATTATGCTGTCGGCCAAGGGCGAGGATCTGGACAAAATCACCGGCTTGTCCACGGGCGCGGACGACTACGTCGTGAAACCGTTTAACCCGCTGGAGCTAGTCGCCCGGGTCAAGGCCTGCCTGAGACGGCAGCACATGATCGGCAAGAAAACGGAACGCGGCCGGGTGGAGGTCGGCGACCTCGTCGTTGATCCGGCCCGTCACTTGGTGACGGTTCGCGGAAAAAAGGTCAATCTCACGCCGATCGAATTCGCGATACTGGCTCTGCTGGCGAAAAACCGGGGCCAAGTGTTTTCCGTCGATGCAATCTACGAGCAGGTGTGGAAAGAAGGCGCTTTCCATTCCGACAATACCGTCATGGTGCATATCCGCAATCTCCGGGAAAAGATCGAAGACATCCCGCGGGAACCCCGGTATATAAAAACCGTGTGGGGAGTGGGCTATAAAATTGAGTAAGGTGCGTTTGGTGAAACGGCCGTTTTCGGTCACGCTTCGCGTCAAGCTGATGCTGACATTCGTCGGATGCCTTGTGCTGAGCACGCTGACTTCGGCTTTATTGGAGTGGGGGTACCGGGAAATTAAGCCGAACGATGCGGACAATTACGATTCGATCCGAAGGACGGTGAACGAACGGCTGGCTAAGCTCGACAAGGAATGGGCGGCCCTGAGCGGACCGGACTCGGACGAACGGAGGGCGTCTTCGCTGGTCGACCAGGCCGGAGAGGGTGGCAAGCTGAGAGCATACGTAACGGACGAGTCCGGACGTGTGCTTTTTCGCTCTTCCGAAGCGCTGGAAAGCAAGCTGAGCTTGTACGAGCTGCTGATGTCGGCCAAACAGGCGAACAACAGGCAGCCGGGCGCGGCGTACACGGCGGTGCTGCCGGCGCACTATCGGGACCAGGCCGTCTATTTGATCGTTTCCAGCAAGCTGGTTCCGCAGCCGGGGAATGCGTACGAGATTAACGAAATGTTCAACTTTTTACTGTTTATCGTTCTGTTCGTGCTGTTCTTCTATGCTCTGACCTGGCGCAAAATGAGGCAGATTCGCTACATCAATCGCGGGTTGAACGATATCGCCCACGGCGAGCTGGCCGTGCGGCTGGCGACGAACAGCCGGGACGAGCTTGGCTTGGTCGCGGCCAATATCAATTCCATGGCGGAGCAACTGGCCGGGCAGCAGGAGAAGGAACGGCGTCTGGAAAAGTCGAAGATGGACTTGATCACGAACGTCTCCCACGATCTGCGGACTCCGCTTACAAGCGTCATCGGATATTTGAACCTTCTGATGAATCCTACGCACACGAATGCCGCCGAGCGGGAACGGTATCTGACGAACGCTTACAATAAAGCCAATCAGTTGAAGAAGCTGATTGACGACCTATTCGAATACACCCGGCTCTCCGGGGGAGAGACCAAGCTGGAACGGCGCGAAATTGATATTCACCATTTGCTGGAGCAATTGGTCAGCGAATTCGAGCCGATTGCGGAGCAGCGTCAGATTGCTATCGAATGCCGGCTCCCGCCAGCCCCGCTGTACGTTTTTGCAGATGCGGAAAAGCTCGTTCGCGCACTGGACAATCTGCTGATGAATGCCGTAAAATATTCCGTCGCTCCCGGCCGTGTCACCGTGACATTATCTGCCTACCCGAAGCGCGCGGCCATCGAATTCGAGAACGAAGGCCGGCCGATTACAAAGGCGCAGGAGGAGCTGCTGTTCGAGCGGTTCTATAAGGCGGACGAATCGCGGAAGGGGGATCCACTGCCTGACGGCGCAGGACTCGGGCTGTCGATCGCGCGCAACATTGCCGAGCTGCACGGAGGACGGCTGGCGTTCCGGCACGAGCAGGGGCGGTTTGTTTTTCGTCTGGAGCTGCCTCTGAACGGGTAAAGCCGGGAGCTTCGCGGGCTGCAATATTTTAACAACCGGAAATTCCGTATGTTCTTATTGACTTTACATGAATAATTTTGTACACTAACAACGTTTCATACCGTTGAAATCGACAATTTCATTTAATTTCATAGAAGCACTTCTTATCAAGAGAGGCGGAGGGACAAGGCCCGATGAAGCCCGGCAACCGTTCCATAACAGTTCGTAAATTCCGGACTGTAGGAAATCAGGTGCCAATTCCTCCAGAACCCGAGCAAGGTTCTGGCAGATGAGAGGGACATGAGTTAAACCGCTAACCCTGTACCTCGTCGTGCAGGGTTTTTTTGCGCTAAGCGAACGGCCGGTTTAACGAACAAGGGCTGTTTATTCCGGGGAGGAAAAAGATTTGATTGAGTTGAAAGGCGTTATGAAAAATTACGATGTCGGAGGCAGGCAGGTTACGGCACTGCGGAATATCGATTTGACGATCGGCAAAGGCGAGATTTTTGGCATCATCGGCCATTCGGGGGCAGGCAAGAGTACCCTGATCCGCACGATCAACATGCTGGAGCGCCCGACAGCCGGGGAAGTCGTCGTGGACGGCGTCGAGATGACGAAGCTTGGCACCGGCAAGCTTCAATTGGAGCGGCGTTCGATCGGGATGATTTTTCAGCATTTTAACCTGCTGTCGTCCGCGACGGTAGCCGATAATATTGCGTTCCCTTTGCGGCTCGCCAAGCTGCCGAAGGAGCAGATCGCCCGCCGGGTGGAGGAGCTGATCGGACTCGTCGGATTAACCGGCCACGGCACCAAATATCCGGCGCAGCTATCGGGCGGCCAAAAGCAGCGTGTCGGTATTGCCCGCGCGCTGGCGACGAATCCGAAGGTGCTGCTGTGCGACGAGGCGACGTCTGCGCTCGATCCGCAGACGACCGGCGCGATTTTGTCGCTGCTGCTGGATATTAACAAGCAGCTCGGCATTACGATCGTCCTGATTACGCACGAGATGAACGTGATTCGCACGATTTGCGACCGCGTGGCGGTCATTGACGGCGGAGAGATCGTGGAAGAGGGACTGGTGACCGATGTGTTCCTGAAGCCGCAGCACCGGACGACCAGAGAGTTCGTCGCTCAAGTTTCCGATGTGGCTGCGATCGGGTTGGAGACTTCCGGGAGCGCAGCGTCAGGCAATCGGACGCTTGTCCGGGTGACGTACATCGGAGAACAGACGTATCAGCCGGTCCTGTACGAAACGATGCGCGAGACGAACGTGCCGTTCGTCATCCTGCAAGGGACGGTATCGAAGCTCAAGGACACCCCTTACGGACAGCTTGTCGTAGAGCTGCAGGGGCAGGAAGGCGGTGCGGAGCGGGCCATCGCTCTGCTGCGAGGCCGCGGATTGGATGTGGAGGTGATTCAGCATGGATGAACTGCTTAATCTGGATTGGGGAGCGATCGGAGAGGCGACCTACGACACGTTGACGATGCTTGGCTTGTCCATGGTGTTTACCGTGCTGATCGGTCTGCCGCTCGGCATCATTCTCTTCGTTACTTCGCGGGGACAGCTTCTCGGACAGCCTGTGGTGTACGCGCTGCTGTCGCTCGTAGTCAACGTGCTGCGCTCCGTGCCGTTCGTGATTTTAATGATTATGCTTATTCCCTTCACGAGGCTGGTCGTCGGCACGTCCCTCGGGGTATCGGGCTCGATCCCGCCGCTGGTCATTGCCGCGGCTCCGTTTTTCGCCCGCCTGGTGGAGACGTCGCTGCGCGAGGTGGACCGCGGCGTCGTGGAAGCCGCGCAATCGATGGGCGCGACGTATTGGCAGATTGTGTCGCGGGTCATGCTGCCCGAAGCGCGCCCGGGCTTAATCGCCGGAGCGACGATTACGGCGGTCACGCTCGTATCGTATACGGCCATGTCGGGGGTCATCGGAGGCGGCGGTCTTGGCGACCTGGCGATCCGATTCGGCTACCAGCGTTTCCAAACGGTCGTGATGATCGTTACCGTACTGCTTCTGCTTGTGCTGGTTCAAATCCTGCAGTCGCTGGGCGACCGGCTTGTCCGGAAATTTCAGCGGAAATAAGGATTTTTATATACAAAGGAATCGATACTATAGGAAAAGGTGGAGGAATCTTACCATGAAAAAAATGATGATCACCGCATTGTCCGTCGTGATGGCCTTCTCGCTCGCTGCTTGCGGCACCAAATCCGCTCCGGACTCGGCAGCACCGCAAACCGGAGGAGCGACGCCGGCTCCCGACAAAAAAGAAGTGACGCTGAAGGTCGGCGCCACCGCCGCGCCGCATGCGGAAATTTTGAATTCCATCAAGGCGAAGCTGAAAGAGCAAGGCGTCAACCTGGAAGTAAAGGAATTCACCGATTACGTACAGCCGAATGTACAGGTATTCGAAAAGCAGTTGGATGCGAACTTCTTCCAGCACACGCCCTATCTGGAGCAATTCAACAAAGACAAAAGCATGAATCTCGTTACGGTGACCGGCGTTCATATCGAGCCGTTCGGCGGCTACTCGCAAAAAATTAAAAAGATCGACGAGCTGAAAGACGGCGCAACCGTTGCGATTCCGAGCGACCCGTCCAACGGCGGCCGCGCGCTCGCGCTGCTGGAGAAAAACAACCTGATCAAGCTCAAGGAAGGCGTTGGCGTCAAGGGAACGGTCAGAGACGTCCTTGAAAACAAGAAAAACCTGAAGTTCAAAGAACTGGAAGCCGCTATGCTGCCGCGTACCTTGGGTGAAGTCGACCTGGCGCTCATCAACACGAACTACGCGCTCGAAGCGAAGCTTGTACCGACGAAGGATGCGCTGTTCATCGAATCGAACGATTCCCCGTACGTGAACATTCTCGTATCCCGCCCGGACAACAAAGATTCCGAGGCGATGCAGAAGCTGGCTAAAGCACTCACGTCCGAAGACGTGAAGAAGTTTATCGACGAGAAATATAAAGGCGCTGTCGTGCCTGCGTTTAAATAAGTAATAGCGTGAACTGAAGCGGGACCTTTGGGTCCCGCTTTTTCGTGCTGTCCGCTAACTTGAATTTATTCGCGTTACGTCGTATTCTGCATACGAATGGATTGGAAAGGATGCGCCTTGATGACGGAACACTTAAGCATGGACTCCGATATGGTCGATCGGGCAAAAAATGGCGACCGGGAGGCATTTCAGCTGCTCATTCAGAAGCACAGAGCCCAAGCGGTTCATTGGGCCATGATGATTACAAAAGATCCTTATCTTGCCGAAGACGTAGCGCAGGATGCGATTCTCCGCTCTTTTTTACGGTTGGAGACGCTGGAGCATGCGGACCGCTTTTTGCCTTGGCTTCGAAGCATCGTACGGAACAAAGCTATAGATGTGATTCGAACATCGGGCAATCGCCGACTTGTGCTATCCGGAGATGAGTGGGATCATCCATCGGGCAACTCCGCCGATCCGGAAATTTGCGCTTTGCGTAACGATTGGATCGCTTCCATTTCCAAATTGATGGAATCGCTCACCGAACGTGACAGGCAAATTTTCGAATTGCATTTTTTTCGGCAATGGTCGCCGGAGGAGATTGCAAGCCGGTTCGAAATAAGGGTAAGCAACGTTTACAACATTTTATCGCGGGCAAAAGTCAAGCTGCAGGAACAACGCTTCCGTTATGAGACCGTTCGGTATGTGCAGGGACGAACCGCCCTCAGCAAGCCGGCCCGGACAAGCCTTCGCGTCCCCGGCTCCCGCTGCGTCTATTCTTCTTTCGGTCATATCGTCTTTGAACTGCTGCGGTATACGAAGCTGAACGGCCTTACCTTAAGCGAGGTGATGGGGCTGACCGGACAAGCATTCCGGATTCAGATGACGCCCGATGCCGGCCTCAGCAGCAGCTTGGTATATGACTGGGGGTTCGTTGCCGATCAGGCCGCTCGCGTTTTTGGCTGCAGGGCCTGTCATATTGGAAAACCAAACCGGATCCCCACGCCCGACCTGCTTTTGCGTGCGCTTCAAACGATTCAGGACACGATTGAACGAGGCATCCCCGCGCTGGTCTGGAACTTGGCGAGCTGCGAGTTCGGCATGATCTATAGCTATGATGATGACAACAGGTGCTTTACGTACCGGGATGCCAGCCATCCTTCGCTCAACATTCCGTATGAACGGCTGGGCCGTTCGACCGACAAACCCGAGCTTTTTGTCGCGTCGTTCGGGCAGCCGGCGCACTGGACGGGCGTATCCGAACGGGAAATACGTCTGGCGCTGGAGATCATCGTGACACACGCCCGGGGCAGGGAGCCGGCCGTTCCAGGCTACACTAGCGGTCTGGCTTCGTACGATGTATGGATAGAGGCATTTCGAAGCGGTCAAGCGGACCCGATCGGGCACGCTTACAATGTCGCGCTGCTTACCGAGGCCAGGGAGCATGCCGTCCGTTTCCTGGAGACGTTATCTTCGCATGCCGTATTCCGTTCCATTCCGAAGCTGGGGGAGGGCATGCAAGCTGCCGTGCATGATTTTCGAAGCGTAAACGATCTGTACCATAAGCTCTATCCTTCGTTTCCTTACGGGCTCCCCGGAGTCAACATGGATATTAGTGCACGAACGGTCGACCTCCTGCAGCGCATTAAGGCGAGCGAGGAACAAGGGATACGGCAATTGGAACGCATGTTAGAACTATTTTCGCGCCATCCGATAGAAAAAGAATGATCGGAACGTCGTAGTTGATGAAGTTCATTTTGAAAGGGGAAAATCAACCAATGAATACGTCAACGAAGGAAACAAAGCTCTTGCATGAGGTTAAATCCGCTGTGCTGCATGTCCGGGATTTGCCTCGCATGGCGGCTTGGTATGCCAAGCTTCTGGGCATGCCGCTCCAATCTTTGGACGACGACAAACCGTTCTACGAGTTCGACATGAATAATCGGGTCAATCTGATGCTGGATGATCACCGCAATATGCAAGGGCAGGAAAAATATCCGATTTGCATGATGAGAACTGCGGATATTGAAGCAGCCCGCGCATACGTCCAAGAGAACGGGATTTCGATCTCTCAAGATGTGCAGCGTCCCCATCCCGGACTCGCGTATTTCCATATTGTCGATTCGGAAGGCAATGAGATCATGATTGTGCAATCGGAGTGGATCAATCCGAATCCAGTGCGGCCGACCGTCCCCGATCACCCGATCCAAAACCGCATCAACAGCGTCGTCGTCCCCGTGACCCATCTGAAAAGAGCGACCGAGTGGTACAGCAAGCTGCTCGGCCAGCAGATCAAGCCGGATCGACAGGATGGCGGGCCGATTTATTGGTTCGATATGCAGAACGGCACGGGAATTCTGCTCGACGATAACCGCAACAACCAGGATCTTGCGGCGCTGCCGACGTTTATGCTAAAGGCTTCCAACATCCATGAAGCCTACTCGTTCATTCGAAGCACCGGCATTACAATCGTCCGCGACGTGCAGTTCGACCACTATTTTATTATCGAGGACCCGGAAGGTAACGCGGTGATGATTTGTCTGTAACAGGGGCATCCTCTGATTTGTCACGCAAACGAGGGATTGATATAATTGACATAATGATATTATCGATAGCAGAGGTCGTGACGCATGCAAAGCGAAAGACAGCCCTTGTACGTGCAAATTCAGGAGCACTTCAAGCAGCTCATCTCCTCCGGCAAACTGGCCGACGGGGACCGGATTCCTTCCGAGAAGGAGCTGATCGCGAGGTTCAACGTCAGCCGGATTACGGTGGCCAATGCGCTTGCCCAGCTTGCCAAGGACGGCTGGATTTACCGCATTCCCGGACGCGGCAGCTTCGTCGGCAGCGGAGAGGGCGCTTCGATCAGCCCTCAAGCGGGCGGAACACAGGCCGAGAAGGGAGTACAGGGCGCTGCGGCCGGTTCCCCTGCCGATCGGCCCTCTGCCGGAGTGCGCAGAATGATCGGCCTTCTCATCCCGTCCATGGCCGACTTTTTTGCGCTGCGGCTTGTACAGGGGATTGTGAGCGCGCTGAACGATACCGGCTATTATTTGGCCACCGTCCTGACGCACAATTCCAAGGAGAGGGAGCGGGAAGCGATCGTCGAGCTGACCCGCATGGGGGCGGCCGGCTTAATTATTTTCCCGGTCGATGCAGAAACGTATAACGAAGAAATATTGGCGCTCAAAATCAACAAGTTTCCGTTCGTGTTAATCGACCGCTACCTGCCCGGGGTGGAGACGAATTTCGTCTGTTCGGACAGCGCGCTTGGCGCTAAATTGGCCGTCTCGCATCTGTGGGACCTCGGGCACCGGAGAATTGCCATCTGCTCGGACTCGCCGCTGCCGACGGTATCCGTAGACGAGCGCATCGCCGGGTACATGGAGGCGCTGAAAGAGCAAGGAGCGATGATCGATCCTTCGCTGATCTTGACGGACTTTCGGATCGACGACGTCCTGTTAGACGAGCATCACCCGCTGTACCGGCATTTGCAGAGCAAATCGGCCACGGCTTATATCGCGCTGAACGCAAAGCTTGGCATTCATCTAGCGATCTTGGCCCGGCGGCTCGGGCTTCGCGTGCCCGACGATCTGTCCATCCTGACGTTCGACGATCCTTCCCCGGGGCTGGAAGAGCCCGGACGGTATACGCACGTTGCCCAATCGGAAGGGGAGATCGGAAGCCGAGCCGCAGAAATTTTGATCCGGCTGCTGGATCGCCCGCAGGACAAAGAGAAGGACCACGGGCAATATATGAAAATCATCTTAAGACCGGAGCTGGTCGTAAGAGGGTCGACCGGTCCCGTAAAGCCGTCCTAGCTTTCAGTGAATCCGTGGCAGATTGCGTTGCGGGAGCGGAACTTTATTAACACTTGCTTTCCTCTTTAACATGCTACGTTTGCAAGCCCCCGCCAAGATACATGCTTCGCGGGGCTTTTTGCCGTGCGTACGATTAAAATTTTACAGCAAATATGCATATTGATAATATATTTGATATATCGTACATTGTAGGTATATCTTAGCGATAGAAAAGGAGAACGGACATGAGATTCGAACAAGAAAAGCTAGAGCGCCGCATCAACGATTTGGCGCACGCCAGATACCGGGATCGCTTCCCGTTGACCGGCATTCGTATGGTGGAGCAAGCCGCTTCCCCGCAGGAGGCTCGGGAGCAAGCCGGAATACCGGTATCGGTCGGCATCCGCTGGGGAGGACGCGACCAGACCGCTTGGTTCGTTGGCGCGCTGACGTTCCCGGAAGCATGGAAGGACCGGGACGTCGTAGGCCTGATCCGGCTCGGCAACACGGGCGGAGGCAATTGCAGCGGCTACGAGGCGCTCGCTTATTTGAACGGGCAGCCAGCGCAGGCGCTGGACCGGAACCATGGGGAGCTGTTTATCCCGGCCGAAGCAGTCAATAAGGGCAGCGCGGAGCTGGTCGTTCAAGCCTGGAGCGGCTTGACGCCGCCGGACGCCGGGCATCAGCCGTTCGATCACCGGATCGACGAACTGGACATCGCTTGGCTCGACCCGGCCACGGACGACTTGTACTATACGGCTCTGCACGTGCTGCAAGCGGTGCGCTGCCTGGAGGACCGCAGCAACGAGAAGCACGGCATGCTGTCGGCGCTCGACGATGCGATCCAACTGCTGGATTGGCGAGCGCCGGGCTCGGAGGCTTTTTACGCTGCGGCAAAGCAGGCTTTGGCGCTGCTCAAGCAGCGGCTGGAAGAGCTGCCGCGCGGGGCGCGGCCTCAAGTGACGGCGGTCGGACACTGCCATATCGACGTCGCCTGGCTGTGGAGATTGAAGCATACGCGCGAGAAATCTGCCCGCTCCTGGTCGACCGTGCTGCAGCTGATGGACCGCTATCCGGAATATATCTTTTTCCAATCCCAGCCGCAGCTTTACGCTTATTTGAAGGAAGACTACCCGGCCATCTACGAGAAAATCAAACGGCGCGTCGCGGAGAACCGCTGGGAAGCGTCCGGAGCGATGTGGCTGGAGT
>NZ_JTHN01000070.1 GCF_001399685.1 Paenibacillus sp. A3
AGCCGAGCTTATCGAGAAACCCGCTTCGCGTAGAAATTCTCTGCATACGCCGGTGGGGTATATCCCTCCAGCCGCTCTTGAAACCCGTGAACTTGATTACAATTAGCGGTATTTTCACGGGTTTCAAAGGCGGACGTAAACTCTTACGGGATATACCCCACCTCTATTTGTCTGAGATTTTCTACTTCTAGAGTTTCTCAACAGCCTGACGTCGTCCTGTGAAAGGACGACGTTTATTTTTCTATGTACTAATTGTAAATAACTACTAAAAGTGATATCATAACAATATCATAAATAAAAAACGCAAATCGAGGTGAGTTAGCTTGGATAACGTTATGGCAAATATCATGTCTCAGAAACGCATTCACCGATGGGCGAATCTCCCGACACATCGTTTAACGGTCGGTTTGATCCGGAAATCCGCACGAACGATATGGACTGGGCAACAATCCAAGGAAGTTGACTGCACGAAGTCGATCTATGAGATCGGCTCGATTACCAAAACCATGGTCGGCCTATTACTCGCAATAGGAGAACAGAACGGGATGTGGAGCCGTTCCGATCGGCTTTCGGCTTTCGTCCCGGAATGGTCTTCCAGCTCATTTGCCAATCAAACCACGCTGTTGGAGCTTGTTACGCATACCGCCGGCCTACCCGATGTACCGGGGAATTTTAGAGCCGCCATAACCGATCGGTTGAATCCTTACGCGAACTATGACGATGCCCGCTTAATCGAGGCTGTTTTGTCGGAGAGTCCCAAGAAGAACAGCAAGCACCGCTATTCCAATTATGGCTTCGGCTTACTTGGCTGGCTGCTTTCCAGACGGTTGGGCATGAGCTTGAATGAAGCGCTGGCCGGACATATATTTAACCCTCTTGGCATGACGGATTCCGGAACAGGCATGAGCCGACAGCCGGCCGGACAGCTTCTTCCCGTGTTCAATTCCAAAGGCAAGCCTATGCAGCATTGGGACTTCCTTGATACGCTGGGGGGCGCAGGGGCGGGCCGTTCGACGATAACCGATATGCTTAACTATTTGGATGCGCATTTAAGCCATTTCGATGCTCCCCTCGGCCCGGCGATTGCGAAATGCTTAGAGGAGCATTATGCCATAATGCCGGGCCGAGGGATCGGGATCGGTTTCGGTTGGATGAGGTACAAAGAAAAGGACGGCACGACTACGCATTGGCACAACGGAGGAACGTATGGATCGAGTTCCTTTATTACTTTTAACCGCGAAAAAGAGATGGGACTGGTTATTTTATCGAACCACGGCTCTTCGATTTGGAGCCAGATCGCGCCTCTGATTGGCATTCAAGTGATGTCTGTCGATCATTTAGCCTCCGTGCTGACCAAGAAGCTCTTTGTAGAAGGTTAATCGGCTCTCTTGGCAATACGGAAAGATATGAGAAAGCTCAGGACGATGAAGAGCAGCTGAGTCAATAAGGCCAGCATGATTCCCGTAAAGATGCCTTGGCCAAAATGCCCGCTTACCGCGATTAAAGCTCCGCCGATTCCGATGCTCACCCCCGGGCAAAAAGCGTCGACGAATTGCAGATACGCGGAAATCTCGCCTTCCTCGCCTGAGCGGGCATGCTGCAGCGCAATGGCTCCTGTCGTCGGATTGGCCAACCCAATGCCGAAGCCGGTAAAAATTTGTGAGATGACGGCAAACTCAATTCCCCCGCTCTCCAATCCTACAGCCGTGATGACCAGCGATACGCCGACGATCATTAAGCCGATACCCGCTGTAATCCGTTTTTTTCTGCCCCGGCCGTTATCCTTTTCGTCCAGTTTGGATTGCAGCCACGCTGCGGTGGACCAGCTTAACGCACCTGCGGCGACGATCAGCCCGGCAAGGTCTGCGGGCAAGCCTTTGACTTCCGTCAGAGCCAAGACGACATAGCTCTCGACAGCAACATAGCACGCAACATACAGCCCTCTTGACACAATGGTGGCGGGCAGCCCTTTTTTGACGGAGAACGTTCTTGCAGGGAGCAGTTGCTGTAGTGGACGGACCATGACGATCAACCCGATAAGTGCAAGCGCAATGCCCTTCCAATCGGAAACAAAGCCCAGCCCGCTCAGCAGCAGACCCGTACCTACCGTCAGCAATACAGCGTATCCTTCCTTGCGTCCGCTTTTCTGAACCGGAGTGCTAGCCGTTTGAAGCTTGCGAAAGGAAGGAAGCGTCAGCAAGACGGCCAATGCGATCAAAGGCAATACAAGCCAGAACACGAATCTCCACGAGACATATTCGGCCAGCAGGCCGGCAATATAAGGACCGATCAACGCCGGCAAAATATAGGCACTGGAAAATGCGGCCAAAATTTTCGTCCTTAGCGCATCGGGATAGCTTAAGGTAATGCTGTAGTACACGCATGTGACAATAGCGCCTGCGCCAAAGCCTTGAAACGCTCTCCCCGCGATTAACATCGGCATATTCACGGAGGTGGCGGCAACCAAAATACCGGCCACAAAAATAACGATAGACAAAGAAAAAGAGCGATACACGCCGATTTTGCCGATTTGCTGACCGATGACCATCGTGCCCAAAATTTGCGTCAACAGAAATGCGCTGAAGATCCAGCCGTATAACGAAATACCGTTCAAATGCTGCGCCAAATCCGGCGCGATGGTCGTAATCGCCAGGCCTTCGAACGCTACGGTAGTCACAGCCAAAATGATACCGATGGTCAACGCCCGGTAACGCGAGTCAAAAATAGCTGCCTTACTTTCACCTTGTTCCATTCTCTTATCCCTCCATCTACTTGCTAGAACATTAGTTGCTTTAGCAAGTATAAAAACTAAAAAAAGTTGTAGCTGTTAACACCTAAGCTGCCTTAAAGAACCTAAAAAATAGTCTTGTCCATAATTGCCATAGCAAATATATGATTAAAAAAACTCAAAGCAGTAAAACGGACAAATCTCTACAAATCCTTCACGTTATTATACATAACGGCAAGGATTCTTCTAAAGGTCTCGACTTCTTCCTCCGACAAACCTTCGACCGTTTTCTTATAAGCTTCGATCGACGGAGCAAGGATGTCCTCTTTGATTTCTCTGCCTTTTGGCGTTAAATATACCCGTAGCGATCTGCGGTCCGTCTCGTGGGTGACGCGATGAACGAAGCCCTTCTTTTCCAGCTTGAACAGCATCCGGGCAATGTTCGTCTGATCTTTGTACAGCCTTTCCGCAAGCTCTTTTTGGGTGATCCCCTCCTTTTCCCAGAGAATGACCAATATCTCCCACTGATCCACGGTAATATCGAAAGGGTTAACGACCTTTTGATAATAATTGTTAAGCTTCAAATCCGCGCGGTGTACGATAACGCCGATATACTTTTCTAATTCCAATGCCAGCCTCCATCATAGTCGACATGATTATAGTTGCTATGACCATTATATTTTCCAAATCCGGCGCTGTCAATCCGCGAAATGGTTAGTTTGATCAAAAAGCAAAAAGGCAGCGGGGGTGACATCCCCCCTGAAACTGCCTTTTCCTTATTTGCTTACGTTTTCTTTTGCACCGCAGCGCCTTTTCCGCTGCCGAACAGCTCCCGGTTGGAAATGTCCGGAAGCCCCAGCGAGACCAGAAAGGCCAAAGCCGTAACGACGGAGACGAAGACGAAGACGACGTGAATGCCGTGTGCCAGATCCGCGGCTTCGCCAGTGGACGCGAATGCATTAAACACGACGCCGAAAATCGCAATAAACACCGTCTGACCTAACGTATTCATGAGTGCGCTCGTCGACATGGCGATGCCGCGCTGGCGGTTCTCGACCGCGTTCTGCATCAGAATCGCTAGCACGGTTCGGCTAACACCGAGGCCGAAACCCGCCAGAAGCATGATGACGAAGAACACCGGCACCGGTGTTGCCGTCGTGATCGTTGCCAGCATCCCCCCGCTGAACATGAGCAGGCCTGCTCCGAGGACGGAGACCCGCTTGGGCGGAAACCGTTTCATGAGTTTACCTGCGGCTGTCGCGCCGAGCGGCCATCCGACCGTCGCAATGGCGACAGCGAAGCCCGACACGATCGGCGACTGATGCTTGAGCGATTGCAGCCAAATCGGGAAATACACCGTCGTCGCGATAGGAAAGGCGTACGCCACAAAGCTGAACAGGTTCGGAATCAGGACAACCCTGTTCCGAAACAGCTCCAGCGGTATGAACGGCTCGGATACGCGCCGCTCGACCCCCACAAAAACGATGCCGAACAGCACGAACATAGCTGCGAACAGCAGATTAACCGGCGAAAGGAAGCCGCTCTCTCCCCCGAACAGCAGCACGATGAGCAGCGACGAAATACTCGCCAGGAATGAGACCGCCCCGATCCAATCGATGGATCTGCCCACCGGCCGGAACGTCTCCTTGAACGCGAACGATAGCAGCAGCAGCGACGCCAGACCAAGCGGCAGGTTGAGGAAGAAAATCCATCGCCAGTCGGCGAATTGGACGATCAACCCTCCGATCAACGGGCCGACGATGCTGGACAGAACCCATACGCTGCTGAAAATCCCCTGCAGCCGGGTCTGTTCCTCCGGCGTATAGATGTCGCCAATGATGGTCATCGTGATCGGAAAGATTGCCCCGGCGCCCAGCGCCTGCACGGCCCGGAAAATAACAAGCTGCAGCATCGTTGCCGCCGCCCCGCAGAGGACGGAGCCAAGCAAAAACACGACGATGGCGATCATGAGAATACGCTTGCGGCCGTTCAGATCCGCGAGCTTGCCGTAAATCGGCGTGGTGACGGCCGTGATGAGCAGGTAAACGGAGAACGTCATGTTCATCAGTTCCATGCCCTTCAAATCGTCGACGATGGATTTCATCGCCGTGGTGACGATCGTCGCTTCCATCGCGCTCAAGAACATGACGATGAGAATGGATACGAGAACCCAATTACGATTCATGGGTGCCCACCACCTCTCGAACGAACTTTACAAGCGCGGTGACATCCGTAATGTTCTTGTTGCAAACCTCGCTGTCCACACACAAGTAGTTGCCGATCGCCTTATAGTAGTCGGACGAAGCGTTCGCCGGCTTCGACCTGGTGACCGCTGAAAACAACGCAACTTCCGCATGCCGATTGCACAAAAAGCATACGCCTTTATTCGCCGGGATATATCTTCCTTCGATGCCGACGAGCTGCCCGTCCGGACGGTACACGATGAACAATTTATTTGTCGCGATGTCCACCCAGCCAAGATAAGTCACATGACGGTAATCGATCGCGGTTAAATCGGGAAGCTTCAGCTTTTTGTTTTTGGGGAACAGCTTGGCAAGCTGCTTTCCTGTCACTTCCGGAAACTGAACCAAATAAGGCTCCAACGAATGCAAATAATGCCGGAATTCTCCCTCCGTACGCAACGTTGAAGCCTTTTCCAACACTTGCCTTTGAAGCTCGGCGGTATCCGGGAATGCTTCCATAATATTGAAGTGAACGCTATATCTTACTGATTCCACCACTTTCGGATCGGTAACGGAATTGCAGGCACGCTCCAGCAGATCGACCTGCTTTTTGATGAAATTATATTGATGGTTTCTAATGAATGGGAATGGTTTGACCATTTGCTTTCAGCCCCTTATTTTTGATGAATACAAAAATAGGTGCAAAGCCCATGATTAGAACCGATCCAAGCTTTCTCGGGCGACAAGGTTAACGAAATAACCAACCGGCCCATGCAAAGTATCGCCCTAATGTTAGGCTTTGCATGAGCTGCTTCTTGTTCCGGCAAAATACTTTGCCATTTTAACCGCCTCCATTCATCCGCCATTATAAAAGAAATCGGCCTTGATCGCAATTGCAAAATCGATTATAACGAAAGTTCACCGAATTTCGGCAGGCTGTTGAGAAAAGAGATCAATAAAAATAATAGAGGTTACGAGGGGATGGGATATCCACTTCCGACCGCTGTTGTCATCGGGAAATTTGATTGGAGGCCGCTTGTTAGCGGACATTTCCCGATGACAAAGGCGGCCGCTATCGCTTCTCCAGTGGATACCCCACCTCCGTTTGCATCTCTATTTTTGTAAAAGCCCACTTCTCAACAAGCTCACGAAAGTTCACCGAATTTCGTTTTTGTTGTTTAACCACTCCTGGAATTGAAGCGGTGTTCGCACGTTATCGTCCAATACGGCCATATAAATGTCGTAGCTTTTCACTTCTTTTCCGTATTCAGCTCGCGTGGCCCAGCTATCTTTGATGGTCAGAATAGCTTCCCGCAGCGCCGGGGTAAGCCGGTCAGGCATCGTCCTAATATGCTTGAGATCAGGCTGTCTATCCGGTTCGTCGACGAACCAAATATCGAGCTTCCAATCCATACCGCTCAGCGCTCTATACTTTAATCCAAGGTACAGTCCGTCCGGATA
This sequence comes from Paenibacillus sp. A3, assembly GCF_001399685.1. Taxonomy (GTDB): domain Bacteria; phylum Bacillota; class Bacilli; order Paenibacillales; family NBRC-103111; genus Paenibacillus_G. Next base: position 6,373 of record NZ_JTHN01000070.1, read on the forward strand.
GCTGGGATCCGTATTCCAGACGCCGGAGTCATTCAGGAACCGCACCTCTCGCATCCCTTGGCAAACCATGAGTTCGGAAGCGATCTGAGTTACTACATCAATGTTGAGCTTGGAGCATACAACGGTAATATCCAGATCTCTCCACACCATCAGCCCGAGAGCAGCACTGCCGACTCGAACCGGCTGGCCCGCCGAAGATAGCAACTCGTCGATTTTCAATTCCTTCGCTACAGCTCTCGCTTCGATTTGCAGCTCGTGCTGCCGTATCAGAAGTTCGTTGTTGGACACCGTTTGTCACTCTCCTTTTACATGGCCTCATCACAATTCACGATCCTGCCCCACCTTGATGGCTACGCGCCCCTTCTTATGTCCTGTTTCGACATACCTGTGTGCGTCGGCTATTTGTTCGAACGAGTAGCGCCGATCTATGACCGGCTTTAGTACTCCCTTTTCCATCAGCTCTTTGAGGAGCAATATCTCTTCCGTACGGACCTTCGCTACTCCTTGCCCCGCGACGGAGATGTATTGTCCGTTCGGAGCCAACGCTTTCTTGGAATTCGATTTCGAACCTACAACAGCCCCAACTCGCGGGCGCGTGCCACAGCTTCGGTACGCCGCTTTACCTGCAGCTTGTCGAAAATACTCCGGTTATGCCCTTTCACCGTGCTTAACGCGAGGAAAAGCCGCCCGCTAATCTCATGATTCGAGAGTCCTTGGGCGATGAGCTGCAATATTTCCAACTCCCGCGTGCTCAGGGGTTCGATCAGGGATTTGTCTGTCCGGACTTGGCGCGGATCGGATTTGCTTTCACCGTTCAATCCCTCCGCTTCAAATTCTTCGAGCAGCTTACCCGCATAATTCGGCATCCTCTCATGAGTAACCGCTTCGCGCAGCAGCCTTCTCATCGGAATGCCTTCATCGACAAAGGTCCGAATACAACCACCGGACTGGGCTATGGTCAGAGCTTCAACCAGCAGTTGCACAGCCTTGATCTTTTCACCTTGCGTATGCAGAGCGACGGCTTGCAGAACCATGACTTGGAGCCGCTCATCCTCCCATCCGTTGACCTCTGCCTGCTCTCGCAGCGGCTCCAGCAGTCCCAGCGCCGCGGACGCCTCTCCCTGTGCCAGATGAACCCGCGCCTGGCTGACGGGAAGCTCGTACTTCTGCGCCAGATGAGCCGCGGTCGCCACCTGGCCCTGATGAAGCAAAACAAGCACCTGCGCGGCAGCAATTTGAGGCGTCTGTTTCACGAAATTTTGCCGGCGGGCGATATGCTCGGCCTTCGCTAAGCAAGCGGCCGCTTCGGTCACCTCTCCCCGTGCAAGCTTCAGTCGGGCGAGAACCACCTCGCCTGCAACGACTCTGTCCGTGTGCTGCAGCTGCTGCGCCAGTTGGACAGCTTGCTGCCCGTGGTGCATCGCGGTATCCAGATCGTTCCATTCGTAAAAAATACGGGCCAAGCCCAGATGCGCTTCGCATGCAACCGGCAGAGGGGGATCGCCGGCTAATTGCAGAGCGTGCCGATACGTCTCAGCCGCCACATACAGCTGATTGTCCATTTCCTGGATGTTCCCTAGTCCGAGTGTAGCCATCAGTGTGATCATCAAATGCCTGATCCTCCGGCTGATGGATAAAGCTTCGGTATAGGCTTGGCTTGCCGCCGCACGATCCGCCTGGAGCTGGTAAGCATATCCCAGCGTCCATGTTGTCGCCGTACGGACAGGCAGGTTGTCCGGGTGCAAATATTCCAAGGCCCGCCGCGACTCGGCAATGATGGCGTCGGCCTGGTGCGCGTTGACAGCCAGCGTGGCGCGTATGGCGGCGATATGCCCTTTTAGATCCCGGGTCTTATTGTCCTGCGCGGCACTTTGAAGCCCTTTTTCGGCAGCTTGCAGTTTCCGTTCCACATCTGCCGGTTGACCGACCATCAGCAAGGCAGAGGCATGCATGACGCTCAACACGGGCCTCGCGTCTAGCTCTTCCTTCGGCATCGAATCCAGCCAATTCAGAACAGGGGCTATCGCGCCACGGAAGAGCAAAGGCATTCCTTCCCCTTCGATCAGGCGTACGGCGCGTTCCACATCATGGGCGGCAGCCGCATGCTGAAAAGCTTCAAGCTCCAGGCCATGGTCTTCGTACCACTCGCTGGCCCGCAGATGCAGTTCCGCCACGTCCCGCTTCTCTTCCCCTTTGGACGAACCGACGGTTTGGTACAATCGCTGCCGCAGCAAATCCGCAAAGAGATGGTGATAACGGTACCAGCGCCTCTCATTGTCCAAAGGAACGATGAACAGGTTGGCGCGTTCGAGATATTGCAAGGTTTCTTGTCCGGAGAGAAGCTCGTCGGTTCCCCCGCGGAGAACGGCATCGCACAGCGGGCCGCACAACCGGTCGAGGATGGACGTGCGCAGCAAAAAAGCCTGTACGCTTGCGGATTGCTGCTGCAGCACTTCTTCAACCAGATAGTCCAGCACGAAACGATGGCTGCCTGTAAAGGATGGGATCAAGCTGGAGGCGTCTTTATGTCTCTGCATGGAGAGCGCGGCTAATTGCAGACCGGCGATCCAGCCTTCCGTACGGGATTCAAGCACGGCAACATCTTCCTGCGAAAGGCTGAGACCCATGACCCGGCTCAGAAATTCCGCCGCTTCGGAGGATGTAAACCGCAAGTCAGCGGTACGCACTTCAGTCAATTGGTCCCGGACACGCATACGTGCCAAGGGCAGATCGGGGTCCTCGCGCGTGGCGATGACCAGATGCATCTGTACCGGCATGCGCTCCAGCAGGAAGCCGATGGCATCGTCAATCGGTTTGGAATCTATCACATGGTAATCGTCTAGGACGAGAATGAAATGGTCCGGAATGGCGGTGATTTTATTGAGTACCGCTGTCAAAATCGTTTCCATCGGCAGAGGGCCAGGGGCTTGGACCATACCAATCGCGCCCTCTCCACTATTGATCCCGATCGTCTGCAAAGCAGCCAAAAGGTAAGTCAGAAAGCGCGCCGGATCGCTATCCGCCTCTTCCAGTGACAGCCACGCCGCCGATTGCGGACAACCGGCTAGCCATTCGCTGACTAGCGTGGTTTTACCACACCCAGCCGAAGCGGAGATGAGGGTCAACTTGCGGTGCATCCCCTCATGCAGACGCTCGATCAGGCGGGGACGGGGGACAGCTTTTGCCCGGAGAGGAGGGATATATAGCTTGGTAGACACAATTGGGATAGACATCATTATCACCGTTTCTACGAAGTCAATGGTGGCGGTCACGTTTCATATTATGTTCGACAGTTTCACTGTATTTCCCTTTTGCGCCCCTTTCCGGCACCCCGGTGATCTTCATCAATGTATGTTTGCAACTAAAAGTGCTATAATAAAAGAATTCAAAATGTTATTCAGTCCACAATAAGGAAGGAGAAGCATTCATGAATACAAAACAATTGGAGAGAATCCATACCGGAAAAGGTTTTATCGCGGCCTTGGACCAAAGCGGCGGCAGCACCCCTAAAGCGCTGGCCCAGTACGGCGTCCAAGAATCGAGCTACTCCAACGAAGAAGAGATGTATGCTCTGGTTCACGAGATGAGAACGCGAATTATCAAAAGTCCCGCTTTTGATTCCCGGTACATTTTGGGCGCGATCTTATTTGAGAACACGATGGACCGCTCCATTGACGGCCAATTGACGGCCGATTATCTTTGGGAGAAGAAAGGGATCGTGCCTTTTCTGAAAGTGGATAAAGGGCTTGCCGATCTGGAAGACGGGGTTCAGCTCATGAAACCGATGCCTGATTTAAACGACCTTCTGAAACGGGCGGTTGCACGAAACATCTTCGGGACGAAAATGCGCTCCCTGATTAAAGAAGCGAATCCGGCCGGAATCAAAAAAGTCGTTGAGCAGCAGTTTGCCATCGGGAAACAAATCGTGGAGATGGGACTGGTTCCGATCATCGAGCCGGAAGTGGATATTTACAGCGCGGATAAAGTAGCATCGGAAAAACTGTTGAAGGACGAAATTTCCGCTCAATTATCCGCCCTCGACAAAGACGCAAAGATTATGCTTAAACTTTCCATACCGACGGAAAACAATTTCTACAGCGATCTGATGAAGGACCCGCATGTCGTACGGATTGTGGCTTTGTCAGGCGGCTATTCGCAAGCGGAAGCCAACGAAAAGCTGGCGCAAAATCACGGATTGATCGCAAGCTTCTCGCGTGCTTTATCGCAAGACCTCACCGCCGGGCAAACTGACGAGGAGTTCAACGCACTGCTGTCCAAATCCGTTCAGGACATTTATGAAGCCTCCATTAAATAAAAATTTCAAGACCCCGAACTTGTTCTAAGCTCGGGGTTCTTTTCTTGTGGCGTGCGGTCTGAAGTTATGCGAGGAATCCCATGAGCCTTTTCACGTTGTTGGCATTTTCCGTCGAAGTAAGAGATTCTAGAAGGTCGAAGGCTACAGCGAATGCGGTCGATGGGTTAAAAGAAGTAATGATATTTCCGTCTCTTACGACGGGCTGGTCCGGAATGACGTGGGCTCCCATGGCTTCCAGCTGCAGCTGCCGCTTGCGGTTATTCAGATTGTAGGTCGTCGCCTGTCTTCCTTGCAGAATGCCGCTTTTGCCAAGCGGTAAAGCCCCTACACAAATCGAGGCAATGATTTTTCCCTGCCGGTCGAATTCACGTATAAATTCTAGGACATCGGGACGAAAGGCATCCTCATAAAATCCAGCCTCTTCAAAACCGCCAGGCAGCGCCAGCGCATCGAACTCCTGGACGGTCACCTCTGAAATTACCTTTTCGGGGATGACGGTAAAATTCCAGGTGCATTTTAATTCTTTTCGCGTTCCGACGGTAACGAGCTGCGTCGCTCCATCCCCCTCATCCTTGTTCCATCCGATCACATCTGTAAACACGCTTGCTTCCACAGCTTCAAAACCATTCGGTAAAAGTAAACATACTTTTTTCATATCGTTCATCTCCTTTTGTAAGAATCATATGATACAATGAATCATTAGTAAAATTGAAATAACTAAACTTTATATTTAGAATTTCTGATAACAATACACATCTATGGGGGGGGGGATAAAAATCGACATTCGTCAATTTCAATCCTTTAAAGCCGTTGCGGAATTAAATAGCTTTACAAAAGCTGCTCACGCTCTTCAGTACTCACAGGCCACGATTACTTCTCATATTCAGCAAATCGAGCATGAAATCGGGGTTCCATTGTTCGACCGATTAGGAAAACAAATCAAACTCACCATGGTTGGAGAGGAACTGTATCATTATGTAGTAGAATTGCTAACCGCATATTCAAAAATAAAACAAATTTCTTCCGATGACTCTACAGTCAAAGGCCAACTCCGCATTGGCGCATCAGCAACCTTAACCGTATACAAACTAGGGCCCATGCTATCAAAGTATAAAAAGAAGTACCCTGAGGTTACAATCTCTCTTATTAACGATCATTGTTCCGCCTTACGACAGAGACTCCACTCCGGAGAGTTAGACATTGCAATCACCTTAGAACCGCAGGTATGCGATCCGCAGCTCATTACAGAAATTTACTCGGAAGAACCGTTAGTCTTTGTAGGAGAAAGTAATCATTCCATAAAGACGATCGAAGAATCAAATGGCGAGTGTATCATTTTTAGCGAGAAAAATTGTTCGTTAAGGCGATTTTTTGAGGAGTACTTAATTCAGAAAGGAATAGATACGTGTAATTACCTGGAATTTAACAGCATGGAGACGATGAAAGAGTGCGTTGTAAGCGGGTTAGGGATTAGCTTAATGCCTTCCATCAGTGTGGAAGCGCTGCTGCACGACAAAAAAATGAAAGTGATAGAATCCGCTTGTGAAAATCTAATGTTTTACGCGCAAATCATTCACCATAAAAACAAATGGTTGTCAAAAGCTCACCGGAAGTTCATTGAGATGGTTAAGAGCAGATAATGCTTTTCCGGTCCATTTGATCCCTCTGTGCATATCCCAAGCCAAAATGCCTTCCGAAGAACCTCTCGGAAGGCAAAACATCTGGTGAAATAACTAAGGCGGGACGCTTCCCGGCTTGCTCATGACCTGCATGTGGGTTGAATTGCAACTATACCAAGTCGCCGCGATCCGGCACGTATGGATTCGTTACCATGACTCCCGTCCTTGCGGCTCTCCAGTGAATACCGCTTTCTCCGCCTATCACATGTACTATTCCCAAAACGATTCGATAAAGTTGTTTAAATGGTGTTCCTCTTCTTCCTTTCCCCATTTACTCCAGAAAAATAAGTCTTGATAATAAGCATCCCGTAAGCTTGATTCATGGATTATCGTTTCTTTCCTATTTTCTGGAACTGCATCGTAGTATCCGAATACTACAGAACAACTCCCTCTTCCCCCGATTTTGAACTTCAACGTTTCAGTAAAGTTCGTCAATTCCCTTAGCGGAACATCTGCAGTCCAGATCGAGATCCCGTCTTTCGATTCAATTTCTTCTTTTCTTCCCCACATCGAGGGTATTTCATTTATAACATCAGGTAAATTGCATTCTGCAGCTTCAACCGTTAATTTCATTATGGGTTCTAAAATCACGGGGTCTGCTTGTTTCATCCCATTCTTAAATGCCATTAATCCTGCAATCTTGTAAGACATTTGGTTTGAATCAGATTGATGAAATGACCCGTTATATAACGTTACTTTCACATCCACAACCGGAAAATTACCTAATACCCCACAAGTCATAGCCCGCTGAATGCTTTCGTGAACAGACGGAATATACTCGCTCGGTATTACATTTTCGTCAACAATGTTATTTACAAATTCATTACCGGTATCACGCAATTTGGGTTCAAGTTCAATCCAACAATGGCCGTATCTGCCTATACTTGATGACTGTCTTACAAATCTTCCTTCAGATCTTACGGTTTTTCTTATGGTTTCCTTGTATAATACTTGTGGCTTTAGAACATCCATATCTAAATGAAACTCGCTTGATAAACGGTCAACAATGCTATGGAGATGTTGTTCCCCGTTACCTGCAATGATCGTTTGCTTATTGGTTTCATTTAAATAAACCATAAAATTGGAATCTTCTTCTGCACACCTTTTTAATGCAAGCAACATTCTTTTTAGTTCATTCATTGTTTTTGGTTTATTAATTGTAATGATCATATACGGCTCAACAAAGTTGATTGGGCGCATATAAATCACCTCCACATCCGGATTCTAAAATTAGCTTCACCCTAACGAGCGGCTAGTGCGATCCACTACATTTTGAATGAAAGATTGCAGGACTTCCATGAACAATCTTGCTGCCTGCCCCAAAAATTTGTCCCTGCGATAAATGATACAAATGTCCTGACTCGGGGTAGGATGCAGCAGGGTAACGGCGGTGATGTTTTCACGATCCAGATAATCTAATAGCATTCGGGGTAAAATGCAGGCTCCAATCCCTTGCTCCACCAGCAAAAGAAGCGACGATAACGTTGAGGTCACGATGGGATTGTCCAGCACTATTCCTTTCTCCTGGCAATGAGAATGAATTAACTTCGTAATCTGGTGTTCGGGACCGAACATGACCAGCTTCAATTGCTGGATTTGTTCGAACGGGATCGCCTTCGACTTTGCCAGAGGGTGATCCGATCGGATGGCCAAAGCAAATTCCTCGTGAAAAAGCGGTTTGATGACAATACGATCGTCGGGATTCTCAGGTACCGTTGTAACGCCAAGATCCCGCGTGCCTGCGACGACCTCCTTATACACCTCCGTCGATTCCGTGACGGTAAGCGAAAGCTTGGGGTAGGACCGATGGAAATCGACCAGCAACGCGTCAAACAGCAAATCCCCATCGCCGGGAAGTATCCCGATATCCAGCTTGCCGCCTTCCATCTTTTTCAGATCCGAGATCGCCCTCTGAACATAATCTATCCGCTCAAAGATAAGCTCACTTTGCTCCAAAAGGATTTGACCTGCTTCGGTTAACGCGATCCGTTTGCCGATGCGGTCGAATAGTGGAAGGCCCAGCTCGTTCTCCAAAAACTTGATCTGCTGGCTAAGATTCGATTGCGTGGTGCAGAGAGATTCGGCTGCTTTGGAGAAGTGCATCTCCTTACATATGGCAGCAAAGTATTGAAGCTGTCTGAGTTCCATTCTTCCGCAACTCCTTCGTAAAAATCATCGTTTGCGCATCAAAAACATCGTGCAGATCCGTCATTAGTTATAGTGATCATTTGCATCGGAATTACGTGATTGTTGCATCATGGATGAAAAGCTACACTTGGATTATGAAAGTGAACCACATCAACCATACATTGAGGAGGCACTTAAATCATGACTCAATCGATTATTCACACAAGTCAAGTTCTGCGTCAAGTCGTCATCGGGCAGGTTCAAGGGATTTCGGAGGCACAATTCGACGTTCAACCGGCTGGCTTCAACAATACCATCCGATGGAACATCGGTCATGTGATCTATTGGATGGATAAGTACTCTACCCTTAGCTTCGGCTCACCGTCCGCCATTCCTGAACACTACGAGACGCTGTTTAGCTCGGGAACCAAGCCTTCGGATTGGACCGCTACTCCTCCATCTAAGGACGAGCTGCTCCAACGGTTAACGGCGCAGCTTTCCCGCTTCTCGGAGCTGACGCCTGAAATGCTGGATAATGCGCTTGAGGCACCGTTTGTGATGGGGCCGTTCCAATTTAGCACCGCCGGCGAATTATTCAACTTTGCGCTGATTCACGAAGCCATTCACCTGGGCACGATATCGAGCCAACTTAAAACGATCCAATAAAAGTCAGCAGATCCGATCTTCGCCCATACAAAAACGCAGCCCTTTTCGGCTGCGTTACTTCTTATAGTTGTATAGTGAATCCAAAATGATCCGCGCCGCCTCTTGCTTTTCCGCCACCTTACAGAGATCGGGCAAGACGAAAGCCCAGATCATCTATTCGAAACGTAGGGTGACTGCGGCGGCGGCACGTCGCTCCACAGCCTCTGGCCTCTTCGGCCCAGCTGCCACCGCGGAAAATTCTGTAGGAACCGTATACTTTCGCATCGTATACATCCCAGCACCACTCCCAAACGTTTCCTAACATATCATAGAGCCCCCACGCATTCGGCCGCTTTTGACTTACCTGATGTACCATGCCCCCAGAGTTTTCATCATACCAAGCGATTTCATCAAGCTCGCCGTTCCGGTAGCCACCCGTTCCTGCTTTACACGCATACTGCCATTCCGCTTCCGTAGGAAGACGATAGCCATCCGCCTCCGGGTTCCAGACGACACTTTCACCATCATCGCTTATAGAGTAACATTCCTGTAGCCCCGAGTGCCGGGAAAGCAAATTACAAAATAAGATCGCATCGTTCCACGAGACATCCGCAACCGGCGCCTGAGGTTCGTCATCCGGCCCAACCGTCTTTTGCATGATTGAGAAATATAATTGTTTTGTAACCGGAACCGGTGCAAGCAAAAAAGAATTCACCTGAGCCGTCCATGCACCGCGCGTCAAAGAATGCCCCGTCCATCTGGAAGCCAAGTTGGTAAAGCTCCATCCGTTCGAAGAACCGAGTTCCCTTGTCGCTATTGAAGTACGCATCGAAAAAGTTCATATCGAAGCTGAGCTTCTAATGGATGCAAACTCAAATATGTCGATCCTTCGAAATGGAATCCGATGATTATGAATTTCTGCGAATATTTCGGCCTTAGCGAGCAACTATCTGCATCAAAATTAGCGCCGGTCTTCGGACATGGGTCGGTAAAATAAATTCCGAAAAAAAGAGGTTACAATTACGAAAAACCTTCAACCCACGCTGAAGGTTCTTTTGTAGTCTCCCGAATTTGCATCACTACTTTAACTCGTAGCGCAGGTTAACCTGTCCCGATATAAATGCCGTCGCATCTTTAAGGGTAGGACCGAATAGGTTGACCTCTTTAAATAGCGGCTTCCCCTTACCTGCAACGACAGGTATGACGATTAATATATATTCGTCAATCCATGCCTCGTTCGCAAGCTGCCATACGAGTCGTACCGCTGCCTATGTTAGGCTGCTCATCTATATTTGCTATTTCTTTTTCAATCTCCGACTCATGCACGTGTTTCATTATAACACGGCTATGATTGGGATAAAGAATGCAGCGGCTCAGGTTATTTACGCACATCGAAATAAAATGATACGGTCCGGCTAAACGGGTTGCCCTGCTGTCAAGAGAGTAATAGACCGAAATCCCCGCCAGCCTTGTGAAGCCGGTGGGGATTTTTTCCTTTCCCTCCCATGTTACTGAATATTCAAAATATGTATATATTCATAAATATTTCATAGTATATCCATTTAGCATTTGATATAATAGATTTGTAAAATTATACAAAGGAGTGATTTTATGAAAACTGCATTTAAAATTCTGTCCAGTGCTGTTTTGACATTATCCTTAGTGACTGGAGTTGCCGCGGCAGCAGTACCTACAGCTCCCACACAATCTGCCAATACTCAAGCTGTAAAACAATTAAATCTAAAAGTCGGTGAAAAAATTAGGTTACACGGCGTTAAAAATGCCTCCTCTAGCCCGTATGGCGTGGTCGAGCTAGTAATCCGCCGTTCGTATCTCAACATATTTTACTGCGATGTGTATGGGGTTGCTCCTGGTGATACGATTGTAAAAACTAATATTGGGGATTTTTCCTTTCATGTCACACAGTGATATCTCAAATAATTCTTCAGCACCTTTAGGGGTGCTTTTTTTATCGCCTTCCGAAGCAAGTCAAAATTTCCCCGTTCCTCGGGACGAAAGGGTTGATCTGGAAACTCTTGAAGCTGTGTGCATTCCTGAAAGTGGGTATTGGGGACATACTGGAATACCGGGAGGGTGATGGAGATGCCAGTTTATAAGGACGAGAATGCAAAGAAAAACCCATGGTACTATGTAATTGAAGCAGGCAAGGGCAAGCAAAGGAAGAGGAAAAAGAAACGAGGGCTTCAAAACAAAAAAAGAAGCGCAGGCTGCTATGGTCGAAGCTGAAAACGCGCTTAATAAAGGAACATATGTAGAGCCTTCAAAGATGACGGTTGCTGACTTCATGCAATCGTGGCTGGAGTCAAAAAGACAAGACATTCCGTCGACGAAAAAACAACATTTAAAAATTACGAACGTCCGACGCGGCTTCACATTGTCCCCTTTTTGGGAAAAATAGAGCTTCTCGACTTAACGGATGAGCACTGTTTAAAATTTGTACACCATCTGAATATGTTGCCTTTCTTTTAGCGTATGCAGCCGGTCTAAGGGAAGGAGAAATTTTAGGGGCACGTTGGAAAGACTTAGATTTCGAAGAGAAAACACTTTCGATTGTCCAAACACTTTCCCACGACGTAAAAGAGCTTAGCGCTGGAGCAAATTGTTTAGGAACGCCTTGGCCACGCTAGCGTAAAAATCACGCTTGATCTGTATAGTCATATACTGCCCAATATGAAAAAAGAAACAGCGGACCAATTCGGCAAAAAACTTTTTGGGACAAGTTGAGGGACCAAAAATCAATTGGCACCAAATTGGCACCAATTCTATTTTTGGCACCAAATTTTAGTTCTGCAACAATGGCAAAAACCCCTGATTTATCAAGGATTTTCGAGTATGGAGCCTAGGGGGATCGAACCCCTGACCTCATCGCTGCCAGCGATGCGCTCTCCCAGCTGAGCTAAGGCCCCTCGCTATTCGTTTCGTCGCTCTTATTTATTTCAGCGGCGACAAAATTGATAATAGCATAGCCCTCAGGGGCTTGTCAATCAAAAGAATTAAAGTTGCATTTTTCTGAAAATAACAAGCCACTACAGCTTAGTCGCTTCTCCACCGGCCTGGTGCTTGGAGAGCAGCTCAGTTAGTTCTTTCATAAACATATCGATGTCTTTAAATTGACGGTACACCGATGCGAACCGGATATAAGCAACCTCGTCTACGGGATACAGCTCGCTCATGACAATCTCCCCGATCTCGCGGCTATCTACTTCGGCATGGGCCGTCGTGCGGATTTGTTTCTCTACCTCGGAAACGATCATCTCCAGCCGTTCGACGGATACCGGACGTTTCTCACAGGCGCGGATCAAGCCCCGCAGCATTTTTTCCCGGTTGAATTCTTCCCGGCTTCCATCCTTCTTAATCACAATGAGCGGCGTCTCCTCGACCATCTCAAAGGTCGTGAACCGCTTCTGACACTTCTCGCATTCGCGGCGGCGCCGGATCGATTTATTCTCGTTGGCGGCACGCGAATCCAATACCTTCGTGCCGGAATAATCGCAATATGGACATTTCATCGATCGTTTCTTCCTCCCCCTATTTCCCAATAGCTCCCTGTCATGAAGTCCGGGCAATCGCACATAATAGGACTACCAACGACAAGGAGGTGAACAGACATGGGTGCAGGTCAATCCCGTAGCAGCAATCAATTGGTAGTGCCTCAAGCGAATGCAGCGTTGGATCAACTGAAATACGAAGTAGCGCAGGAACTCGGTATCGTGATCCCTCAGGACGGTTACTTCGGTCACATGGCTACTCGTGATACTGGTGCGATCGGTGGTAACATCACTCGTCGCCTGGTGCAAATCGCCGAGCAGTCTCTTGCCGGTCAATTCAAATAATAACACGTTTTGAAGAATACGCAAGAAGTATCGGGCTTAAGCTCCCGTTCAAGGCGGCTTGTCCGATACTTCTTTGCCCTGTATGGTCAAGCGGCGCGCTCTCCCCACTCTTCTCCATACAATTTAATATACTTGTTATAATAATACATTACACGCTGTATGTAATGTCTCGTTTCCCCGTAAGGAATACGGTCCGCATTCTGGAGCGTTCCGTCCCATTCGTTCTCCTGGAGCCAGCGGCTGACTTTGCCATGTCCCGCATTATAGCCCGCAAGAACCGCTATACGATTCCCGTTAAACTGCTTGAATAACCAATTAAGATACCATGAGCCCAGCTCGATGCTGACAGCCGGTTCGTTAAGCCTGGTTTTGAATTCTTCATTAAAACGCGCCTTGTCGATAATCCAATTCGCCGTATCCGGCATAAGCTGCATCATTCCGTAAGCGCCCTTCTTGGACTCCGTTTCCGTCAAATAGTTGGATTCCACTCGAATGACGGCGGCCACCAGAAAAGGATCGAGATCGTATTTTGCGGCGTTTTGGCGTATTTCCGGTTCGTAACGGATCGGATACAGCATGCGCCCCACATAGGTGCTGCTTAAGAACAAAAAGACAACAAATGTCAGCAGCAACAAGGCGAACACCCGCTTTTTCCGCCAAAAGCTCATGATAGCCCCCTTTCGTTCCAGAAAGCTTCAACTTGCTTTTCCGTTGCCTCCAGGGTGCCCGAATTATCGATGACCCAATCGGCGAGCCCTTTCTTTTCCTCGATCGGCATCTGGGACAACAGCCGTTTCTCCGCCTGCTCCGCCGTGATTCCGTCCCGGGCCGTCAGACGCTGAAGCTGCACTTCGCGCGGCACGTAGACGACCATCACCTGCTCGTACATGGCCTGCTGTCCCGATTCGTACAGGAGCGGCACGTCGACGACGACCAGCTTGTCCGGCTGCTCCGCCGCATAGGTCTGCATTCTCCCGCGTATTAATGCGCGAATGGGCGGATGCAGCAGATTTTCCAGATCGCGAAGCGCTTCGCGATTGCCGAAGACCCGCTCGCCCAGTTTTTTGCGATGAAGAGAGCCGTCCGGCAGCAGCAGATCGTCTCCGAACCGCCGGATCACTTCAGCCAGAACGGGGGTGCCCGGCTCCACGACCTCTCTCGCAATCCGGTCCGCATCGATCAGCAGCGCACCGCGCCGGACGAGCATCTCGGCGACCGTGCTTTTGCCGCACGCAATCCCCCCGGTTAATCCGATGTTCATGGTCATTCCCCTATTATATCCAAGATGATGTTGTTGTATGGTCAGAACAGTTTCATGATGCCCATCAGGATCAAGACAAATCCGGGCAAAACGGATAGCTTGCGAATCCATTTCAGCTCCGCATAGCGCAATCCGATTTGCAGACCGATTCCCAGAAACGTGCCGCTGGCCAGCGCAATGACCGCCGCCGTCAGCCACGGCGTGAAGCCGATCAGCGCGGCGCCGATCCCTGCCCCGAAGGCGTCCAGCGAGAGCGCCAGACCCAACAGCGTCGCTTCGTAAGCCGATATGTTGCCGGAACGGTCCACATCCGCCATAGACGGTGTGCGCAGAATTTGAATGACCAGACCGAACCGTTTCAATTCAAGATAAAATACTTCCTTGGCCGTCGCCGGTCCCGGCGCGGGGACTGGCGGCTGCGGCTCGTTTGCCGGCCCCGATTGCAATTCCTGCCGTCTTTGCTGGACCAGCTGAACCAGTGCCCACAAGCCGATCCCCATCAAAATCACGGCGCCGATATCTTTCGCCACGGCCGGGTCGACGAAACGGCTCATCCAGACGCCGATCTGCATCGAAGCGTAAATGATAACGCCCGACCAAGCCGCGATGATCGCAATCGAAGTGAGCGGAATCCGGATTTTGCGGAGACCGTACGTGACGCCTACCCCGAATCCGTCCAGACTGACGGCAAACGCAAGCAGAAGCAACGAGACGACAGACAACATGACGTTCCCTCCTCACCAGTAACTGCACACCATACTATATGGCTGTTCTGGGCGGAGGGTGCGTATTGCCGTTCCGGGAGGACCCGTTAGCCTTCGAGCGCTTCCCGATTCCCGCGCTTGCGCTTCAGCGGCTGGCAGACCGGACAATAATGGGTGCCGCGCCCGGCTACCACCGTCTTGACAATCGCCGTGCCGCAAGTCAGACAAGCCTCGTCCTTGCGGCCGTACATTTTCAGCTGATGCTGGAACATTCCGATCTCGCCTTGACCGTTGACGTACGACTTGATGGACGACCCGCCTGCCGCCACGGCGTCCTTGAGTGTCTCTACAATCGCTTCATGAAGCTTGGCCGATTCCGCCGCGCTCAGCGTATGGGCTTCCCGCTCCGGATGGATACCGGCCAGGAATAGAGCTTCATCCACATAAATATTCCCGATGCCGACAATGTATTCCTGATTCAGCAGCAGCGGCTTGATCTTCGTCTTGCGCTTTCCGATCTTTCCGCGGAGAGCTTCCGGCGTAAACGCCTCGTCCAGCGGCTCGAGGCCGAGCTTCTTGAGCGGCGCCTCCAGCAAATCCTGATCCTTCGGATAGACGTGCATCGTTCCGAACTGCCGCACGTCCTTGTACCTGAGCTCCGTGCCGTCCGTAAAATGAAACACGACATGCGTATGCTTTTCCATCGGTTCGTCCGACCGATATACCCCATAGCGTCCTTCCATCCGCAGATGCGAGACGAGTGTATACCGGTCAAGCATGAACCGCAAAAATTTCCCCCGCCGCTCGACCGAGCGGATCGTTTCTCCCTCAAGCATGACGGCAAACGCCTGAATGTCATCCGGATGCTGAATAATGCGGGGCAGCAGGACGGACACGCGCTCGATCTTCTTGCCGATAACCAGTTGATTGAGCGTACGGCGTACCGTTTCGACCTCCGGCAATTCCGGCATGATGTCTTCCCCTCCTCCATTCCGCCCGGACGATGCCCGGCGGATTACTTCGCCTCGTACCAGTTCTCCCCGGCATCGACGTCCACCTTCAGCGGCACGTCGAGCTTCAGGGCCGATTCCATTACTTCGGCGACCATTCGTTTCATCAAGTCAATCTCGTCCTCCGGCACCTCGAACACCAGTTCGTCGTGCACCTGCAGCAGCATGCGGCTGCGCACGTCCTCTTCCTTCATCCGCTTGTCCAATTGGACCATCGCCAGCTTGATGATATCCGCGGCCGTGCCTTGAATCGGTGTATTCATCGCGGTGCGCTCGGCGAACGAACGCAGGTTGAAGTTCGAGGCTTTAATCTCCGGCAGGTAGCGGCGGCGCTGCAGCAGCGTCGTAACGTAACCGTCCTCTCGGGCTTTCTTCACGATATCGTCCATATATTGGCGAACCCCTTGGAACACGGCAAAATATTGCTCGATAAACTTCGCCGCGTCCTTACGGGTAATGTTCAAGTTCTGCGACAGCCCGTAATCGCTGATACCGTATACGATGCCGAAGTTGACCGCTTTGGCCTGACGCCGCATATTCGAATCGACTTCCGCTTCGGAGACGCCGAACACGTCCATGGCCGTTTTCGTATGAACGTCCATGTTTTCGCGGAACGCTTCGATCAGCTTCTCGTCCTGCGAAATGTGCGCCAGCACGCGCAGCTCGATCTGCGAGTAGTCGGCGGTCAGGATTTTCCAACCGGGCTCGGAAGGGAAAAACACCTTGCGGATTTTACGGCCTTCCTCCAACCGGATCGGAATGTTCTGCAGGTTCGGATACTGGCTGCTGAGACGTCCGGTCGCTGCGATCGTCTGCTTATAGTACGTATGCACCTTCCCGGTAGAAGGACGCACTTCCTTAAGCAGGCCTTCCACGTAAGTCGACTGCAGCTTCGCCAGCGTCCGGTAATGAAGAATATGACCGACCATCGGATGGTACGGTTCCAGCTTCTCCAGCACTTCGGCGTCGGTCGAATACCCGGTCTTCGTTTTCTTGATCACCGGCAGCCCGAGCTTCTCGAACAAAATTTCCCCCAGCTGCTTCGGCGAGTTGATGTTAAACTCGATGCCAGCCGCGTCGTAGATCGATTGCATGATGCCCTCAAGCTGGTTCCCAAGCTCCGCGCCGTAGGCTTTGAGCTCCTCCGCGTCCACCTTGATCCCTTTGCGCTCCATCGAAGCCAGCACGAGCGCCAGCGGAAGCTCCAGCTCGTAAAACAACGGATGCATTTCGCTCGTTTCTAGCGCTTCCTTCAGCTTCGGCGTCAGCCGATGGACCGCGGCGGCTTTGCGGCACAAATAGGCGGTCAGCACGTCTTCCTCGGGCACCTTGAATTTCGCGCCCTTGCCGAATACTTCCTCGTCGGCCGGAAGCGGACGCAGTCCGTAGCGGGACGTCAGGCCGTCCAGCGTCAGCGACGATTCCGTCGGATCGAGCAAATAGCCGGCGAGCAGCGCATCGAAGCCGATGCCGCCCAGCTCGATCCCGCGCCAAGAAAGCACGATGACGGCACGGTGCAGATCGTAGACGGAAACCTCCTGCTTGTCTTCCGAAGCGAGCCACTCTCGTACCGCAGAAGCGTTTTCCTGCTCAAGCCGTCCCACCGGCACATAATAGCATACGGGCTCCGCGCCCTCTTTTTCGCTATAGAAGGACACGCCGATCACCTCGGCGTTATGCGGATTGTCGCCCGCCGCCTCCACGTGCAGCGCGCGGACATGCGGCAGCGCCGCGATCAGCTCGGCCAGCTTGTCGTCTGTGACCAGCACCGCCGGCGGCTCCGTACCGGCTTCCTCCACTATCCCGGCCGCCCCAGCGCCGGAAGCGGGCAGCTGCAGCCGCTCCATTAACGACTTAAACTCCAGCTTGCGGAAAATCTCGGCAAGCTCCGCTTCCTCATATCCGCGGTACGCCAGCTCATCCCACGAAAAATCGACCGGCACCTCCCGAAAAATCGTCGCAAGCTCCTTGCTCATCCGGGCGCTGTCGGCGTTCTCCGCGACCTTCTCTCCTAGCTTGCCTTTAATCTGCGAGGCGTTCTCCAGTACGCTCTCGACCGAGCCGTATTCGTGCAGCAGCTTAAGCGCCGTCTTCTCCCCAACCCCCGGGATGCCCGGAATGTTATCGGACGTATCGCCCATCAGCCCTTTCAGATCGATGATCTGATGCGGCTTCAGACCATACGTTTCTTCGATGTGGGCCGGATCGAACAGCTCGACCTCGCTGATGCCCTTACGCGTCAGCGCGATGGTCACCTGCCCGCTCGCAAGCTGCAGCATGTCCTTGTCCCCGGTGACGACGACGACCTCGATGCCGCTTTTCTCGTCTGCAATGCGCGTCAGCGTGCCGATGATATCGTCGGCCTCGTAGCCGTCCAGCTCGAACTGGCGGATCCCGAACGATCCGAGCAGATCCCGGAGCAGCGGAAACTGCTCGGACAGCTCCGGCGGCGTTTTTTCGCGGCCGCCTTTGTATTCTGCGTAATCTTTATGTCGAAACGTCGCTTTCCCCGCGTCGAATGCGACCAGAAAGTGCGTCGGCTTCTGCTCCTCCAGCAGCTTGAGCAGCATGGTGGTGAACCCGTAGACGGCGTTTGTATGCAGCCCCTTGGAATTGCTCAGCAGCGGCAGCGCAAAAAAAGCGCGGTAGGCAATGCTGTTCCCGTCGATCAAAATAAGCTTGGACAATGGATACACCCCATTCGTCAGTCTTCCTACTCTATACATGATAGCATAGGACAGCATAAGAAAAAAACCTTTGGAAAGCTTTCTCGAAAAAGGGGTGTGCGCCGTTTTTGCCGCATAAAATGAACTAACTTTTGATCCTTGACGGCACCTTTCGAGCGGAAAGGAGATCGGAGGCTGGGTTCATGAAAGAGACGGTTCGTTTGAACGGAAAACGCGCGATTTTTTTCGATGTCAATCAGACGCTGGTGCAGCAGGGACTCAGCTTCGAACAATGCTTCGCAGAGGTGTGGGGCGATTATTCGGCCAGGTGGGCGGCGGAGGACCGCCCGAAGGCGGATTCGCTTTGGGAGCAGTATATCACCCGTTGGCAGCAGCGCAAAAAAGGCCGGACGACGTTCAAGCAGCTCGACGAGCTGCAGCAGCAATGTCTGCGGGAAGCCTTCGAAGCGCTGAGGATTCCCGCTTCCTCCGGCATCCTGCGAGGCTTCATGCAGGATATCCGCCGCTTGCAGGTATCGGCGAAGACCATGGCGCCGCAGACGGCAAAGACGCTGGAGACACTGTCCCGGACGTACCGCTTCGCCATCATCAGCAACAGCCCCCGCAGCGAAGTGCTGATGATGCTGCAGCGGTTCGGGCTGGAATCGTATTTTCCCAAAGAACGAGTCTTTACGGCGCAGAAGCCGGCGGACAAGAAGCCTGCGCCTTATCTCTTCAAGACGGCGCTCCAAACGATGCAGCTTGCGCCTAGGCAGGCGCTCATGGTAGGGAACTCGTGGAAGCATGACGTATGCGGCGCCGTCAAGGCGGGTCTGGATGCCGTATGGCTTCATCCCGGAGCTGCCGATCCGTCCGCCGAATTGGGAGACAAAAAAATTTCCCAGCAGCGGCTGGGAAAACGCAAGGTATATCTGATCAAGCAGCTGGATCAGCTTCACCAGCTCTTCGGTTAAATTTCAATCGGCCCGTCGTCCTCCGGGACGCCGACCGCATCGGTGCTGAAGACGCTCCCGCGGTGCGCTTTCGACTGCTTCTTCAGCTTGGCCGCCGTTTCGGAAATTTGCTCCGGCGTTACGGCGGCGGCCGCCTTGCAGATGACAAGCGACAGCGACAGCGTGACGCCGTCGCTATCGATCCGGTTGCCCTGCCGGTCCTCGACATACGTCCAATCGTCCTCGTCGTAAAACATTTTGACGCCCGCATCGAACCGCCGCAAAATTTCGCCGCACAGCTTCTCCGGCTCCTCGCTCGCCGTAATCGCAATAAAATCGTCCCCGCCGATATGGCCGACGAAATCGAACGGCTGCCCCAGCACGCCCATCGCCTGCTGAATGCAGTCGGCGGTAAATTGAATGAGCTGATCGCCTTTTTGAAAGCCGTACCGGTCGTTAAACCATTTGAAATAATCGAGATCGGCATAGATGACCGAGAACGGCTTCTTGTCGGTCAGCCGCTTGCTCAGCTCCCGGTAAATTTGCAGATTGCCCGGCAGTCCCGTGAGCGGATTGGCGACCTTGGCGCTTTCCATGCGGGCATTCGTGATGCATTCGAGAATCGATCTTATGGAGGACATCCCCAGCATCCGCCCTTTGGAGGTGATGATCACGAGATCGTACAAATTTTGAATGTCCCGCGAAGTCGCGAGCTGGGACACCTCCTCGACCGACATCTGCTCGTCCACGATGAGGGGCGACGGATCCATCACCTGATCGATCGGACGGTTCCAGAACAGCGAATACCCGTACTGTCCCGCAAGCTGCTGGAACAAGCGATCCCGCATAATGAGGCCGATGGGCACTCCGCCGGAAACGACCGCCGCGCCGAGCGCGTTTGCATTTTTCTTAAAATACCCGGCGACCATCGAGATGGGCGTCGAGTTTTCAAAGGATTGATACGGGATCGACAGATCGCCGATGGCCCAGACGCTGCCCGCGGTTTCGACAATTTTGCGGTGCAGCAGAATATAATTTTTCAACTCCGGATGCAGCAGGGCTTGCTCCGTTCCGGGACGACCAAGCAAAAACCCCTGGCCGAAATGCACGCCCATGCGCGTAAGCTTCATCAGCTCCTCGGCCGATTCGATGCCCTCTGCAATCAGGTGGATGCCCAGCTTCTCGGCGAACGACAGCATCGTCTCGAGGATGTACTCCTTCGTTTTGTGGCGGTGAATGTCCTTGATAAGCGAGCGGGCGATTTTGATAAAAACGGGCTGCAGCTCGGCAATGGCTTGCAGCGAGGAATACCCCGCTCCGGCATCGTCGATGGCGATCCGGTACCCTTGCTGGCGGTAATGGTCCAGAATCGATTTGGCCGCGTCGAAATCTTCGATGGAGCTGCGTTCCGTAATCTCGAACACGACGTTCCCCGGCGTCAGCCCCCGCTGCTCCAGCAGCTCCAGCGTCCGGCCCGGCTCGAACTGCGGATCGTTCAAAATTTCGGCGGACAGATTCAGAAACAGCATCTCCTCCTCCGTCCGGGTCAACGCGCCTTGAATCGCCTTGGCCCTCGCAAGCCGGTCCAGCGGATACAGCAAGCCCTCGGACTCCGCCGCCGCGAACAGCTTGAGCGGAGAATGCAGCGTGCTGCCCTCCGGTCCCCGGGTTAACGCCTCGTAGCCGAAAACGGTGCCGTCCTTCAGTGAAATAATCGGTTGATACACGGACGTTACGGCTTGTTGGTGTAAAATGTGCTGCAACTCGCTATGAAGCGCCGAACCGTCGGCCGGTTGCTCTGTCATTCGTTCTATCGTCATTGACTATCCCTGACTTTCCGTGTCTTTGGATCTACTATACTATGGGAGTTTTATCCCAGTGTTAACACAGAACGTCCCGGTTTGTTAAACGATTGTAAATATTTGCGGAGAAACCGTCTCTTACTTGATGCCGATCGATTGGCGGTATTCGGAAGGAGAACAGCCGACCGCCTTTTTGAACAGGATGGAGAAGTGCGGATAGCTCTGGTAGCCGACGGCCAAGGAGACGTCGATCACTTTGTAATGGGGAATTTCCAACAGCCGCTTGGCCATCTCCATCCGTTTGCGGATCCGATACTGCACGAACGTCTCGTTCGTCGACTTTTTGAACAGGTGGCTGAAGTAAGTCGGTGCGAGACCCATTTTCCCGGCGACCTCCTCCAGGCTGATATCCGTCGCCAGATGTTGGTCGATATACGCTTTCGCTTCCTCCCAGACGTTCTTCAGGTTGCCGCCGCGGTAGGTTTGCAGCAGCCCGGACAGTTTGAAAATCTCCTCCTCCAGAAAGGCCAGAGCTTCCTGCCGGGCAGGGAAATTTCGCCGCTCGGGAGGCTCGGGAAAGAGGAAGATGTCTCTGGCGTTCAGCCGCTTCACCAGCAGGCGGAGCACGTCGTTGACGGCTGCGCTCAGCCGCTCTGGCGAAGCATTCTCTTCGAAATACCGGTCTTTCCCTTCCGTCCAGCAGGCGGCAGCCGTATCCGGGGCGGCGCTCCAGATTGCTTCCTCCAACGAATCGAGCCACTGCTCGTATTCCGAAATGGACGGCGCGTCGGCCCGAGCCGGTTTCAGAACGCGATCCAGCACCGAATACAGCTCCCCAGGCGTGACCGGCTTGAGAAGGTATTCCTTGACCCCGTATGTCAGACATTTTTGCGCATACGTAAATTCCCCGTAGCCGGAGATGACGACCGTCCTGACGGAGGGCCGGGTTTGCGAGATGATTCTGCACAGCTCAAGCCCGTCCATGCGAGGCATCCGAATATCCGTGAGAACCAGCTCGGGCGGAGTCTCCCGCACACAAGCGGCCGCCTCCTCGCCATTGGCCAAGGCGGTAACGCGAATCCTTCCCGCCCCATACCGTTCGACCATCCGGGCAAGCCCGAGCCGGATCATCGGCTCGTCTTCGACGACGACAACATGCATCCTTATCCCCCCCTTCGCTCCGCATCAGCTCAAACCGTAACCCTTCAGCCTGACGGCCTGCCCGTGGAAGGCATGACCATCGTCACTTTCGTCCCCTCTTCAAGCCGGCTCTCGATGTGCAAGCCGTACTGCTCGCCGAACACCATCTGAATGCGCCTGTGCACGTTAACAATGCCAATTCCGCCCTTCTTGCCGGCCGCATCGTCCCCTCCGTCCACAAGACGGTTCGCTCCCAGCTTCTCCCGGAGCTCCGCCAGACGCTCCTCCGGCATGCCGTTCCCGTTATCCTCGACGCTGACCCAGAACGTACCGTCTCCTTCGCCCGCATCGATCCGGATGCAGTGATAATCCTCCACGCCGCCTTCGAACGCGTGCTGAAATACGTTTTCGACGAGCGGCTGCAGCGTCAGCCGGACCATCTTGTGAAGCAGCAACTCCGGCTTTACGGCGACGTCGATCTCAAATTCCCGTCCGATCCTGTGCTTCAGTACAATCATAAAGTTAAGCACGTGCTTCAGCTCGTTGGCTACCGTGATTTCCTCCAGATTCGTTTGCACGGAATAACGCAGCATGTAGGCCAGCGCGCGCACGATCTCCGAAATTTCGTCCGAATCCTCGACGAAGGCATAGCACACAATCGTCTCCAGCGTATTGTATAAAAAGTGCGGATTGATCTGGAGCTGCAGCGATTGGAGCTCCGCTTTTTGCCGCTCCATCTGGATTTCGTGGTTTTTCAGCTCGGCCTGATACACCTTGTCCACGAGCTCCGATAACCGGTTGACCATCAGATTGTAACGGATCATCAGCTCTACGATTTCGTCCCGCTGCCGCTGCTCGGGAAGCGGAATGGTCGCCCAGTTGCCCTTCTCGGTCTCCCGCATGCCATCCTTCAGCGCCCGGATCGGCCCGGTAATCGACTTGCCGAAACGGAAGGCCAGCCATAACGCAAAAACGAGCGTAAACAGACCGACAACGATCGAAGTGACGCGAATCGTATCCACCGGCTTCCGCAGCTCGGCCATCGGCATCGACACGACGAGGTGCCAGCCCGAATACGCGGACTTCTGGCTCCGGTACAAACGCCGTTCTCCGTTCTCCTCCGCGACGAAGGACTGCAGGCCCGATTCGACGATGCTGCGCTTCAGCTCAGGCTGAACGGTTTCCCCGATCCGCTCCCTTTGGGGGTGATACACGATCCGCCCTCGCTCGTCGACGATGAAGAAGAAGCCGGTGTTGGTGAGCTCGATGCCTTTCCACAGCTCCGAAAGCTCGGCGGAACGTAGCTCGATCGCGAGGATACCCTGGGGCTCCGAAGACGTTAAGCCGCGAATTTGGCGTACGAGAGTGATCGTCCGGTTGTTCTGACTTTCGATAATGCTGCGGTTCAACACGCTAAGGTTACCGTATGCCGACGTATTCGTCTTGAAGAAGGCCAACTGCTCCTTGATTTGCTCCGGCGTAAACGACGATCCCGTGACTTCGTTATAGTAATATACGGCGTTCTCGTTGAAGCTGATCGAATACACGGCCGTAATCTCGGGATTCCGTATAAAGATCGGGTCGATCACGAATTCCTTGATCTGCTTCTGAATCTCATAAAACTCGTATCCTTCCAGCCCTGCCGGCAGATCGATAAAACGTTTGACCTCCTTGTTGGTCAGCAGCGAAACCATGGAACGCTCATACGATTTCAGATACAGATCCGTATGGTATGCCGCATTGCCGACCATCTGGGACAGCTGTCGCTCCACCATCCGGTCCAACTCCTGAGACGAGGCGTAATACGTCACGATGCCGACCGTCGTCAGGGAAACGATAATCACGGTCAAGAAGTAAAGGAACAGCTTCTGGTACAGGCTCGCCCTCTTCATTTGATCCCCAGCTGGCTGCGGTATTCCGAAGGCGAAATGCCGACGATCTTTTTAAACGTTTTCGTAAAATGCGGATAGTCATCGTACCCGACCTCCAAAGCCACGTCCACGATGCGAATATGGGATTGGGCCATCAATTGAAGCGCTTTCTCCATTCGACGCTTGATCCGGTATTGGACGAACGTTTCGGAGGTCATTTTTTTGAACAGCGCGCTGAAATAAGTCGGGGTCAGCCCGACAAGCTCGGCCACTTCCTCCAGAGTGACCTCCTCGGACAAGCGCTGGTCGATGTAAGCCTTCGCCTCCTCCATCGGGTCTTTGAATTGCCCGCGGCGCGCTGAGATTAGCTTCCGGTAAATCGCCCGCAGCGTCTGCTCGAAATCGTCCAGCAGCTCGGTCTTCGTATGACCGGCCATCGTCTCCTTCGTCTCCGGGGATACCGAAAAAGCATTCCGCTCCTGCAGCCGCTGCACGAGTAAGCGGATACAATCGCCGAGCAGCTCCCGAAGCTTCGCGGCGGACAAGCCGGAGTCGAGACAGTAGCCCCGCCACTGCTCCAAATACCGGGACAGCTCGTCCGTTTGGTTGGCCCAAATGCACTGCTCCAGCTTCCCTACCCATTCGACGTATTTGGATACCGGCACGTAGCCTTTCATTTTCCGCTTGAGCACCGTATCCAGCGCTTCATGCAGCTCGGGCTTCGTCACAGGCTTCAGCAAATATTGCTTCACGCCGTAAGCCAGGCATTTTTGCGCGTACTCGAAATCGTTGAACCCGGAAATGACGACCGTTTGAATATCGGGGAATTCTTCGTGAATGCTGCGGCACAGCTCCAATCCGTCCGTCTTGGGCATCCGGATATCGGTCAGCACGATGTCGGGCTCGTGCGCACGGATCAACTCCAGCGCCTTCATCCCGTTCTCCGCGGTTACAATGCCGGCGAACGCGGGACTGTACTGCTCCGCCATTTTAACCAAGCCTCTGCGGATGACCGGCTCGTCGTCTACGATGAGCAAATGCATGGAACACCCCTCCTGTTAGGTCCGCCTAAGGGAAAAGTATCCGCTCCGGACAAAGCCGGAAACGGATACTTTACCGTGATCTGTAGGATGATTTTACTATGCCTTCGGGATGCAGGGCAATGAGAGAAGTTGGCTTTGACGGACAGTCGTTCTGGCCGCGGACCGTTACTTCACATTGTTGCGGACAATGACGCCTTCCTTCTTGTTGTAGCGGTCCGTCGCTTCCTTAATGACTTCGTTGCCGCCTTTGGCTTTGTATTCTTCGATGACCTTCGGCCAATCGGAGATCGGCTCTTTGCCGTAGATCATTTTGACCATATGGTCGATGATCAGCTTCGGCGCCGTATCGGTCGTCGGCATAAGATCCGGGTATTTGGCAAACGCATTCAGCGTCGGCGTAAATTCGATCGTGCCGAGCCCTTCTTTGGCCAGCACCGTATCGAACGCTTTGGCCAAGTCTTTGCCGTCCTGAGACAAGGAGGCGCGCAACTTGTTGATGGTAATGTCATGCGCCCACCACAGATTGCTGCGGAAGCCCTCTTCGTCCACTTCTTCTTTCGTCTGCGGGAATTTGTATTTGATCTGTCCGTTCTCGACGGTGTAGTTCTCGCCTTCCACCCCGATGCTGAAAAACTTCTCCGCTTCGTCGGTCAGCATCCAGTCCAAAAATTTGACGATGCCGATGGCCGTTTCCTTTTTCACGTTATTGTTGATATACAAAGCGGTGGATAAGGAGCCGTACAGGAGGTGACCGCCGTATCCTTCCGGACCTTTCGGCGACGGAATAATATCGATTTTGGCCTCGGGCACGACCTTCTTCACCTTGGTCCGGTAGTTGGCCATCCCTTCCGCATTGGCGGACCACATGCCGACTTTGCCGGCCTCAATATTTTTACCGTAGTCGGTCGACGTCACCGTCGCAAAATCTTTCGGAATCAAACCTTCGTCGAACATCGTTTTGTAGGCTTGAAGCGCTTTCGTCATATTCTCCACATCGAAAAATTTCGGAACGACCTGTCCGTCCTTCTGCTCGAATTGGGAACCGATCACGTCGTAGGAGCCGAAAATCGTATCGGCATACTTGAATTTTTCCCGGATCTGGTACGGATTCTCGACGCCGAGCTTTTTCATCGCGCGCATCACGTTCAGCATGTCCTCGACCGTCTTCGGCGCGGGAAGGCCGGTTTTCTCCAGCAGGTCCGTACGGATGAACAACGCACGCCGCGACGGATTAGACAGCCACGCAGGCACGGCGTAAATTTTGCCCTGGTAGCTGACCTCGTCCCAAGCCTGCTTCGGCACCTGCTTCATCAAATTCGGCGCATACTCTTTCAGCAGATCGTCCAGCGGCATGAACAACCCGGCTTCCACCGAGCCAGACATCGCCTTGCTGTTGACGCTGCTGCCCTGAACCACGTCGGGGATGTCGTTGCCTGCGAACATGACGGCCATTTTCTGGTCGAATTCCTTGAGCGGGAGGAAGCGGATATCCATGTCCACATTCGCCAGCTTCTCCAGCTTTTTAACCCACTTGTCTTCGTTAATATTCGGCGAGCTTTCCGCATACGCATTGCCGCTCGTGTTCAGCGAAATCGTAAATTTTGTCGGTCCCTGCTTCCCGTCGGCGCTCGGCGCTTCGCCTTCATTCTTGCCGCCGGCGCATCCGGCTGCCGTAACCGCAAGCGAACCGGCCAGCACCGTACTGATGAACTTTTTCAAGTCGAACCCCTTCTTTCGCTTAAAAAGTATGTGTATGTTGCCTAAGTTAAATGATAGCGATTTCAAAACGATCATAGAATTGGCTAACTTATTATGACGATGTGTTTTTTTACGATGGGTCCTACTCTGTGGTCAGGTGAACCGTTACGATTTGATCGAGCCGATCAGCATCCCTTTGACAAAATAACGCTGAAGAAACGGATAGATCATCATGATCGGAATGGTCGCTACTGTAATAATCGCCATTTTGATGCCTTCGGGGGACGTATTCGTAAACTGCGACAGCTGGTCGGACGAGCCGAAGAAGTCGGTAATGACGATTTCGCGCAAGCGGACCTGCAGCGGGTAGAGCGCCCGGTTATTAATATAATACAAGGCATTGGAGTACGTATTCCAGTGCGACACTGCGTAGAACAAGCCCATGGTCGCCATCGCCGGCTTGGACAACGGAAGCACGATACTCCACACGATGCGCATTTCGCCGCAGCCGTCCATCCGGCCGCAATCGATCAGCTCGTTCGGCAGGTTGACGAAGAAGGAGCGCATGACGAACAAATTGTACGCGCTGATGGCGCTCGGGATAATTAACGCCCACACCGTATCAAGCAGGTGCAAATTTTTGACCAGCAAATAATTCGGAATCAGCGGCGCCTGGAAAATC
Organism: Paenibacillus sp. A3; assembly: GCF_001399685.1. Classification (GTDB taxonomy): domain Bacteria; phylum Bacillota; class Bacilli; order Paenibacillales; family NBRC-103111; genus Paenibacillus_G. Next base: position 33,823 of record NZ_JTHN01000070.1, read on the forward strand.
AACGTGATCAGCACCATAAGCAGCACGTACGTGCGGCCTGCATATTCCGGGCGAGACAACGGGTAAGCGAGCGCCGCGGTAGCGATCAGATTGATGACCGTTCCGACGACGGTAATGAACAGGCTGACCGAGAAGGAGCGCCAAACGGAGGCGTCTTTTAAGATCAGCTGGTAATTTTCCAGCGTAAATTGTACCGGCCACAGCGTCACCTTCCCGCTGTTGATCGCCGCGTCGGCGCTGAACGATTGGGCGACCACGTGAAGCAGTGGCAGGATCATCGTCGCCGCAAGAATCGTAAGCACAACATAGTTCAATACCGAGAATACCCGTCCCGCCGGAGTTATATGATTCATCTGCATTCACCCGCCTAATATAGTCCTTGTCCGGTCGCTTTGCGGCTTAACGCGTTGCCAAGCATGATCAGCGCCAGCCCGACGATTGATTTGAACAGCCCGATGGCGGTCGTGAAGCTGTATTGGCGCCCTACCAAGCCAACCCGGTAAATGTAAGTGTCCATAATATCCCCCGACCCTTCGTTGAGCGAATTGAGGAACACATAAACCCGCTCGAACCCGAAATCGAGAAAATTGCCGATATGCAGCAGGAACAAGATGACGATGGTCGGCATAATCGTCGGAATCGTAATCGATATCGTCTGCCGCCAGCGGCTCGCGCCGTCCATGACGGCCGCCTCGTACATTTCCGGATTGACCCCGGCCAGCGCCGCCAAATAGACGATCGTCCCCCAGCCGCTATCCTTCCAGATGCCCGAGCCGACCAGGATGCTGCGGATGTATGAATCTTCGCCCAAAAAATAAATCGGCTCAATCCCGAACAAGCCCAGCACATGATTGACGACCCCCGTCGTCGGAGACAAAATGCCGATCGCAATCCCGCCGACGATGACCCACGACAAGAAGTGCGGCATGTACACCACCGTCTGAATAATCCGCTTGTACATCAGCAGCCGCATTTCATTCAAAAGCAGCGCCAGCACGATCGGAAACGGAAAAGCGAAGATCAAATCGTAAAAGCCGATCAGAATGGTGTTTTGTAAAATACGCAAAAATTCGTCATACGCGAACATCCGCTGGAAATTTTCAAGACCGACCCACGGACTTCCCGCAATTCCTTTAAAAATGCTGTAGTTTTGAAACGCCATAACCGAGCCCATTAAGGGAACGTATTTGAATACGACGAAATATAAAATGCTGGGCAGCGAAAGAAAATAAATGGCCTTGTACTTCTTCATCAGCCTCCACGTTTCCCGGGCCTTTGACGGTTTAACCTCGGTGCGAACCGCCCTCTCCAGCTTGGCTTCCATGCTGCATTCCTCCTTTATGGTTCGATCTTACTATGAAGGGAGATCGTTTCAAATGGAGAAAGTTGCACGGAAGCTGTGTTTTTTTACGATGGCAAAAAAGCAAAAAAATCCCGCCTGCGCCTTGGTGTAAGCGCGCGGCGGGACTCCGGCCGGGGCCGTTCGGTATCCGCTATACGTTCAAATCTTTCCGTTTGCCTGTGACCATAAAGATCACGCCTTCTCCGATATTCGTCGAATGATCGGCGACGCGTTCGAGGAAATGGGCGGCCAGCATGAGCTGGGACAATTGGCGGTTTTTGGCAAAGTCAGTGCCCATCAGCATGATGATATCGTTCACGATGACGCTGTACAGCTTGTCGACTTCGTCGTCCTTCTCGGCCAGCGCCGCAGCCCGGTGAACGTCGCGTTCGGTATAAGCCAGCAGGCTCTCCTGCAGCATATTCTGGGTCAGCTCCGCCATGCGCGGAATGTCTTCGAGCGGCTTCACTAGCTCTTGGCCGTTCAACCGGATGCAAATTTTGGCGATATCGACGGCATGATCCGCAATGCGTTCCAGATCGGTGGCGATCTTCAGCGCCATGCTGATAATCCGCAGGTCGCTGGCCATCGGCTGCTGCAGCGCGATCAGCCGCAGCGAATCTTCTTCGATTCTGGCGGTCATCTCGTCGATCTGATCGTCCTCTTCGATCGTTTGCCGGGCCAAGCTCTCATCCAGCCGCGCAAGCGATTCGACGGCTTGCCGGATGAGCCTTGCCACATTGTTGCCCATGTCGAGCAGGTCTTTTTGAAGCAGATCCAACGATTGGTGAAAATTGATCCGGTTGTCCACGAATAAAGCGCTCCTTTGTCCGAATGGCCGGGAACTTATCCGAACCGTCCGGTAATGTAATCTTCCGTCCGTTGGTCGGAAGGCGTGGTAAAGATTTTGTCCGTTTTGTCCGACTCGACCAGCACGCCGTTCAGGAAGAAAGAGGTATAGTCGGAAATCCGGGCCGCTTGCTGCATGTTATGCGTAACGATGATGATCGTATATTTCTCCTTCAATACCTGCGTCAGCTCTTCGACCTTCAGCGTCGAGATCGGATCGAGCGCGGACGTCGGCTCATCCATCAGCAGCACATCCGGCTCGACGGCAAGCAGACGCGCAATGCACAAGCGCTGCTGCTGACCGCCGGAGAGACCGAGCGCCGACTTGTTCAAGCGGTCCTTGACTTCGTCCCACAGCGCGGCCTGCACCAGGCTGCGTTCGACGATTTCGTCGAGCACGGCTTTTTTCTTCGTGCCGTGAATCCGCGGGCCGTAAGCGATGTTGTCGTAAATGCTCATCGGAAACGGGTTCGGACGCTGGAATACCATGCCGACCTTCTTGCGCAGGGACACGACGTCCGTATCCGCGCCGTAAATATTTTGGCCGTCCACATAGATGTCGCCGGTGATGCGCACGTTGTCGATCAGATCGTTCATCCGGTTCAAGGTGCGCAGAAAGGTCGATTTCCCGCAGCCGGAAGGGCCGATCAACGCGACGATGGAATTGCTCTCGATCGTCAGCCCGATGTTATGCAGCGCATGATTTTCACCGTAATATAAATTTAATTGCTCCACTTTGATTTTATTCGCAACCTTCGGATTCGCGATTGCACTCGCTGTCGCCATAGTCATTTCCCTCCGGACAATTTTTTCTGCAGCATACGGCTTGGAATACCGATTAACAGGTTAAAGATCAGCACGACGATCAACAGCAGCGCGGCGGAGCCTTTGGCAATGTCCTGGGCGTCCGGCACGATCGCTTCGGATTGGACGTACCACAGATGAACGGACAGCGTCTCGCCCATGCTGAGCGGATTGAAGTCCGGGAAGAAGCGCGATACCGACAGTCCTGCCGTATAGATCAGGATGGCCGATTCCCCGAGAGCGCGGCCCGCGACGAGCGTGATTCCTGTAATTAAGCTCGGCAGGGAAGCCGGCAGCAGCACCTTGCGGATCGCCTGCCAGCGGGTCGAGCCGAGCGCAAGCGACGCCTCCCAGTACGATTCCGGAACGGATTTGATCGCTTCTTCCGTTACCCGCACAAGGACGGGCAGATTAAGCAGTGACAAGGTGATCGCCCCGCCGATGATGGAAAATTTCAGGCCCATCCAGTTGACGAACAAAAGGAAGCCGAACAAACCGAAGACGATCGACGGCACGGAAGACAAAGCTTCGACCGAGACGCGCACGATGTCCGTAAACCGGTTCTTCTTCGCATAAATGGCCAGATACACGCCGGCGCCGATACCGATCGGCAGCGAGAACAGCAGCGACAAGAACAAAACATAGAAGGAGTTGAACAGCTGCGGTCCTACGCCCCCGCCGGCCATAATCTCCGATGGCTTGCCTGTGATGAAATTCCAGTTCAGCATCGGCAGTCCGTCGCCTAAGATCCGGAATAAAAACCAAGCCAAAATCAAAATAATAACAACACCCGTTACCCAAAAATAGAGCGTGGCGATCCGGTCGGTCGTTTTGCTTGTCATTTCACTTCACTCCTCTTTGCGACAATGCGGATGATCAGGATCAAGGCCAGCGAGACCAGAAGCAGCACAAGAGCCATCAGGAACAAAGCGTTGTTCCACGTGCTGCCGTAATGGGTGTTCCCCATGTCCTTGACGATCGCCGTCGTCAGCACCGTCGCCGAGCTGAGCAGCGAATCCGGCATTTGCGGCGAGTTGCCGATGACCATGAATACGGCCATCGTTTCTCCGATTGCTCGTCCCATCCCGAGAATGATCCCGGTCAGAATGCCGGGCCGGGCCGCAGGAATAAGCACGCGCCAAATCGTCTGCCAGCGCGTTGCGCCGAGTGCGAGCGAAGCCTCTTCCAATCGGCCGGGCAGCGCGCGGATCGCGTCCTCGGAGATGGACAGAATCGTCGGCAGAATCATGATCGCCAGAATGATGGCCGCCGGCAAAATCCCGTATCCGAAGCCCTCATTGAACTTGCCGAGAAACGGAACGATCACCGTAAGACCGATCAAACCGTAGACGACCGACGGAATTCCGACGAATAAGTCGGTGGCCGGACGAAGAATTTCGCGCACCCACTTTGGCGCGATTTTGGCCATAAAGACCGCACCCGACAGCGCGAGCGGCACCGACAGCAGCACCGACAAGAAGGTCAGCAGCAGCGTGCTGTACAGAAACGAGAACGCGCCGAATTTATTTTCCGACGGGGTCCACTCGGTCGAGAAAAAAAACTCTACCGGCGTCACGCCCGAAAAGGTCTTGACTCCTTGCCAACCGACGAAGACGATGACGGAAAAGATGATGAACGCCACGAGCGAAGCGCTTCCTATAAATATCCATCTCATTACTTGGTCGCTTCTGTTCTGTGCTCTCGTCCAGCGGTTCATCCGATGCTCCTTCCGCTCTTCCTTTACACTTTCCGTCAGCTGATCGGCAAATGAATTCATCAGCTATTACCCCCTGGTTCGAATAGTTCCACACGTGTTCCTTAGCTCAAGACCATCATAGAGTACGAATGTAATAACAGAACATGAGAATTGTTAAGGTAATGTAAAAATTTCGCGGGTTTCGACAAATCGGCAGACGCGGACATAAAAAGAGCAGCGACGTTATGCCGCTGCTCTCGTGGATGACTGAAAGATTATTTTTTCAACAGGCTTGCCGGAAGGAACTTGAGCTCCTCGACTTTTTTGTCTTGGAATTCCGGGCTCATGATGTAGTCGATAAATGCTTTCGTTGCGCCTTTAGCTTCACCTTTCGTGTACATATGCTCGATGCCGTAGAGCGGGTATTTGCCTTCTTTGATCGTCTCTTTGCTGAATGCCACGCCTTCGAATTTCAGAGCTTTCAACTTGTCGTTAACATAAGGCGTATCTACGTAACCGATAGCGCCAGTTGTTTGACCAACAGTCGTAGCCATCGCACCGCTGGATTCTTGCGTCACGCCGTCTTTCGTGAAGTCTTTGCCGTCCAGAACGATTTTCTTCACGAGCGCACGGGAACCGGAGCTATCCGGACGGTGAACGATCGTAATTTTTTGATCCTTGCCGCCAACTTCTTTCCAGTTCGTGATTTTGCCGGAGAAAATGTCCGCTGCTTGAGCTTTCGTCAAGTTGTCGATCGTAACGTCTTTGTTAACGATGATGGCAAATGGCGCAATCGCTACGATGTGGTCGACAAGACCTTTGTCTTTATATTCCGGGCCGGCTTCGATGTCGGAGTTACCGATATCGGACGTGCCGTCCGCGACGTTTTTAAGACCTGTACCGGAACCGCCGGCGGTCGGGTTGATGGTTACTTTCGGGTTTTTCTTCATGAACTCGTCCGCTGCCGCTTTAACGAGCGGGAGCAGGGCGCTGGAGCCGGAAGCCGTTACCGTACCGGTGATCTCTTCTGTTTTAGCCGGTTGGTCTGCCGGTTTTTTGTCTCCCGTTGTTGCCGTTTTGTCTCCACCTGCTGCCGAATTATTCGGTGCCGGATCTGTCTTCGTACCGCAAGCGGAAAGAACCCCCAACATTAAGATCGAAACCATGGCCAAGCTTAAACCTTTTTTTGACAGCTGCTTCAACATTTCAGCATGTCCTCCCTTTGTTTTTTGTTTACTAGGACATCGTACCAACCAATTGTTAAGTGAAAACCATCGGAACGTAAACGGAATGTAAAAGTTTAAAGCTTCTAAAAGTTAACAATCGTTTTACAAACTTCCGTTTTTCTATTAATACTTTAGTCCTACACTGGCATCAGCATCGGGATTATATAGAAAGAGTGGAGGGTTTCTATGAAACTAGCAGGCGCGTTGACGCTTAGACAGAAGCTGATCGCCGGTTTGTCGGCTATGGTGGTCTTGTTTATGGGCGTTGCGTTATTTAACGTAAACCAGATGCAGCGGATCAAAAGCCAGTTGGGCGTTCAAAACGAGAAGGTGGAGCTCAAGCTGATGGCGCTTGAATTGAAGGAAATGGTTCAGGAGCTCAACATCATCGCCTCCGGCTTGGAAATCTCAAAGAACCCGGACTATATCCCCAAATATAATGAAAAAAGAAAGCTGTACGATCAAATGGTCCAGCGCATCGGCGAAACGGCCGATACGGATGAGAAATCCGTCTGGCGGAGCAAGCTGATTCTGCTCACCGGAGAATATACGAATACGTTCGACGTGGCGGCCAAGTTGGTGCAGGATAAGTCCTTGACGAAAACGGACGTCGATAAAAACATGGAGTACCTGTATAACGAGTCGCAGCGGATCATGGGCGAAATTTTCATATACGTCGATCATTTCTACGTCTCTTATGCGAGCGATGCCGCTGCCGCGGTAACGGCGACGCAGGACAGCTTGGACAAAACCGTCGCCGTCATGATCGCCGCGTTCGCGGTGGTGGCCGTATGCGTGACCGCGATTGGCGTTCTTGTGATCCGCTCGTTCACCGGACAGATCCGCCGGCTGCAGCATGCCGTTGGGCGAATTGCTGACGGAGACCTGCGGCACAAAATCGGAAGCCGCTCCCGTGACGAGCTCGGGCTGCTCAGCCAAAGCTTCGATCATATGGTCGATCAAGTGCGGGGCATGCTGTACAGCACGAAGCAGATCGCTTCTTCTCTAGCCGGACATTCGCTTTCGTTCCGCGAATTCTCGGGGTCGACGGCAGCCGCCAATCAAGACATTCTACGTGCGATCCAGGACATCTCCGCCGGAGCGGAGCAGCAAGCCCATTATTCGGAGCACAGCGCCTACCTCATCACCGGCTTGGCCGAGGAAATTCGTAAAATCAACGAATATACGGATACGATGCAGCGAAAAAGCCGCGAAGCCGCATTCAATACCCACACCGGTTCCCGGTCAATGGAAGCGCTCAGACAGTCGGCCGACCGGTCGGGAGACGTTCTCCGGCAGGTAACCGCCGCGATGGATACTTTGTCGCAAAGCTCGGCGCAAATCGGCAAAATTGTCGGCACGATTGCGGAAATCGCCACGCAAACCAACGTGCTTGCGCTCAATGCGTCCATCGAAGCGGC
>NZ_JTHN01000072.1 GCF_001399685.1 Paenibacillus sp. A3
TGATCGCATCGACAACGACATCCCGTTCACCGATTTCACCATCGGGTTTGACACGGCGGTCAGCATCGTTGTCGATGCGATCAATAAGATTCGGGATACGATGAGCTCTCATGAACGCTCGTCCATTGTTGAGGTCATGGGCCGCCACTGCGGAGATATCGCCCTCTATGCCGGCCTGGCCAGTGGAGCGGAGACGATTCTGGTGCCCGAGGTGCCGTACGATCTGGACGAAATCGCCAATCGCATGACGGAAAACTTCTCCCAAGGAAAGCGTCACAGTATCATTATCGTGGCCGAGGGCGTAGGCAAAGGGGAAAATATTTCGGCGGAAATTATGAAGCGCAACGGAATCGAGCCGCGGGTGACCGTGCTTGGACATATTCAGCGGGGCGGTACGCCTACGCACAACGACCGGATTCTGGCTAGCAGCCTCGGCGATTTCGCCGTACGCCGACTGATCGCAGGAGATTCCGGCAAGGCATGCGGAATGGTCAAAGGCGAGCTTGTTGCGACCGATATTGATAAAGTCGTGCATACCAAAAAACAATTCAATATGGAATTATACGAGCTTTCGAAACGGTTATCCCAATAAAAGCACAAAAAACATGCAGTCTTCCGTGGGCGGAAGGCTGCATGTTTTTTTTCATACGTTAGGACTTATTCCGAGTCTGGGCTAACACGGCCACAATTTCAGTGGTAGGACGGTTTCCTCTTGCCGCATAACGGATCTTGCCGTCCCGGCCGATGACATAGACGATGCGCTGCTGCCCAAGCAGACCGAATAACGTCTGGCCCACATCGTACAGCTGGCGGATCGTCTCCCCGGAATCGGTGACAAGCGGAAAATCGTAGCCGAACTTTTGCGAGAACTGCCGGTGCTCTTCGAGGGAACCGGGATTGACGCCCAGCACCAGCGCATCATAATCGGCATACTGGGCCTTGGAATCGCGAACCGCACAAAGCTGCTTCGTGCAGATGGGCGTGTTGTCCTTCGGATAAAAAATAAGCACGATCGGCCGTTTCCCCAGATGATCGGCTAACCTGACCGCACCTTGCGTGCTTTCTGCGGCAAATGCCGGAGCCTTGGTCCCGATGGCAAGCAAAGGCTTCCCCTCCTATGGATGACGAAGTACATTAGTTGTATTGTAGCGAATTGCTGCTGGGGGAACAAGGCTAGAAATGCTGACGGACGCTACAGTGAATTATAAAACTCGACTAAATGCTCCCAAAGCTGTTTTCCGGCGTATGACTTGTAGTTCATCTGCTTAGCGCTGCCCATGTAGTAGGTAAACGGCTTATTGCTATGTTTGCGGAAGGTCGTTTCATATTCCTTGTATAAGTTATATCTATCGGGCTTGCTTGCGTCACCGTCGATTTCCATGTCAACGCCGATGTTTGCGCTTCGGAGCTTGATATAACTATCGTTGGCAGGAATAATCGGCTTGCCGTCCGTATAGCTCAAGTACCCGTTTGTTATGCTTTTGTCCACAACCAGCAGCGGTACTTTGTTTCCGTCAAAATAGTAATGCGGCTGCAGTAAAACGACATCGGCGATATTTTCGTTAATGACGTAAGCAAGACGTTTCAATTGATCGTTATGAGGGGTTACGTACGGAGCCCATGCCACATTGAGGCTGCCGTTGTTTTTGGCCCATTGCTTGATCGACCTCATCGTTTTGACTACGGTGTTATCGTTCATGTTGCTTTGCAGCGTTTTGGTCCAGTTTGCCCCGGTATATTTCGTACCGGTGTCGGCACCGTCCAAATAAATGTTCTCGAAGTTGATATAGACGCCTTTCACATGCTTGTCCCATTTGGCTTGTCCGATGGTCTTTTTAACTGCATCAAGAAATCCGGTGATGGAGTCATCGTATGTGTTTGCGCTGCTCTTCGAGTTTCGTGACGGGGTGGAGATCCAAAGCTTGGCTTGAGGATTGGCCGCGACGATTTTATTGGCCTGATTGGCGAAATCCGTTACATCCGCTGAAGCTGCCGTCGTTTTGGTCGTCACGATAATGAAATGGTCCGCGCCTTTGGATAAATTGACAATATCTTCGGTTTTGTATTCCGGTTGATTCGAGCCCGTATAGATCAATACGGATCTCATTTGCAGATTTGAGGAAGCCTGGGCTGTGGTAGTGAGCCCAACTGTCCCTGCTAACAGGACGGAACAACATAAAAGAGACAGACACCATGTTTTTGCCTTTTTCAAAAAAGATTTCATCACTTTTCCTCCATGTATATTTTGGTTTATATTTCCATAATATGCATTTTGTTTTGTTTCTTCAAATCTTTAATTTGTCTCTAATTCATTCAAATCGTGAAGCGGCATCGCTCCTTCGGCACTTGCTTCTTTTGGCCGATTTCGGTAGGATGGGGGAGCGGTCCATTTTGACAGGATGAGGAGGCAACTGCGGTGTACATATACAAGCTGGAAGTCGAATTGCAGGAGCAGCCCATCCGTGTCGTGGTCATGGCGGAAAACGACGAGCAGACGTTCGCACTGCTGGACGAGCTGTTGGCGCGTCATTTTGTCCGCAGCCCGGAAGTGCTGGGAGCGACGATCGTCGAGAAGAAACGCGCGGTCAAAGGCGCAGGTTATGTGATTGAGAGCAAAGAGCAGTAAACATTATAGGAAGCAAAGGAGCAGTCAAACGATGAAAATTACGATTATTGCAGGAAGCAACCGTAAAGATGCTACGAGCACGCAGCTGTGCCGGTATATTGCGCGGCTGCTTGATGAAAAGCAGTGCCAGGTTACGCTGTTCGATTTGTATGAGAAGCCGCTGCCGTTCTACAACGGGGACCTCGATCAGACGGATGCGAATATCGTCGAGCTGAGACAGCGTCTGCTGGAAGCTGACGGCATCGTGCTGGCGACGCCGGAATATCACGGAAGCGTATCGGGCGTCTTGAAAAACGCGCTCGATTTTACCGGCTTCGATCACTTCGACGGCAAAGTGACGCTGTCCGTCAGCTCGGCCGGGGGAGCCGTCGGCGTCAGCTCGCTGCAGCAGCTGCAGACCATCGTGCGCAACCTGCACGGCATCAATTGCCCGGAATGGATCTCCATCGGCGGAGCCCAGCGCAGCTTTACGCCGGAGGGCGAGCCGGAAGATGCCAAGACACGGGAGCGCGTGCTGAAGACTGTCGGCTATTTCGCACAGATGATTTCGACGTTTCGGAAATAATCGGGAATGAAAGGGGAGTGGGATCGCCGTGGCGGCGATATTGCAAAATGACTGGGCTCCTTTGCTGGAAGATCAGTTTCAGGCGCCTTATTATAACCGGCTGAGATCGTTTTTGAAGCAGGAGTATGCCACGCGTACGGTATACCCGGATATGCACGATATTTTTAACGCCCTTCATTATACTTCTTATGCGGATACCAAAGTGGTCATTCTCGGACAAGACCCGTATCATGGCCCGGGACAAGCTCACGGCCTAAGCTTCTCGGTCAAGCCCGGAATCCCGGCACCGCCTTCGCTGCAAAACATATTCAAGGAGCTGCAAAGCGACCTTGGCTGCTCGATCCCGGATAACGGCTGCTTGGTGCCTTGGGCCGAGCAGGGTGTGCTGCTGCTGAACACGGTGCTTACCGTGCGGCAGAGCGAAGCGCATTCCCACAAAGGACAAGGCTGGGAAACGTTCTCGGACCGTGTCATTTCGCTGTTGAACGAGCGGGAGAAGCCGATCGTGTTCGTTCTCTGGGGAAGCCCGGCCCAGCAAAAAATGCAATTGATTACCGAGCGGCGCCATTTCATCGTGCGGTCCGTTCATCCGAGCCCGCTATCGGCGCATCGCGGCTTTTTCGGCAGCCGTCCGTTCTCGCAGGTCAACGATTTTCTGCGAAGCATCGGCAGCGCGGAGATTGACTGGCAGCTTCCGAATTTGGGCGTACAAAGCCGCAGCAGCGGCACGGCCTGACCTTTTGTACAAATGCAAAAGCCCGCTCCTTTCGATGGAAGGAAGCGGGCTTTTCACTTATCTCGCAGGTAAGGTTTTTTACTTGTAATCGACGTCCGGCGTGTATGTATTGACGGCGTTCCATAACAGGAACTCTTCGGTGCCGTTATCTTTCAGCGCACGTACTTGCTCTTCGATCTCTTTTTTGCCGTAACGGATGTGGCCAGGTACCCAAGTGGCAGTGAAATCTTGAATCCAAGGCCGCACGACCGGCTTCAGAGATTGCAGCGGATCAAGCTTCTTGGTGGTATCCTTCATCGCCCCGTTGATCGTCACGTATGGCGCGGCATCCGGCACTTTGGCTCCGAACCAACCGTTCGAATAATGGCTCGGATAAATCATCGGGCAGATGACGTCGACGTTCTGGGATATTTTCTGGAAGTCTTGGCCGATGCCTTCGGCGGCCGGTACGGAAGCGGCATAGCCGAAGATATCAACCGATACCCGGACTCCCAAGGGGGTGAGCTGCTCCCGGGCGTACTTCACGAATTCGGCAACCGCTTCGATGCGGGAGCGCTCGTCTTTATCGTACTTCAGTGTATCGGCCCGCTTCTCGAAGCCTTCCGGGAACCGGACGTAATCGAACTGGATTTCCTTGAAGCCCGCCTTGGCCGCTTCTTTCGCAATCGCGATATTGTAGTCCCATACTTCTTTCTTGTACGGATTCACAAAGCTTTCCGGCGGATTTTTGCCATTGCCCCAGACGGAGCCGTCCGGATTCACAAAAGACAGATCAGGCCGTTTTTTTGCCAGTATGGTGTCTTTGAACACGACGATGCGGGCAATCGGATATACCTGGTGCTCCTGCAGCGTACTCATCAGCTTCGGCATGTCGGTAATAACTTTTTTCGTCGTCTCCATCGCGTTCAGCTCAGGATTGCCGGTATCGTACGTTATGTACCCCCAGTCGTCCTTCAGGTCGATGACCATCGAATTCAACTCGGTTTCGTCCATCAATTTCAGCAGCGTATTCATACGCGAGCCGCCTGCGCTGTGTGCCGTGACGTAGATGCCTTTCACCTTCGGCGCATCTTTCTGCGGGTCTTTCTTGTCCGCCGGCGTCAGCCGGTCGAACAGATTCCCGTCAGGGGAAGGCTGCTGGGCGACGGCAGTTTTGGAGTCGATCGAAGCTTGGGCCACCTGCTCGAATGTCGCATCGGGATGATCGGCGCTAACGCCCCCCCAGGCCATGAGGAACGCGGCCAATAAAAGTTCCATGAATCAGTCTCTCCTTGCTAGTTTGATATCTATCATTATAATAAAAGAGTCGGCAATCCGATAGAGAGCTTTGATAGATTTTAAATGACACATCAAAAAAGGACCGGTGCCCGGATGAACAAACAAATCTGGACGCTGCGGGGTCTGAACTTTTCATACTATGCGACCACCGCTGTTCTCCTGCCGTTTCTGCCCCTTTACTTTGAAGGAAAAGGCTACTCTTCCTCACAGATCGGACTGCTTATGATGATCGGGCCGTTTGTGACGATCTTCGCCCAGCCGATCTGGGGCTATTTGAGCGACCGCTACCAGACGCTGAAGACGATCATCTTCGGGCTCTGGGTCATGACGGTTTTGTCAAGCATCGGCATTTTCGAAACGAGCGGGTACACCCTTGCGCTGCTCTTTATGCTGCTGCTGTACTTCTTCATGCAATCGTCGGTGCCGCTGCTCGACACGGTGTCGATTAAATCCGCGCTGCAAGCCGGGAAAAGCTACGGTTCGATCCGGATGTGGGGCTCGATAGGATTTACGCTGCTGGCGCTATCGTCCGGTTATGTATTGGACGCCTTAGGCGGGATGAACAGCATTCCTTATGTGTATTGGAGCATCTGGGTGCTGCCTTTTGTGCTGCTCGTGTTTCTTAAAGACGAGAAAGGAACGGGAGAGCGCATTTCGCTCAAGGCGCTGGGCAGCTTGTTCGGAAACAAGCCGTTCCTATGGTTTCTGCTGCTGATCTTTATGCTCATGGTGCCGCACCGGATGAATGACGGACTGTTCGTCCTGTATTTGAAAGATTTAGGAGCTACGGATTCAATGGCGGGATGGGCCTGGGCGCTTGCGGCAGGAGCGGAAATTCCGACCTTCGCGCTGCTCGGCCGCTATATGCATCGGTTTCACGAGCTGGCGCTGCTGGGGATCGTCGCGGTGCTGTACACGATTCGCTGGTTGTTATATGGCTGGGTATCGGACCCGTCCGTATTGATGTTATTACAAGCGACGCACTGTATTACGTTCGCCGCCTTTTGGATCGTTTCGGTGCAATATGTCGTCCGGCTCGTGCCGCAAGAGCTGCAATCTACGGGCCAGTCGATGCTGTCCATGGTGTTTCTGGGGCTTGCGGGCATTGCCGGCGGTTCGGTCGGAGGCTGGATCAAAGACGAATGGGGCGGCTCGTACATGTATTACATGGGAGCGGGGATGGCTTGTATCGCAGCGGTGCTGCTGCTTGGTACACATGCGTATTATCGCAAAAAAAACCATCCGGCCTGATCGGGGACGAATGGTTTCATGTACTGGAATTATTTATTCGCTGTCGGCTGAACGGGTTCGCTTGCCGACGAAGCCGCAGGAGCCGCCAATTCTTTTTTCGGGGCTTCGGGCTCCGGAGGATTATCGTCGGAACGGCCGCCGTTGCCTGACGTTGCATCTTTAAATTCGCGGAACATTTTGCCGAAACCGCGTCCTAGCTCCGGAAGCTTGTTCGGTCCGAACAAAAGCAGAGCGACGAGAGCGATCAAAATGATGTGCCAAGGGGATAATGCTCCCATAGTTTAAGTACACCTCCGAAATGGTATGATCTAATCATACCATTTATTTAATTGTACTATAACACATTTTTGTTACAAAAAGACAACGATTTTAGGACAGTCCTAAAAATATTTTAAGAAAATCAATCAGGCCTCTTGTTCGTTCAAAAAGGTAAGCCGCACTTCTTTCAAATTCATCAGCGCCGAGCCGGTTATTATATCCGGCTTGACCGTTAGCGTATAGATACCAGGCCCGGGAATGCGCACCGTTCCAAGCTCGGCGCTTCCGAAATCGTACCAGCCGCCCTTCGGCTGCACCATTCCTTGAAGCCGCTGGCCGCACAGCTCTACGCCATACGTGCCTCCGGCTTCGCCTTCCGCCGCTCCGTATACGACCGTTACCTGGCAAGTTCCAGCCGTTTCTGCGCGGAACGTCCATTGGATATAGTCTGCGGGATTGATCCAGTCCGTGACAACGTCTCGGTCTCTTTTGCCGGTATCGTAACGCAGCGCGCTGCCGTGGATGTCGCCGTCGAAGGCGCCGAACCGGTTGATATAATCGCGCTCCAGCAGCCGTTTCACCGGATTGGCGTCAATCGCGCCTTCGTACTCGACAACGATAACGGTGATGTTCGGGTCAAGCGGGTCAGCAGGCACATCGATCAGCACGTCTTCGCTGTTCAACCGGCGATGGGGAAGCGGGCGCCGCTGCGGATCGGCCAGCAGGTACGCGCTTACGACGTCGTTGCGCAGCCCCGGAACGATCAGCCGCCCGCTTGCGGGCCATTCGAACACGTGCAGATAGAGGAGGCCGTCCTTTGTCGTGCAGCGACCCCACTGCGGCTTGCCGAGCGGGCTTCCGGTCGTCCCGTATACGCTCTCGCCGTTCGTTTTCAGCCATTGTCCGATCTTGCGCAAAATATGCTTCGACGGTTCGTCGAATTCGCCCTCCGGTGTCGGGCCTACGTTCAGCAGATAGTTGCCGTTCAAGCTGAACACGTCGATCATGTTGTGGAGAATGCTTGTCACGGATTTCCAGTTGTGATCCGTTTTCTTGTAGCCCCAAGAATCGTTCATCGTGTGGATCGATTCCCAATCTTTGCGGTTGATCCGGATGTGCAGCTGATTGTCGCCGGAATTGCCGTAATCCCCGAAGCCGTCCCGGCGCACGCGGCGGTTCACCAGACAATCCGGCTGCAGGCTGCGGACCGTATCGACAAACCTCTGTCCCTGCTCGTCGGTCACCTTATGCCCGCAATCGAACCATACGATGGCGACATCGCCGTAGCCGGTCAGCAGCTCCCGGACTTGCGGAAATGCCTTTTCCTCCAAATACCGCTCATACCGCGTAAATTTGTCCTCATCGTTCACCCACGATTCCAAAGGGTCCCATGCCCCGATATTGTTCGGATAATCATGTGTGTTGCCCTGGGAATCGGGATGATGCCAGTCCATCGAGTGGGAGTAATAGAAGCACAGCTTGATTCTTTCCTTGCGGCAAGCCGCGGCTAATTCCTTCATCGGGTCGCGGCCGAAAGGGGAGCGTTTGACGATATTAAAATCGTCTGCGGCCGAATTGTACAAAGCAAAGCCGTCGTGATGCTTCGCCGTGAACACGATATATTTCATACCGGCATCTTTAGCGGCCTGTACCCAGGCTTCCGCATTGAAGCTGACCGGGTTGAACGCTTCCGCGAGCCGCTCGTATTCCTTCACCGGAATTTCGCCGCGCAGCATAATGTGCTCTCCGTAAGCGCCCGGCACCGTCCGGCCTTTCCAGACGCCGCCCAGCAGCGAATACAATCCCCAGTGGATAAACATGCCGAAGCGCGCCTCCCGCCACCAAGCCAGCCTGCGGTCCTTCAGCTCTTCCTTCGGCGAGAGCGGGGTCGCCTGATCGGCCGCTTCCGCTTCCGCATTATCCATATACATATCCCGTTTGATCACCGAGAAGCCTCCATCCGTTCGCGGTTGATTGCTGCCGCGTTGCTTACTCCCATTGTACCCGGCATATGATATAATCCCTATGGATGCGGTTAACGCTTATTTGTACGAAATTAACCTTTTTTCGAACCGTCAAGTTACGCTCTTCGAGGTGCTGCGATGTCAAACAACGAACCGGATTTCTCGCTGCTCAGCCATTTGCTGACGGATATGAAGACGGAATTGCTCAACGCAAGACGGAGCAAATGCAATCCCGACTGGATTCAAAAGCCGTTCACCCCCGCGTACAGCAAAATTTATTACATTTGCGAAGGGGAAGGGCGGATGACGGTTGGCGGGCAGGAACTGTTCCCCCGGCCAGGGCAGCTTGTTTTTGCTCCGGCCGGGCTGGTGCAATCGTTCTCGGTTACCGATCCGGCCCGGACGTATTCGATGTATTGGTGCCATTTTACGTCCGACTTGAATTGGGCGGGACTTTTTTCGTTGTTCAAGCTGCCCTATTGTTTGACGGCACAGGAGCCTTCCGAAGCGATTGTACTGTTCGAGAGGCTGGCGGACGAGCATAGCGCAAAGAAAGGACCGGCCAGGTCGATCCGGATCGAGGCTGCGTTGTTGAGCGTCATTGCCTGCTATTTGGAGCAGGCGGTGTTGAGGCAGGAGGAGCAGACAGGCCTATCGTTCCGTCACAGCAAGCTTGGAGAGGTGCTGGACTACATTGACGCGCATTTGGCCGAGGAGATGACAATTGCCGAACTGGCCGACATCGTGCATCACCATCCCAATTATTTTGTGCGCTTCTTCAAGCGCCAGCTCGGGACGACGCCGATGACGTACATCTACGAGCGTCGGCTCGAAAAAGCGAAGCAGCTCATCGGTTCGACCGACATGACCATCGGCGAGGTGGCGCAGGCGACTGGCTTTCACGACCTTTTTCATCTGTCTAAAAACTTCAAAAAATCGGTCGGTATCGCGCCTACGGAGTACCGCAGCTTATCCCGCGGATTGCAGCTGCCTTCCGAATAGGGGCATAAAACAAGACCGCTCTTCCTGCCACCGTAGCGGAGGCCGAAGAGCGGTCTTATACTGGTTATGACGCTTTACTCATTCAATGAAGGAAGGCGTCCTTTTGATGTTCCGAAATGCTGTATTGAATAATTTCCATGGCATCGTCTGTTTCGAGAGCTTCCAGTCCGTTGCGCAGCACGATCTCCGATTCGAGCTCGCGTTTCTTAAGGAATGGATACAACTCCGGCGTAAGTCTCATGACAATGGTTGCCAATTTTACGGTTTCCACAAGCATCACCCTTCCCGTCATCTGTTGTTTAGAGATCAGGACTTACGAGTAATTCAGGTTAAGCCTTGGAAAAACGGTATGAAATTACTCCTCCAGTATAGCATATTTCTAAAGTTCTATGTACCGGAAATTTTGCTTAATTGCCTTGTTCGCTCCGGTCGGAGCGGCGGAACAAACCCATGACGCCTACGGTTTCGGTGATGTTGACGAAAGCCTGCGGATCCCATTGGCGCACCAGGTTTTGCAGCTCGTTCAATTCGTAGCGCGTTGTCACCGTCATCAGCATATGCTGCGGTTCCTTCGTATATGCTCCTTCGGTATCGATGACCGTGACGCCGCGCTTGAGCTTTTGCATTTTTTTCAGGAGCAAATCCTTTTTCTTGGTGATGATGAAGACGGTTACTTTCAAATGCCGGATATGAATCGTATCGATGACTTTGCCTGTAATGAACATGGACAGCATGGAGTACAGGGCCAGGTCCCAGTTGTTTTTGAAAAAGCCGAGGGCCACGATGACAATGCCGTTCAGACCGAACAGAAACGTGCCAAGCGAAAAATCCCGTTTGCGCGTGAGGATGGAAGCGATGATGTCAAAACCGCCGGTCGATCCGCCTACCCGCATCGAAATGCCGGTTCCGATCCCGACCAGCACGCCTCCGGCAACGGAAGACATAATTAAATCTTTGCTGACGGTCATCGTAGGGATCAGCTGCATGAACCAAGTCGTCAGTACAACCGAGACGACGCTCAAAATAATGAATTTGCGCCCGAGCGTCAGCAGCCCCCAGATCAGCAGCGGCGCATTAAAGATAAGAAACAAGAGCGAAATATTCCAATCCGTAAAATAACCGACCAGCATGGATACGCCGGAAATGCCGCCGCTGAGCAATTGATGGGGGATCAAGAACAGGTTGAAGCTCGAGGCGATCAGAGCCGAGCCAAGAAGACAGGCGATTAAAGAACCGGTCCAGGAACGTTGAAGCTGAAACATGAATGCACCTCCCGCATGCTTTTAGTATGAAGCGTTTTAACGGTTTTGAACCCCGAAAGCCGAAAAAGAGCCAAGCTTCCCTTGGGTAAGGGAAAGCTTGGCGGTCTTATTTGCGCTTGAACGATCCGGAACGCGAACTGGTGCTCGGCTTCGAGGAACCGGAGGAAGGCGTCTTATAAGTCGGTTTGGAGCCGTCGCTCTTTCTGGCCGAATCCCCTACGGTCGGATTGCTTTTCGGCGGTGTGCCGGTCTGCGGATTCGACGGTGTGGTCGTCTGTGAATTCGACGGCGTGTTTGTTTGTGAATTTGGCGGCGTCGTGCTAAAGCTTCCCTTGCGGTCGGACGTCGAAGGCTGCGGCTTGGTCGTCGAGCCTGTCGAACCTGTAGATCCCGCCGAACCCGGGTAAGGGACGGATTGGTACCTGCCGTAATCGTTATAGCGTTTGCTCGACGTATACCCCTTGTAATCGTAGCCCGAGCCGCGGCTGCTGTTGAACCATCCGCCGCCGAACAGGGATTGCAGCAGCGTTGCCGCAACATAGCCCTGAAGGAACGAGGAGTCGTAGTTTTCTTTGGCGTATTGGATGGAGTCAACCTCGACCAAGGTCGTCCCTTCGGCGTTCGGGTCCTTTTGTACGTTGATGATCTTATTATCGTAGACCAGGAACATCCGCTCTGCCGAATCCTTGCTCATTTCGGTCGGCTTTTCCTTGTCTGCGATTTCCTTGGCGACGGTCGGCACGTCTTTGCCAGCGACGGAATAAATTTTAGCCGTGCTCTTTCCTTGCCCTTGAACGTCGATTAACGAATAGTTGTCTTTAATATAGTTGCCGGCGTCGCCGCAAGCGGCCAGCAACGTAAATACCAGCAGGATGGCAATCCATTTGGATAATTTGTTGATCATGCGGCGGTCACCTCCGTTTCAAGCTGTTTATGAATCCGATTAGGAAATGAGGACTAACGGTCATCGGGAGCCCTTCATAAATTTAATTTGTCCCGCCGGTGTCGGGGAGCCTTCCATGGCGACATACTTTCCGTCCTGCCATTGCAGGAAGAAGTAACGGTTCTCCGAACCGAAATAGCGCCAGAACATGACCTCGTCTCCTGCGCGGAAATCGGTGTTCCCTTCGACACGCACCGTATCCGTGCGGTTATGCTCCATATGGTACGTTACTTCGCCGCCGACGTCGAGCACGGACGGCACGTCGTTCGGATCGTCAAGCGAACCTTCCACAAATTCGCATAAAAAACATTCGTACGTACGCCCTTTTTCCACAAGCAGACATGATATATGCTTGCCGTTTTGCAGATAATATGCAAAGCGGTGCGGCGCAAACCCGCGGTCAAAATAAACGGCCTTGCCGGATACGACATATTCTTCAAGGTCTACGTTAAGAATATCGCCGACCACCGTTTCCTCGAGCGGATTCGTTGGCTTCACTTCCGGCTCCGGATTGTTGCTTTTAATAATTGAACCGACTCGTTTCCATATGGACATGGGCATTTCGCTCCTTTTCAAAATCGACGAATATATTTATTATATACGATATTCGGCGAATTTGGGTTTCAAGTTTGAACAATTCTGGAATATGACAGCAGGGTATGGTATACTACTAAAGATATTCTTAAGTACGGCCTTGACTGTTCATATTGACACGGCTTGGAAGGTGTTTCATGAAGAGATTAAAAATAGAAGATAGGAGCGCACTTAAGGGTATAGACAAAAGAAAACCCTAGAACAAAGGAGATTGAAATCATTTGAAAACTTTCAGTGAATTCGGCTTAGAGCCAAAGGTACTTCGCGCAATTACGGAAATGGGCTTCGAGGAGTCGACCCCGATCCAGGAAAAAGCCATTCCGGTAGCGATGGAGGGACGCGACCTTATCGGCCAAGCGCAAACGGGAACAGGGAAAACCGCGGCATTCGGCATTCCGCTCATTAACAAAATCGACATTAAAGAAGAGCGGATCGTCGCTTTGATCATGTGCCCGACACGTGAATTGGCAATCCAGGTAGCGGAAGAGATCGAGAAGCTGGGACGCTTCAAGGGCATTCGCTCCCTGCCGATTTACGGCGGTCAAGATATCGTAAAGCAAATTCGCGCGCTGCGTAAAAAGCCGCAAATCATTATCGGTACGCCGGGCCGTCTGCTCGATCACATCAACCGTAAAACCATTAAGCTGGACGACGTGCAAACCGTCATCTTGGACGAGGCTGACGAAATGCTCGACATGGGCTTCATGGAGGATATTCAATCGATCCTGAAGCTCGTACCGGATGAGCGTCAAACGATGTTGTTCTCGGCGACGATGCCGATCAACATTCAGAAGCTGGCTCAGCAATTTTTGACCAACCCGGAGCACGTATCCGTCATTCCGAAGCAAGTTAGCGCGCCGCTGATCGACCAATCCTACATCGAGCTTCACGAGCGCCAGAAATTCGAAGCGCTCTGCCGCTTGATCGACATGGAAGCGCCGGACCTTGCAATCATCTTCGGCCGGACGAAGCGTCGGGTCGACGAGCTCTCCGAAGCATTGCAGAAGCGCGGCTATACCGCAGAAGGTCTGCATGGGGACCTGTCCCAAAATCAGCGTGACAACGTGATGCGCAAATTCCGTGACGGAAGCATCGATGTTCTCGTTGCAACCGACGTAGCGGCCCGCGGTTTGGACGTATCGGGCGTTACTCACGTCATCAACTTCGACCTGCCGCAGGACCCGGAAAGCTACGTGCACCGGATCGGCCGTACCGGTCGTGCGGGCAAGGAAGGCGCAGCCTATACGTTCGTTACGCCGCGCGAGATCGACCACCTGCATTTTATCGAGAAAATTACGCGTCACAAAATTTCCCGCAAGCCGATGCCAAGCCTGGCGGAAGCCATCGAAGGCAAGCAAAAAATGACGGCAGAGCGCGTGCTGGAAGCGATGCAAAGCGAAGACCACAATCAATATAAAGGTCTTGCGATTTCCCTGCTGGAGCAGCACGATTCCGTTCATCTTCTGGCTGCAGCGTTCAAGCTGCTTACCGGCGAGAAGAAAGACATCGAAATCGAGTTGACACCGGAAGATCCGATCCGTGCGAAGAAAAGAAGACCGGACATCCGCAGCAACGGACGCAGACCGTCGGGCTCTTACGGTACGGCTGGCGGCGCACGCCGCAACGATCGTCCTTACGGCGACCGCGGCGGCTATCGTGGCGGCGACCGCAACCGTCGCGACGGCGGCGGATACCGTGACGGCGGGCGCGACCGCGCCTACCGCGGTCGTTCGGACCGTGACAATCGCGGAGGGTACTCCCGTTCCTCCAACCGCTCGAACGAAGAAACACTCGTGTAATAAAAAAGAAGCAAGCGCGCCACTTCGGCGGGCTTGCTTCTTTTTTTGATAAAGAAAAAGGCAGGCCCTGTACGCATTCGCACATGCCTGCCATTTCCTAGTTAAATGCATTATTAGAAAAATAAGCCGCGGCTAACGATGACCAGCAGAATAAACAGAACCAAGATAACAGCAGTGGAAGTTCTAAATCCTCCTGCGAAACCACCCATCGTGACCAGCCTCCTTCCTGTATTTTACCACCAGAAACAGCGTTATCCGCACGGATAACAGTTCTCATGTGCAAGTAAAGCTCCTCGACATCCGGGCGCGGGTATCCCTTGCTTGCCCATGGGACATTACCGCTGCATGCAGATAACGGGATGACCGGGGCTAATTGCGGTTGGTACTTTAGCATATGTTCTTTGGATCATTATGTATGGACGGCTACCTAGATGGAATGAAATAGGCTATAATAAAACATATAGATGAAGGAGGGCATAGGATTTGGAATTTCGAGGAATCATGGGTGGGTTTTACCGTATTTCCGAATGGATCATGAGACTATCGGTTATCAACGTATTGTGGGTCATATGTGCCATTCCTTTCTTTTTCTTGGGGCTCGTTTTTTTGCAGTCTCAGTCGGCTGATCAAGCACTGCAAACGCTTATACTGATGGCCATTGTCGCGCCATTCACCATCTTTCCGTCGACGACAGCGATGTTCAGCGTGGCTCGCAAGTGGTTGACCGGGGAAGAGGATGTGCCGCTGTTCAAGACGTTTTTTCGCGGCTACAAGGATAACTTCGTCCAAAGCTTGCTTGGCGGTCTGATTTATATTATTATTGGCGTCATCTTGTACACCAATTTCCAGTTTTATGGTAATCAAACGGGGACCTTTGGCATTTTGCGCTTTCTGGTGCTATCGCTCACCGTGCTGTTGATCATTTCGTTGTTCCATTTCTTCTCGATCCTTTCGCACCTGCACATGAAGATTTTGCAAATCGTCAAAAATGCGCTGTTGATTACGATCGGCAATCCGGTGCGGTCGCTCTCGATGATCGTGTTGAACGGAATCGTCCTGTATGTCAGCTTTAGCATGTTTACGTTCCTGATTCCTTTTTTTATGGGCAGCTTGATCGCGGTCGTATCGTTCTGGCACTTTAACCTCATATTCGGAAAG
Source organism: Paenibacillus sp. A3 (assembly GCF_001399685.1). Classification (GTDB taxonomy): domain Bacteria; phylum Bacillota; class Bacilli; order Paenibacillales; family NBRC-103111; genus Paenibacillus_G. The sequence continues at coordinate 15,437 of NZ_JTHN01000072.1, forward strand.
CTGCAGGAGAAGCAACAGGAGCTGGCCGAGAAAGAAGCGGAACAGCAGCGCCTGCAGGCGGAAAACACCGATGATTCGGAGGTGCCCGAAGGGGACCGCAAGGCGGATAAGCCATAATTTTCCGCAGGTTCCAACAAGAAGAGCGGCGCAAAGGTTTACTTTCGCCATGGAGTGGACTATAATAAGAATACAACAAAATCCTGCGATGTGCGTTTCGGTTTTACAGTTGTTTTGAACCAATGACTGTTTCTTGGGAGACCTACATTGAATCGCGGCTGTCATGCCCTCGAAAAGGGACTTCAAAACCGATTCTGCGGACACCCACCTGCGAGAGCGGGTTTGAGACACGAAATCGGACGGCATATGCGGGTTTTTTTGTTGCGTTAAAATGTTAGCGTTCACAATAAAAGAGAGGGATGTTGGAGATGAAGCTCTTTATCGACACAGCCAATGTGGAAGAAATCCGCAAAGCACATGAACTCGGTGTCATCGCCGGTGTTACGACGAATCCGTCGCTCATTGCCAAGGAAGGAAAAGATTTCTTCGAAACGGTGAAGGAAATCATCTCGATCGTCGGAAACCTGCCGATCAGCGCCGAGGTGATCAGCCTTAAAGCTGACGAGATGGTGGAACAGGGTAAAAAACTGGCTGCTCTTGGCGACGGTATTGTCGTAAAAGTTCCTATGACGGAAGAAGGACTGAAAGCGACGAAACGTTTCAGCGAGATGGGCATCAAAACGAACGTGACGCTGATTTTCAGTTCGACGCAAGCTTTGCTTGCCGCACGCGCCGGAGCTACGTACGTCTCCCCGTTTGTCGGACGTCTTGACGATATTAACCAAATCGGAATGAATTTGATTAAAGAAATCGGCCAAATGTTCAAGGTACATAACATTAGCTCCGAAATTATTACGGCAAGCGTACGTACGACGACTCACGTCATCGACGCGGCGCTGCTCGGAGCGGATATTGCGACCGTTCCTTATAAAGTGATTCAACAAATGATCAAGCACCCGTTAACGGATGCCGGCATCGAGCGCTTCCTGAAAGACTGGGAAGGCGCCAACCAAAGCACATTCTAATAGCCAAGTGGGACGGGACAACCTTCCTGCAACAGGGCCCAAGCTGCGCAATATGCGACAGCAGGCCCTGTTTTTAATTGTCACACGCAATCGCGTTTCATTTCATGCCAGGCGATGCCGCCATGTTCGGATGCCGAAGAACGGATATAACGGAAGCCCAGACGTTCGTAGAACGAAATCAAATGCTTCTCGCATAGCAGCAGTACGGCTTCGAGCCCGCCCGCATCCGCTTGCTCCAGCAAAGCTCTCATCAGCCGGGCCCCGAGTCCGCTGCCGCGGTAATCCGGGTGAACGGCGACGGTCAGCACGCATAAAAATTGTCCGTCCGGGTCGCTGGCTCCGATCTGCTTCATTTCTTCATCAGCAAGGTTTTCATGAGACAGGCGAACGGCGTTTGCGATTCCGACGACCCGTCCGTCGTGCTCGGCGACCTTGAAATAACGGCCGAACGTCTGCAGGCGGTAATCGAACGCTTCGAGGGAAGCAGCGGCCTCCGGGGGATAGGACATCGTTTCAATCGCATAAGCTTCGGCCATATCGGCTGGCAGTGCTTGTCTTATCATCATCAATGAGCTTCTCCTTCAAAAAAATAGGAAATGTACAGCGAAATCGCAAACTTGTCCGGGATTCGAATCATAGACTGGCTTCCATGTTAATATACTGGTAGCAAGGGAATCGCAGAAATCAATTTTGTACAAAATATGAACGGTTTTAATTCGATAGCTCTTTCTCTTCCCTGCAAACAATGATATGATAAAAGATAGTGTTAACCGGAATAGATTGTCACTTCATTGAGGAGGGAAGGCTTTGCTAAAGCGCACCTTAATCGGTCTCATTCGCAGCCACGAAACAACAGGAGAGAAGGCTAAGGATCCGGCTTTGAAGACCCGATACTATAAAATCTCCAAAGATCAGGCATGGGACGAAGTCGTGAACATGTTCAAGAAGCTAAGCGGCTACAAACTTCTCCACGAAGTCAAGAACGTCGGCGAAATCGTAGTGGAACGGCGTACCATTACCGGCCGCACGCAGGATATCACCCTTACCATGTTCGGCATTAATCCGCTCAAGACGGCGATCGATATCTATTCGGCTTCCCGCGGCTCGCTCGGAGACCTCGGTTCGAACTACAGGACGATCCTTGATATATATAGGCACATCGACAAGCGGCTGGCCGCTTATAAAATAAACGATTAAAAAAAACAGCGAGGAGCTCCATGGCTGCCCGCTGTTTTTTTGTGTGTCATGACTGACGGTCGGAAACGAAATTAAACGAGCTTTTTCACTGCTTCGATCGCAGCTTCGTAGTTCGGATGCTCCGTCATTTCGCCGAGGTATTCCACGTATTGTACGGTATCGTTCGCATCGATGACGAAGATGGATCTCATCAGCAATTGCAGTTCGTCAATCAGCACGCCGTACGCTTGGCCGAACGAACGGTTTTTGTAGTCCGACAGCGTTACGACTTTATCGATGCCCGCAGCGCCGCACCAGCGGGATTGCGCGAACGGAAGATCCACACTGATCGTCAGTACAACGACATTGTCGCCGAGTTTGGCTGCTTCTTCATTGAAACGGCGGGTTTGTGCATCGCATACGCCAGTGTCCAAAGAAGGCACCACGCTGATCAGCTTCACTTTGCCGGCATAATCGGCAAGAGATGCGGTTTCGAGCAGGTTTTTGTTGACTGTGAAATCGGGAGCTTTATCGCCTGGCTTAACTTCCGTTCCGATGAGGGTAATCGGGTTGCCTTTGAATGCCGCTTTTGCCATGAGTACATGGGCCTCCTTCAATGTTTGAGAATGATTGGTATTTCACCAAAATATATTATAATCTTTTATAAGAGAACTTGTCCAATAGGAGTGCACAACTTTAAACATAAATAGGGGGAAGGAATAGCTTTGGAACTTAGACAGCTGCAGTATTTTGTAAAGGTGGCGCGCAAACAGCACGTAACCCAGGCAGCGGAAGAGCTGCATGTGGCGCAATCGGCGGTCAGTCGTCAAATCCATCAACTGGAAGAAGAGCTTGGTGTACAATTGTTTGTGCAAAAGGGCCGCAATCTGCAGCTGACTTCGGTCGGAAAGCTGTTTTTGTGCCGAGTGGAGGACATCCTGACCGATCTGGATCGCGCGGTGGACGAGGTCCACGAATTTCTCGACCCGGAGCGGGGCGAAATTCGGATCGGTTTTCCCCACAGTCTCGGTATTAACTTGTTGCCGACAGTTGTAGCGAGCTTCCGTAAAAATTACCCGAACGTCAAGTTCCGCCTGCGTCAAGGGACTTACAACAGCTTGATCCGCGACGTCATGAAAGGAGAAATCGATCTGGCTTTCATTTCACCTTTTCCGGAGAAGCATAATCACGTGGTCGGTGAAGTGCTGCTGCAGGAAGAGCTGTATGCCATTGTGCCGGAAGGCCATGAATTATCGGGAAACGATTCGATTAAGCTGGAGCAGCTCCGGGGCGAATCGTTCGTCATGTTCAGCGAAGAGTATTCGCTCCGCGCGATCGTATTGGAAGCTTGTGCGAAGGCGGGCTTTACGCCCAAGATCGGATTTGAGGGGGAAGAAACGGATACGATCCGCGGGCTGGTAGCGGCAGGCATGGGCGTCAGCCTGCTGCCGGAGATGGCATTGAAGGAAATCAACGAGCTTCAGCCGGTCAAAGTGCGCATTACGGAACCGATCGTTACGCGCAGCATTGGCCTGATTCGGCGGAACGGCGAAAAGCTTCCGCCCGTGGCGGAAGTATTCCGCAAATTTTTGCTCGATTTTTTCGAGAAAAAAACCGCCCGGGCTTAACATGTATATTCATGGACGCGGCCTCGGGTTTAAGCGATCATCGCGCTAATAGCGGTGACGCCAACCAGCCAGTCCATAAGCGGAACACGGGGAAGCCGGGAGCTTCTTGCTTTTTTTTCGGTCTCTTTCGCTTGCTCCAGCATTTGCATTTCAAGTTCGAACGGGTTCAACATGGTGTCTCTCCTCCTGAGGAAGCCTTTATTTTCGCTTGCTTGCGGCTTCTGGTTTCATTATACCTTGCGAAAGATGAATAAAAAGTGTAGCATATATTTTATTTCTTTCATCTTTTATGGACGCATGGACCGGCGAGGAGGCGTTTTCAGAATGATCGACTTCTACTATTTGCGCCTGCGCAAGAAATATGCGGAGGTAAAGGAACAGGCTGAGATTGAGATTACGCTGACGGAGCTGACGGATATATTTCAATGTACGGCCCGCAACGTCAACCTGGTATTGAAACGGATGGAAGAAGCGGGCTGGATTCGCTGGACTCCGGGCCGCGGGCGGGGACATCGTTCCAAAATCGTATTTTTGGCCAAGTGCGAAACGATTGCGCTGGAAGCCGCTCAAGCGTTAGTGAAGAAAGGCGACATCCAGCAAGCGTTCGCTTATTTGGAAGAGCACTCCGCATTGCCTGCGCTCAAGGACCAGTTCGTTTATTGGCTGGATTCTCACTTCGGCTACCGGCCCGAGGTGAAGAACGATACGCTGACGGATACGCTGCGGCTGCCCTATTCCAAGCGGATTGCTTGTTTGGACCCGGCGCTCATCACCTTTGTCGTAGAATGTCATATGGTACAGCAAATTTTTGACGTATTGGTCAGAATGAATACGAAGACGGGCAAAATCGAGGGTGGGCTTGCGCACTACTGGACCAACGGGAATAACGGTAAGGAATGGACATTTCATTTGCGCAAAGGGGTACTCTTTCATCACGGGAGAGAAATGACCTCGGAGGACGTCAAATATTCCATCGAACGTCATCACAGCAAGGAATTGGGCTCCCCGTTCCACTGGCTGTTTGCGGATGTGGATCGCATCGAAACGATCGGCAGCTACGCCATACGCATTCATTTGCGGCGACCTAATCCGTTATTCCTGCATCATTTGAGCTACGACCGCGCTTCGATCGTTCCGCAGGATGCGGTGACGGAGCTTGGAGATGCGTTCCGCAGGATGCCGATCGGAACCGGTCCTTTCCGTGTGGTCCAAAATGACGACAATATGCTGGTTTTGGAGGCATTTCCGCGTTATTTCGAGCGGCGGGCGCATCTGGACCGGATCGAAATTTGGTATACGCCCGAGCTGATGCGAAAAGCAAGTCATCTTCAACCGCCGAACTATATGATGCGGCACCAATGCGACACGGCTGAAGAGCTGCCAGAAGACTGGCAGACGATTCAAACCATTGGGCGGGATTGCAGCTTTTTTACGTTTAATTTAAACTTGCCCGGACCGCAGCAAAATCTGTCTTTTCGAAGGGCCGTCGTGCATGGCGTTGACCGCAAGCTTTTGGTGCCGTCAAACTCGCCGGGAGATGTGACGTTCGCCAAGTGGTTTTACGAGGAAAATCGGGAGCCTAGCGATACGGATGAGCAATATGATCCGATGCTCGCTAAACGGCTGCTGGCGGAGAGCGGGTATGACGGGGAAGAGATGCTGCTAGTGCACGCGCCCCATCACAAAGGGTTTGCAGAGAACTTGCAGATCCAGCTAAGCGACATTGGCATCAAGGTAAAGCTGAACGAAGTGATCTGGGGAACGCCGGAAAGGGAGGAACAGGTAAAAAGCTCGCATTTCACCTTTAACCGCAATGTCTTGGATCATGACGTAGAGCTGTCGGTTATCGAACTGTTTCTTGCAGACAATTGTGTCGTTCGGATGCATCTTGGCAACGAGTTGAAGCAGCAGACCGATTTCATCATCGAACGCCTGTACCAAGAAGGCTCACCCGGAACGCGCGGCGCGTATTTGAATCGGCTGCGGCAGCTTGTAACCGATCAGGCTTACGTCTTGTTTCTGTTCCATCATACGCAGCGTACCGTATTCCATCCTTCATTAAGAAACGTCTCTTTGAACTCGCTCGGTTGGGTCAGGTTTCGGGATCTGTGGTTCGAACCGACGATGGACGCCCTGGAGCAGGGCGCTAATACCGAATGAAAAAAAGCCGCCGGATCACTCCAAGAAGGAGCGGTCCGGCAGTTTTCGCGTTCGGTGTATCGAGCTTAATCGTCGCTGCGGTTAGTGAAAATCATAATATACTTGATCAGCTCGAGCAGCGAGATCAGCGCAGCGGCTACATAAGTAAGCGCAGCGGCGTTAAGTACTTTGGCTACGCCCCGTTCTTCATCGTTGGTGATAAAGCCTTCGGCAACCATCAGGTCGCGGGCCCGGTTGCTGGCGTTAAACTCTACCGGCAAGGTCACGAGCTGGAAAGCGACGGCGGCGGAGAAGAAAATAATCCCCAGGCCAAGCAATCCGGTCCATTGGAACAAAAAGCCTGCGATCAAGAGCAGCGGCGCAATACCGGAAGCCAAGTTCACGACCGGGAACATCCGGTGGCGGGCAACGAGCATTGGGTAATTCACCTTATGCTGAATGGCGTGACCGACCTCGTGGCAGGCGACCGATACGGCCGAAATGGTGCTCTCGTAATAAACCGGCTCCGACAATCGTACGGTGCGGGCGATCGGATCGTAGTGATCCGTCAGCGCGCCGGGAATCGGCTCTACCGGAACGTCATACAATCCGTTGGAGTCCAGCATGCGGCGGGCCGCTTCGTATCCCGTCATACCGGATTGCACGGATACTTCGGACCATTTGTTGAAAGTTCCTTTAACCCGGAACTGCGCCCAAATGGAGAGTATGAACGCAATGATAATAAGGAAATCCATAGGGTGAAAAAGCATCGATCCATTCCTCCGTTTGTAAATATCGTTTCGATTAGGAAAGAGGGCCTTTACCTAACAGCAACAATAAAGCCTCGATGCATGCCGCGGTGGGCTGCGTGAGAATTTTGTTCAGGTTCTTCATTTGCGACGGCTTCAGCTTCTCAAGCATCGGGCCGATTTCCTTCGCTTCCTTCTCAAGCTGCATAAGTAACAGTTGCAAAGATGTCAGCTTATCTGTCACTATTTCATCTTGGCTAACCTTATTCCATTGCAGCAGACTAGCCTTGATTTCCTCTAAGGTATACTTCTCCCTCTTCATACTTTCAATACGTTTCAGACGCGCTAAGGTTTCATCGCTGTAGTAACGATAATTCGTATCGGATCTTTTCTCCGGTTGAATCAGCCCGAGCTTCGTATAGTAATCGATCGTTCTGGGGCTGACCTCCGATAAACGCGCCAACTCGCCGATTTTGTAAAGCTTCATCTCCCCATCGCATGTCACCTCATTTTATATAGATACTGGAATAGGTGCTCTTCTATTCATGATACTGAATCCAAACCATACAGTCAAACGTTACGCTTTAACCGCTGGAATAAGCGGCTCCGATTGCCTGAAGTTTATCGAAGTTCGAATATACGCGTTATTTTATATGACGTAAGCGATAGGGGATACAGCGAAAAAAGGTATAAAAAGCCGTATTATCCAAGGGTGATGTTAGATTATATTTCGTAATTTATGTTTTGTGACTGAAAATTCTATTGTCAAAACGGTATATCGTGTATATAATGACATTATAAATTTCAGAAAATGTTATAAAAACTAACATTAAAGAAGGAAGTGGTCGTTTTGTTTAAAAGGTTATTCTTATCCGTGGTAATTATGTCAGCTTTGTTGCCTGCAAGCCTCGCATTCGCTGCGGACGAAGCGACACCCGCCCAGCTCCAAGGTGCAATCGATGCGGTATGGGTTATGCTGGCGGCGATTCTGGTCATCTTCATGCAAGCGGGCTTTGCGCTGCTGGAAGCAGGTTCCACCCGGATGAAAAACGCCGGCCACGTCGCAGGCAAAACCGTATTGACTTTCGGCCTTTGCGCGATCGCCTTCTGGGCCGTCGGCTTCGGCTTGGCTTTCGGAGACGGCAACAGCTTCTTCGGGACGACCGGCTTCTTCGTTGACGGGACGGAGGAACAAGCCAAAGCGGCCTTCGGTTCCCTATCCGCGTCGGACGTACCGATCGCCATCAAGTTCCTGTTCCAACTGGCGTTCGCCGGGGTATCGCTTGCGATTGCCTGGGGCGGTTTTGCCGAGCGCGGCAAGCTGGCGGTCTACTTCATCTTCGGCACGCTGTTCACGGTCGTTATCTATCCAATCGTAGCTCACTGGGTATGGGGCGGCGGTTGGCTCGCGCAAATAGGTATGCAAGATTTTGCCGGCTCCACGGTCGTTCACTTGCAGGGCGCAACGGCTGCGCTTGTCGCAACGCTGCTGCTTAAGCCGCGGATCGGCAAGTATAATAAGGATAAAACGCCGAATTTGATTCCCGGGCACAACCAAGTTCTCTCGGTTCTCGGCGTAATCATTCTCTGGATCGGCTGGTTCGGCTTCAACCCGGGCTCGACGCTGAGCGCGATGAACGACGGCTTCTTCGGCTACATCGCCTTGACGACGAATCTTGCGGCAGCGGCAGGTGCGGTAGCGGCTATGATCGTGTCCTGGATGTATTTCGGCAAGGCCGATATTCCGAGCATGCTGAACGGCGTGTTGGCCGCCCTAGTGGCGATTACCGCAGCTTGCGCTTTCGTTACTCCGCGCGACGCTGTCATTATCGGGGCGATCTCCGGTATCCTGACCTTCTTCACGGCGCAATGGTTTGAAAGGGCGGGCGTCGACGACCCGATCTACGCCTTCTCCGTTCATGGGATCGCGGGCATTTGGGGTACGTTGTCGACCGGACTTTTTGCAACGCCGGAGCTGGCCGCAAAAGTTGGCGTGGGGAAAGCCGGTTTGTTCTACGGCGGCGGCTTGGAGCAGCTTGGCGTGCAAGCGCTTGGCATTTTCGGCGCCTTCCTGTTCGTCCTGATTCTGTCGTTCGTTATTTTGTACCTGATCAAGGTTACGATCGGCCTTCGGGTAACGGAAGAAGAAGAAATCGTCGGTCTGGATTTATCCGAGCACGGGACTTACGGGTATCCTGAGCAAATGAAGAAGGCGGCGCATGGCAGCGCAGCTACCACGGTATAGAGTAGAAAAGCTGAAGGGGATGTCGTCATGGACTGTCTCGCACTTGAAAGGTTTCGAGAGGAAACGTCCCGGGTCCGGAGCTTGCATAAGCTGAGGGCGCTTCGGGATCAAGTTAACGAGGAGTTCGGGCGCCGTCTCCTTTTTGCCGATGCGCTGGAATGGAACCGGGAGCTCAACGAATGCCACGATGCGTTAATCCGCCGCGTCATTGCGCTGTCCGAGGAGCGTCTGAAGGAAGAACGGGGGGAAGACGCACCGCTTCCCTATGCGTTCTTGCTGTTCGGCAGCGGAGGGCGGGGGGAGCAGACGTTGTGGAGCGATCAAGACAACGGCTTGATCTACGCGGACCCTTCATCGGCCGATGAGCGCATGCAAGCGGATTGTTACTTCGCTCAACTGGCGGCACGTATTACGGAAGGCTTGGAAGCGGTCGGGTACCCGCCTTGCCACGGGCAAGTCATCTGCACCAACGAGCAATGGCGCAAGCCGCTGCAGGATTACCGTCGGATGGTAAATGATTGGATCCAGGAGCCGGACTGGGAGCATGTGAGATATTTGCTAATTACAGTCGATGCACGTACGGTGTACGGGGATGAGGCGCTAGGTCGCGCACTTATCGAGGAAATCTACCGGTATACCGCGGCCGCTCCGGCCATGCTGGAGCATATGCTGCGCAATACGCTGCATCATAAAGTATCGATCGGCGTGTTCGGACAATTGATCAGGGAGCGGTACGGGGAAGATGCCGGCGGAGTCGATGTGAAGTACGGCGCATACATCCCGATTGTCAACGGAATCCGCTTGTTGGTGGTAGAAGCGGGGATCCGCCGTTCATCAACCGAAGAGCGAATAAAGTCATTGATCGCAGGCGGGCACATTTCGGAAGAGATCGGCCATGATTGGCTGGAGGCTCTGACGCTGGCATTGAAGCTGCGGTCGATGACTCCTTTTCAGATCGAGGAAGACCGATATGTGACCCGCGGCAAGCTGGCCGCAGACCAGTTGACGAAAGAACGGGTGACGGAGCTGAAGCAATGTCTTCGCATCGGAACGGACTTGCAGAAGTACGTCAAGAAAAGCATTTCTAAGGAGACAAATAAAGGTTAGGTGATCGGCTTATGAAGGATATGCGGCCGGCCGGCCGGATGTGGCATCTGTATAAAATGGGCGGGCTCACTCCGGCGATCACGTCGATGTTCGATGCGCAAAGCGCGCAGCAGATGGCCTTTATCCGCTCCATCATGAAGGAACAGCGCAAAAACTCGTTGTATGAAATTTCTCTAAGCACGGTGGAACTGGTCGTTTTCGATTTGGAAACGACCGGTTTTTCGCCGTACAACGGGGATGAAATTATTTCATTCGGGGCCGTATCCGTCACGGGGACTGAAATAAAGGAAGAGAGCACCTACTACAGCCTGGTCAATCCGAAGAAAAGCATCCCCGGGGAGATCGAAAAGCTGACGGGGATTACGAGCGAGATGGTAGCGGATGCGCCGGACTTGCTGCATGCGCTGCGCGGATTTTTGGAATTCGTCCGGCAGAAGGTGCTGGTCGCTCACGGTTCCGGTCACGACAAGCATTTTTTAAATGCGGCGCTCTGGCGGACGTCCAAAGTCAACCTGAACCACCGTCTGCTCGATACGATGATGATTGCCAAATGGCTTCATCCGAAGCTGAAAAGATACGATTTGGACACGCTGCTCGACCTGTACGGCATCGAAGTGACGAAGCGCCATCACGCGCTGGAGGATGCGCGGATGACCGCTCGGTTATGGACCGGGCTCATGCGTGAAATCAAGTCGAAGGACGTGCAGACGTTAGGGGAGTTGTATGCGCATTTGAGCCATCATTAAAGCATTTCAATCCATAACGATTTCATACAAAATCGCCTCAAGCCTGGAATGCTCCTGCTGCCTTTTCCGAAAGGCAAAGGCATTGACCTCGGGTAAAGCCGGATTGCGCAGCGAAACAATCCAGTGACTAGGCGTTGTGTGCCAAAAAGTCGCTAGGTCTTGATCCGACGGATAAGGAGCGGTTCGGGGATGGGAATGAACTATCCCTATCAGTTCTTGCTTTCCGCCGGCAGCGTATAGGGCCCGGACAAGCTCCTGGGGGTGCAGCTCGAAGTTGTGCAGCGGATTTGCCGAGGCGTTGGCGACCGGCACATAGGTTAAGGCTGCAGGAATGCCTTCTGTAGACCCAAAAAGAAGGCCGCATGCTTCGTGCGGCATCGATTCAATGCAGTGGCCGATCATTTCGGACCATGCTTGTCGGTCAATTCGAATCTGCAAACGATTCATCGGAAGAGGCGCCTTTCGTTATCTTTTGCGCCATTATACTACATTTGCCCGTTTTCCCGCTCGCTGGAAAATTTATGAATATATATAGTACCAAGTAATAGAACTTTGTTATAATAAATGATGGATACTTGGAACTGAAAGGAGAATAGTGTGGATAAATTTGAAGAGAATTTAATTAAAACCAGAGAGCAGTTGTTAAATGAGATTTCTTCTCTAAGTTTTGATGAATTCAATCGACGATTTGAGATGAATAAATGGAGTATAGCTCAGGTTTGTCATCATTTGGTTATTTCGGAAAGTTTGATGGCAAAAGCAATTATGTTTGGGCTTGATCAAAAGAACCAAAAGAATCCAACCAAAACAGAACACATACCGATTCGCTTTGTATCAGACAGGTCCAATAAGATTCAAGCGCCTAAGATTACAGAACCAAGTTCCGAACCTTTTCAAGTTCTGCAAATCGTTCAACTATTAAGCGACTCAAGAAATAAATTGATGGATGTTTTTAGCAAGATAGATGACAAGTCCATTTTGAAGGCAATAGTAGTAAATCATTCCGTTTTTGGTGACTTGCCATTAGATCAATGGGTTGAACTATTGTATTTACACGAGCAACGGCATATAGAGCAAATTAAAGATCTGAAAGCGCTGTGTTAAGGGAACGATGGTTGAGACAATTTTAAACAACTTTATTTCTAACCCGGTCTGTAACTCAGACCGGGCTTACTGCATTACCCTCCGATCTTCCCTTGCGGTTTGACGAAGAAAAAGGCAAGGATTAACGTCAGAAACGACAAAGACGTAACGGTAACGAATACAGTTTGATGCGACTTGTCCATCATCCAGCCGAACAGCGGAGGGCCGAAGGCGACGCCCAGAAAACGCAGGCTGCTGTATAACGACGTGATCATGCCCCGCTGTTCCCGTTCGACGGAGCCGGTAATCATCGTGTTTAAGCAGGGCAGAAGCATGCCGGTCCCAATACTGCTCAGAGTCAGCAGGCCGATAAATACATAAATGCTTTTGTTGTAGAACAAAATGCATAAACCGAGCGACACCGTCATGAGAACAAGGCCGATATTGATGAGCCAGCGCATCAGGGTGCCGTTTTTTTTGATGAGCGAGCCGGTCGTATAGGAAGTGACCACCATGCCGAGGAGCGGAATGGCGAGGACGAGCCCTTTCATCACCCCGTCGATATGATAAGGGGCGACCTCCAGAATATCCGATAAATAAAATAGGACGCCGAACAAGACGAACAACGCCATGGAGCCCGCAAAAAACGACGTGATCAGCCAGCGCCCCTTCTGCTTCAAAATGGCGCCGATATTCCGCAGGTACTCGCCGAGCTTGGGCGGGGCTTGCTCCTTTTTAGGCTCCTTCAACAGAAACATGACGGCCAGCAACGATAACAGACAAAAGAACGGAAAAGCGAAAAAAGCGGCATACCAGACGATTAGCGCAAGCAGAGAGCCGAGAATCGGACTGACCACTTTGCCGGTACCGTTCGAAGCTTCCGTCAACCCCAGAGCTTTGCTCTCCATCCCTTCTTTGTACAGATCCCCGGCCAGCGCCATGGCAATAGGAGCGGTCCCCGCTGCGCCCATCCCTTGAACCGCCCGTGCAATGATGATCACGGTATAAGAATTCCAAAGGGCGCCTAAGCCCGCCAAAATTCCTGCCCCTCCATAAATGATCAACGAAGGAATCATAATCGCTTTGCGGGAAAAACGGTCTGACAAGTACCCGGCGATCGGGATCACGAGGCCTGCGGTGACGGAAAACAACGTGATCACCAAGCTGCTCTGGAATTGGGAAATACCGAGGCGCTCCTGCATATCGGGCAAAATGGGAACAAGCATCGAATTGCCGAGTACCAGTACCAGCGGTACGCTGGCGATAGCGATAAACTCCCAGACGACCCCTTTTCCGCCCTTGTCTGCTGCTCTCGGGCTGTCGCTGCCGGTGGCTTGCTTATCTTTTGAGGCCGAGTCATCGATATCGCTTTCGAACGTGATCCGCAGCTTTTTCGTTTTTGCTTTCTCCATACGATATTCAACCTCCGCTAATAACCAAATCGTAAAGTTAATGTGCCCTTCCATGGAAGGCGCCATGCTTCCCGGCTTTATCCAGCGGAGCGTGATCGGCTAGTAACGTTTTCCGGCAAATGGGGAATACTGTAACCGTAAGCAAGCCGGAGTATAGACAGGAGAGAGACGATGAAGCGAAACTTGCTGATATTCGGATTTGCATTGGCTTTGGCGGGGCTGGCTGTATTTCAGAATGACCGGATCGAGCGGAAGACATCGGTCTCGGCCGCGGGCCGGCCGGAATTAAAAGTGGAATCGCCGGTGCCTGCGTTTACTCTGAAGGGACTGGATGGGGGAGAATATCAGGTCGGCGGGGTCCGGGACAAGCCGCTGATGGTGAATTTCTGGGCTTCGTGGTGCGGACCGTGCCGAGAAGAAGCGCCTGCCTTAAAACAGGTATACGACCGATACAAAGGACAGTTCGATCTTTATGCGGTCAACGTGACCAGAGGGGATGAGCTGGAGGCGGTCCGGCGCTTCGTCAACCAGGCGCAATTTTCATTCCCGGTGCTATTGGATACGAGCGGAGAGGCGGCTGACGCTTACCGGCTGTTATTCGTCCCGACAAGCTTCCTGATTGACCGGCAAGGGCGCTTGAAGGAAGTTATTCATGTGCTGCCTCCTGACCAATTGGAGGACAAAATCAAACGGCTGATCGCAAGCTGAATTTGGCATCCGCACTGTTGGCATCCGTTACATCAAAACAAGCCGCAATGTCTCCGGCCGGAGGATTGCGGCTTGTTTGCCATCATTATTTTAGTGATTTACGAGCCCGAGGCGCTCCCGGTTTTCTTCCGGTTTGTCGGCCACCCGGGTCATGCCGAGCAGCGCATACCGGATACTGTCGACAAGGGCGTGCCAGCTCGCTTCGATAATATTTTCCGATACGCCGACGGTGCTCCACGTGCTGTTGAAATCGGTCGATTCGATCAGCACGCGAACTTTCGCTGCCGTGGTGTCCTTCTCGTCCAAGACGCGCACTTTGTAATCGGACAAATGCATGTTGTTGATATCCGGATAGTATTCGACCAGACATTTGCGCAAGGCATTGTCCAGCGCGTTTACGGGACCGTTGCCTTCGGCGGCGTTGTAGATCGTTTTGCCGTGTACGTTCACCTTGACGATCGCTTCGGAAAGCACCGGCTGATCGGCCGATTTGGCCACCATAATTTTAAACGAATCGAGCGTGAACACTTCCTCCAGCTTGCCGTAGGCGTCCCGGATCAGAAGCTCCAGCGTGGCGTCCGCACCTTCGAACTGATAGCCCTGATGCTCCATCTCTTTGATTTGTTCGATGAGCTGCTTGGTCTGCTGATTGTTCGTATCGAAGTCCAAGCCCAGCTCCTGAGTTTTGAAGACAAGGTTACTTTGTCCGGCAAGCTCCGAAACGAGCACGCGCTGCTTGTTGCCGACCAGCTCGGGCTTGATATGCTCGTACGTGCTGGAATCGCGCAAAATCGCCGAGACGTGAATTCCGCCTTTGTGCGCGAAGGCCGCAGAACCGACGTAAGGCTGGTTAACCGGCATATGCATGTTGGCGATTTCGCTGACATAGCGCGCCACGGTGGACAGGCTGGCCAATTGCTCCGCGCCGATCACATCGTACTTCAGCTTTAATTGCAAATTCGGAATGACCGATACGAGGTTGGCATTGCCGCACCGTTCTCCGTAGCCGTTGATCGTGCCCTGTACTTGCCGGGCTCCGGCCATGACGGCGGCCAGGCTGTTCGCTACGCCGAGCTCGCAATCGTTGTGTGCGTGAATGCCGATCGGACAGGATATCGAGGACGTTACTTTGGTCACGATGGCCGAAATTTCGTGAGGCAGCGTGCCTCCGTTCGTGTCGCACAGCGCAATCCAGTCGGCACCGGCTTCCTCGGCCTTCTTAATCGTCGCGAGAGCGTATTCCGGGTTGCTCTTGTAGCCGTCGAAGAAGTGCTCCGCATCGTAAATGACTTCCAGCCCGTTTTTCTTCAAAAAACGGACCGAATCGTAGATCATTGCCAGATTTTCTTCCAGCGTCGTCTGGATGGCCGTGTGCACTTGGAAATCCCACGATTTGCCAAAGATCGCTGCGGCCTGAACGCCGACTTCAAGAATCCGGTTCAGGTTAGGGTCGTTTTCCGCCAACGTCTCTTTGCGTCGCGTACTGCCGAAAGCCGTAATTTTCGCATGGGACAATTTCAATTCCTTCACACGCATGAAAAACTCAATATCCTTGTTATTGCTGCCGGGCCAACCGCCTTCAATATAAGAAACGCCCAGCGCGTCCAGCTTTTGGGCGATTTTGAGTTTGTCTTCGACGGAGAGGCTGACGCCTTCGCCCTGAGTACCGTCTCGAAGCGTAGTATCGAAAATTTTAACCGTGCCCGCCATAATGATCCTCCTGTTTCTTTTAACATTTTATTGCGCTAAAGTATAATTTATAATTATAGCACAATCTACCGGCCAAAGGGTATTGCCAATCCTAAAATAACGCTGGCTTGACCCCGATGCTGCGGGCGAATTATGCTGTAAGTAAGAGGACGGGAGGCGGATGCCATGGTTGAGACAAATGGGAGTGCCAACGGCTATCCCGTGAACGGCAGAGTGATTCTCCACATCGATATGAACGCGTTCTATTGCTCGGTGCATGAAGCGGTAGAACCCGAAAAATATAAAGACAAGCCCATTGCGGTAGCCGGAAGCGTAGAGCTGCGCAAGGGCATTATCGTGACTTGCTCCTATAAGGCGAGGGCGCGCGGAGTGAAGACGGGGATGCTGGTGCGGGAAGCCGACAAGCTTTGCCCCGGTTTAATTTTGATTCGCCCCGATTTTGACCTGTACAGGCAGTTTTCCAGACGGTTTATGAAGATTGCATACGAATATTCGCCGCTTGTCGAAGCGGTGTCGATAGACGAATGCTACGTCGATATTACCGGTTCCAAGATGTTCGGAACCCCGCTCGAAATCGCCGAAACGATTCAAAAGCGGATCCGCGATGAGCTTCTTCTGCCTTGTTCGATCGGCGTCGCCCCGAACAAGCTGCTGGCCAAAATGGCTTCGGATATGAAAAAGCCCAACGGCATCTCGGTGCTTCGCAAACGGGACGTGCCGTCCGTGCTGTGGCCGCATCCGTGCGCCAACTTGTTCGGCATCGGCAAGAAGACCGCCGAAAAGCTGAAGCGGCTGCAAATCCATACGCTCGGCCAGTTGGCCAATGCCGACGAGCGGCTGTTAAGCGACCGGTTCGGCGTGCTCGGTCCGGCTTTGAAGCGGGCCGCCAACGGCGAAGACAATTCGCCGGTTAATCCGGATAAAGAACAAAGCAAATCGATCGGTCATGCGACGACCTTGCCGGTGAATTATACGGACCGGGCCGACATCCACCGGGTATTTCTGAATTTGTCCGACCAAGTCGGGCGGCGGCTGCGCCGGCAGGGCTTGGTCGCGGAAACGGTACAGATCTCGATACGCGATCCCGATATGAAGACGATCACGCGTGCCTCGAAGCTGCCCGAGCCTTCGGAAAGCGCGGACGACTTCTACCGGGTAGCCTGCCAATTGTTCGACGCGCATTGGAAAGAAGGGCTCCCGGTGCGATTGCTCGGCGTGACGCTGCAGAATCTGACAGCCAAGCAAGAGCTTGCCGTACAGCTCGACTTGTTCAGTTATCAGAAGCAGCCAGAAAAGGAAAAGCTGAACCAGGCGATGGACGCGCTCCGCGACAAGTACGGCGAAGGCGTGATTTTGACTGCGGGGATGCTTGGCGACGATCCTTCCACGCTCATCCGCAACACCAAGAGGCGCGGCACGTCGCTGCAAATGGATCATCTCCGGTTAAAGGGATTGGAGGAGGACGAGTATTGACGACGATTATCGGATTCGCCGGTTATTCCGACAGCGGCAAAACGACGATGGTTTCGCTGCTGGTTCCATATTTTGAGGAACGGGGCATTAAGGTTGCGGTTATAAAACACGATGCGCACGGGCATTATAAGGAAGCTCCCGCAGCGGACTCCACTTTATTTATCCGATCCGGGGCATCGGCTTCCGTCGTTTTGTCTCCGGATGCCGTAAGAACATACGAACGCAAAACGGTCACGCTTCAGGATACGGTCGAACGGTTAAAAGGAAGCTACGGGCTGATTTTAATAGAAGGCTTCAAGCGGGAGTCGTACGATAAAATCGCCGTATTCCGGACGGAGGAGCAGGCGCGGATCGTACAACAACTCGCTGTGCCCCCGATTGCTTGCATAGCTCCGGATCGGAAGCTGGCAGAAGCCGCGGCGCCGGACATCCCTTTCTTCTCAATGGACGCCGTAGAGTCGATCGCCGAGTTCATTCGCTCCCGCATGAAGAATCCATAACGAAGCGGTATCATATCGTTCGCTACTTTCTATTTGAACTTTGTAAGCTTTTATATTATATTTTAGGATGTGGTTACACAATCAAGGGAGGAAGATTAGACATGGCAAAATACACTTGGGTGGATAAAGAAACCTGTATCGCTTGCGGTGCCTGTGGAGCGACGGCACCGGACATTTACGACTACGACGATGAGGGTCTTGCAGAAGTAATTTACGAAGCTGACGGCAACAAAGGCGTAACCGAAATTCCGGAAGATCTGTACGATGATCTGCAGGATGCTCAGGACGGCTGCCCTACAGATTCCATCAAAGTCGCAGACGCTCCTTTTAACTAATACTCCGAATGCCTATAGCTTCATAGCAAAGAGCCTGTTTCCCTAGCGGAGGCGGGCTCTTTTTATTATGGCATAAGTTTGAAATAGATAACTTCGGTTCGGAATTTTATGGTAAGATGAATAGCGGAAACTGCAAGAAAAACAGGGGGCCTTTTCATGAAAAAGGGATGGAGCAAGTCCGGCGTTATCGCAGCGGGCAATGGGGTTATCGTGCTGCTGTGCATCGTGCTTTTGACGACCGGGGCGCTTAAGGTATTATCCGACAGTTTATACGACTTTAACGTGGAGCAAACCATGACTCAGGCCCCGCACGAGGATATTGTCGTCATCGGCATCGACTCCGACTCCATTCGGGAAGTAGGGCCTTACCCGTGGGACCGCAAAGTATACGCAGAGCTGATCAAACAGCTTGAAAGCGCTGGCGTCAAAGCGATCGGTTTCGATATCGAGTTATACTCCGAAAGCGACAAGCCGGAAAGCGACCGCGCGCTGGCCGACGAATTGGCCAAACACAACAACATCGTCATTCCATCCCATGCGAACCTGGAAAATAAATTCGACCGTTCGATGAAGGTGAAGGCAGGGGAGCTGCTGACCGCCCGCTCGGTAACGGAACCGATCCTGGCCTTCCGGCAGTCGGTTGGAAAATCGCATATCAATGCGGCGTACGATAGCGATGGCGTCATTCGCTCCAACTGGATGCAGATCGATTCGCCTCAAGGGGTATATCCGTCGTTTGGGCTTGCGATGGCACAGCTTGCTGGAGTCGATGTAAGCCGGTATCTGAACTTGCCTTTATTGGACGGCCGTCCCAAGTCGGAAATGCTGATCCGCTGGGATGCGAAGGAATTTGATTTCGAAACGATTCCGTTCGCCAAGGTGCTGAAGGGCGGCGTGCCGCTTCAGACGTTCAAAGACCGGCTTGTGCTTGTCGGCTATACGGCTCCCGGCTCGGACGAGGGCGTTACCCCGGTGGAGAAACATATGCATCTGGTGTATGCGCATGCGAATATTTTAAATCAGATCTTAAAGCAGCAGGTCGTGCTGCCCGTAGACAAGCGGATTGATTTTGCGCTCACGCTTCTGGTCGTTCTGCTGCTCGGGTGGGTGACTTGGCGGCTGCGGGCAATTAGCGGAGCGGTTTTTACGCTGGCGGTCGTCGTGCTTCTGTTCGTCGGACAATACGAGTATTTCGCGGCCTACTCGCAGTATCTGGACATTGTCGATGCGGTGGCTTGCGGACTACTTTCTTATTTTGGAAATTTATCTATGAAAACCTATTTTGAGACGAAGCAAAAAAATTACATTACGAAGCAGTTCGGACGCTATATTTCTCCCGACCTCGTCAAAGAGATTGCGAGCAGCGAGCAGGAAATTCAGCTCGGGGGGATCAGCAAGGAACTAACCGTTATGTTCCTCGACGTCCGCGGGTTTACCCCGCTGTCCGAGAAGCTGAAGCCCGAAGAAGTGGTCGACTTCTTGAATATGATGTTTAACTTGATCACGGAGCGGGCCCTCGAAAACCGCGGCACGATTGACAAATTTATCGGAGATGCGGCGATGATCCTGTATAATGCTCCGCTGGACGTGCCCGATCATCCATATTATGCGGTCAAAACCGCCTATGAAATTCAGAAGGGGATGGAGAACGTGCGCGCCGAGGTGCTGGAGAAATACGGCGTCTCGATCAGCGTAGGCATCGGTATCAACACCGGCGATGTCGTGGTCGGCAATATCGGGTCTTATTTGCGGGTCGACTATACCGCGATTGGCGACAACGTGAATACGGCCGCCCGCATCGAGTCCAATACGCAGCCGAATCAGATCCTGGTGTCCGAAGCGACTTACGAGCTGACGAAGCATGCTTTCGATTATCAATTTGCCGGGGAGAAGTTAATGAAAGGCAAGAGCGTTCCGCTCAAGCTCTTTGAGGTGCTGGGAATGAAAGGCATCATTTGACGAAATTCGTTGAATAATGCCGTTTCTCACTTTACAATATGAATAGATTTTTGGATTCCGGAGAGGGGTTTTATTGTGGCGAACGCAGTGCGGATCAATAGACGGAAGCGGAAGCCGGCTTTGGCTTGGGTGCTTGTTTTCGCTATGCTGTTTCAAGGAGTGGCCGCTTTAGCTCTCGCAAGCCCGGCGAATGCGAAATCATCCCGGTCGGCGGCTGTCGTTGAAGTAAAGGGAGAAGCAACGTACAAGAAATCGGGCGGCTCGCGGTCCTACGCGGTATATCAGGACTTGAATTTGAATCAGGGCGATTCGATCGTGACCGGTCCGTCCTCCTCGGTCGTGCTGCGGGTCGTGGACCGCGAGGACGAGATTACGATCGGTGAAAATTCCGAAGTATACATATCCGACTTAGTTGAGAAAAACGGCGGCAAGAAAACCAAGGTGAAGTCCTGGGCAGGCAGTTTATGGGCGAAAGTCAAGTCGCTGGTCGGCTCGGAGGAGGAATTCGAGGTCGAGACGCCGACGGCGGTTATGGGCGTCAGGGGAACGAACTTTATGACGTCTGTCAATTGGAAGACGGGGGAAACGACCATGGCCGTTGCGGCGGGAATCGTTTCCGCTTCGGAAGCTGATTCCGCTGCGGATCGTAAGCAGACGGAACGCGTGTCTGTGTACCCGGCTCAGCAGGTGAGGCTCGATTCCTCCGGGCCGAATAACGATCCGAGGACCCGGGCGGAGTATGCGGACCCCAAAGCATTGGTCGACGTTCTGGATAAAAAAGTGCTTGAAAGCTTTATAAAGAATATTGGGGATATCCAAAAAGAACAAGATAAAATTAAAGAACAGCTTAAGGGAAATCTGGATAAAGGCGTGGGAAAACCGGACGGGCGTTCGATATTGAAAATCAGTACGGCGGCAGATCTGGAAGCTGTCACAACCAATTTCGACCGCTTTCTGTCCCTGTTGGCCAAATCAGCCGTAGACGCAGGAAAGCTGACTCAAAAAGCTGTGGACGACGCCAATGCGAGCATTGGCGACGCCTCGAGAAAGCTTGATATTAACAATCCTCCTGCCTTAGATAAAAATGCAGGCATCGATCCGGAAGTAGAGCAGTTAAAGCAACAGGCGGAGTCGAAAAATACCGCATATGAGCAGGAGCAAAGGGAGCTGCGCGATAATCAGGCAAAGCTTGCGGCTTTGCTGGATCGTATTGAAGCCGACAGGCAGCGAATACAGGATCAGAACCGGAAAGCCGTTGCGGAAGCGGATCAAAAGGCAACGGATCAATATACGAGTACGCTTAGTGCGGACGAAAAGAAAAAATTCGAGGAGAGTCAACGGAAAAACGCCAATCAGCCTGCGCCCGATTCGTCCTCCCGTCCGACTTCGCCTCCCGCCGATTCCGGGAGCGACAGCGGTTCGGGAGGCGGTTCCACGGACGATCGTCCTTCCGCTCCCGTGCTGATCAGCCCGACAGCGGAAGCGACGGTGCGGAATCCGGCGCAAATTAAATTGAAAGCCGCCGCCGGGACAACCGTCCGTGTGCTGAACGGCACGGAGGAAGTCGGACGCGCAGACGGACTGGGAGATAGCGAAGTCACCGTTACGCTTCGGGCGCTGCAGCCCGGAACTTATAATTTGACGGCGCAGGCTTTCCGCGAATCCGCAGCAAGCGTGCCGGTTTCGATTCCGCCGATTCATATTTTGGGAGTAGGTCTGGCGCAAGTCGGCGGCATCAAGGACGGGAAGATCAACCTGGCGTTGACGATGAAAGGTTTTACAGCTGCTACGCCGTTCTATTCCGTCGAAGCGCATCTGCTTTATGATAAGGCGTCACTGGACTACAGAGGTCCGGCAGACCTGACGTCCGTTCCGGGCACCGTATTCTATGGCTCTCAAACGGCAGAGACGCTTCGTCAAGTAAGCGACGTCTCCAAGAGCGAATTGATCTACGCGGCGACCGCCTTTGAAACGCAAGGCTCCGGCGCAATAAAGCCGATTCAATTAAGCGGTGATACCTTGCTCGTAAATGTACCATTATCGGTTGTCGATTCGGCCGCCGGTTCCGCCAAAGTTGATCTGGGCTATATCAAAATCATCGACAAACAAGGGAATACGGTATACGAAAGCAGAGACATTCAATCGATTAGCGTCGGCACGAAGTAAGGTACGGGGAAGGAGCAACCTATGAAGAAAGCAACGAAACGAATCGCCGTGTCGATTCTGATGTCCGCCATGATTGGCGCATCGAGCGCGCAAGCCGCCGCTTGGTCGAAGGACGCCCTGCTGGGCGAGAACGGTCAACCGCTAACGGAGATGACGACATTGGCCGGAAACGGCGGCTTGGGGAGCGCGGACGGAGCAGGCGCGTCCGCTTCCTTCCGGATGCCGAGAGGATTGGCCGTATTGAAGGACGGTACGGTGCTAATTTCGGATTCCCGCAACCAGCTAATCCGCAAATTATCGCAGGGGACGGTCAGCACCTTCGCCGGGGCAGCATATAAACAGGACGGCAAAGGCTTCCCTGTCGGCGCCCTGTTGGACGGGAAGAGCGATGCCTCGCTTTTCAACGAGCCTCAAGGACTTGCGGCCGACGCCAACGGCAACGTATACGTAGCCGATTCGGGAAACCATGCGATCCGTAAAATCGATACCGCCGGTCAGGTCAGCACCGTTGCCGGTAGCGGATTACTCGGAAGAAAGGACGGCAAAGGGAAGGATGCTTTGTTCTATCGTCCGACGGATGTGGCCGTCGCAGCCGACGGTACCTTGTACGTGGCGGACTCGCTCAATCATGCGATCCGAAGCATCTCGCCTTCGGGCGATGTCAAGACGCTGAACGCCTTGTCGTCCCGCGTCGTAGAATTGTTCCCCGGACAAGTATCGCCCGCGGGGGATTTTGCCGACGGGGATTTGAAAAGCGCCAAATTTAACGAGCCGACCGCTCTTGTGCTGGACGGCAAAGGAAATTTATTCGTAAGCGATTCCGGGAACCAGCGCATTCGATATATCGATTTGCAGCAGGGGAAGGTAACGACGCTGGCGGGCGGAGGTCAGGCAGCAACGAACAAAGAGCTGCATGTTCCGGGCGGTTTCGCCGATGGGAGCGCGTCGGATGCGAGATTTAACTTTCCGATGGGCCTTGCCTTGACGGAGGAAAGCGGACTTGTCATTGCTGACAGTCAGAACCATGCGATTCGTTACTTGCTGGACGGGCAAGTCAGCACCATTGCCGGGACATCCGGTCACAACACCGGAAGTGCCGACGGGATTGAAGGAAGCGCTGCGCTCCATCGTCCGATGGATGTCGGAGTTCGTGCCGACGGATCGATACTGGTGGCCGACGCCTACAACAACAAGCTTCGCGAAGTCCGTCCGTATCGGTTGCCGGACGGTTTTCCAAAGGATGGCGCCGTCAAAGTCGTCGTGGACCGGCAGAAGATCGCGTTCGAGGCCCAGCCGGAGATCGTCAACGGAAGAACGATGGTTCCGATCCGGGCAATTACGGAAGCGCTTGATTATAAAGTGACGTTCGACGATGCGGCACGGGCCGTGCAGCTCGCCAAGGGCGGCGAGACGATCGAGCTGTATATTGGAAAGACCGGGATCAAGCGGACGGTAGCCGGACAAGAAGCAACCGTCAAGCCGACGGATGTCGAGCCGTTTATTTCGCAAGACCTCACCTTCGTACCGGTACGTTTCTTTGCCGAAGAAATCGGAATGGACGTTCAGTGGGACGAAGCGACACGCACGGCGATCCTGCGCAGCAAAACGAAATCGTCAAAGTGATATGGAATCTCGACAAAATAAGACCTGTTCCGAGAAAAGCTCTTAGGGCTGAACTTCTCGGGATGGGTCTTTTCGATTAGGTTTACACCGGAAGAAAGGATGCGGGAAGCGAAGCAAGAGTATTAAGAAAAGCACTTCTCCCGCCGATATAGTTTGCAGGAAGGCGGAAAGAGAGGGGCGTCCCGTGAAACCGAAAGATTCGAAGGATTCGGAAGAACAGCTTCAGCTCTTTTTCAAACAGGATCCGTTTTATTTAAAAAAATACGTCAAAGAGCATCCGAACAATAAAATGGCGTGGTATTTGCTCGGACGCGACTATGAAGCGCAGGGGAAAAAGGGAAAAGCGCTGTACTGCTACGCGCAGGCCGGGGAAGTCTATGAAGCGTACGAGAATCAGAAAGTGGCTCTGCCTCCTGAAGAAATCGAACCGATCCATCGCTGGGGCACGGAACGTCAAAAAAACAGACGGAAGCGGCTCGCTCGCCTGATGGCCGTCGGTCTGCTCGCGTTTGCCGGTCTGTTGTTTGCCCCAGAGCTGGGGCGTATATTCGAGAAAACGGAAGAAAGCGCCCGCACTCCGGTCATCGTGCTGCCGGAAGGGATGACGTCCTCCGAGCTGCAGGAAACGAAAGTGTATTACCTGGCCGGTGAGAAGAGTCAAGCGAATGTCGGGGCGGCCCTGCAAGAGATGCTTCTGCGGGAAAGAATTAGCAGCTACGCCATTTTGGCCCGGGGGATTCCGCTCGCCGGGACCCCTTGGATCAGCTGGCTGAAGAAGCCGGAGACGCTGCTTTCCGTCGAAGCGAAAGCCAATGCGGCGCAGCAGCAGATCAATTATCATGACGCGGCCGCTTGCAGCTGCCAGCCAAGCGATACGCAGAAAGCGGATAGCATTGTGGCAGCTTGGATGACGAAGCAGGAACAGGATCTCGTGCTTCGCTCCGCCGTTGCGGCTTATATCCGGCGTACGGGGCAAGCGCCGGCGCAGGCTGCGCAGCTTACGGAAGCGTATCCGAACAACGTGCTGCCGGGGCTGACTCCCTACATGAAGGAAACGTTCGACCGGGACAAGGAGTCCTTGGCTGCGGAGCTGGGCACATGGCTCAAGCAAGCCGGGGCGCAGCCTGCGGCTTTCAACGGAACCCCCGTGCCGCCCAGAACGGGACAAAGTAGTTTGACCAAGCCGTTAACCGAACCGATGCGGATTATTATCGATAAGCAGGCTCACCGGCTGTCGGTCGTCAGCGGCAACATCGTCGTCCGCAATTATCCGGTAGGCTTAGGAGCGGACCGGACACCGGAGGGCAGCTTCGTCATCTCGGAAAAGGTGCGCAATCCGAACGGAAAGTCGAACGGGGAGTTCGGGAGCCGGGGGATGACGCTGTCCGATACGAACTATGCGATTCACGGAACGAACCGGCCGTCCAGTATCGGCAAGGACGAGTCGCTAGGCTGCATCCGCATGGCTAAGGAGGATGTGGAGGAGCTGTTCGATCTGGTGCCGCTCGGAACGAGCGTGACAATCGGCAAGGGCGCGTTGTCCAAGGAGGAATCACGCAGCCCCGCACCGTATGGGGTGACGCCGCAAAGTGTGGATACGAATCCGGGGAAGAAGTACAACTGGTTGAATTAGGGAGCTTGGTCGTCCAAGTCGGCTGTGGCTTTAGCATGAAAAGCATCACCTTGATAGTCGGTGGAGTATGCCCTTACGGCCGCTCTTGAAACTCGTGATATTCAGATTCCATTTTGCGGTATTATCACGAATTTCAAAGGCGGGCAGCGCAAGCGCTTCCTACAGGGCATGCTCCACCTGTTTACCGGTGACATTTTCAAAAGACCTCTGCCATAGCCTTTGTCAGAAGACCAAGCTCTTGTGCGGAAGGATAGAAAGCGCTAACAAACCTTAATGGTTGAAAACAAGCAGAACGATCATGCCGAGAATGACGACGCCGAAGATGGAGCCGGCCCACACGATCAGCTTCTTATTAGGCTCATCCTTTGTTTTCCGCTGCGCATAGGGGGATATTTTCTTTTTTTGCATAGACCTCAGCCCTGCCTTTTTGTTGGATTAAGCATATTTTAACATAATGTATTGTTTTAAGTTGTATGGATTTTGTGACTTGTCCCCTTTATTTTTGTTTCGTAAAGCGCTAAACTGTCAAAAGAGACTAACGAAGAGACACGTGCGGGGAGAGGACAGAAGCATGCTTTACAAAAAAATCGCAAAGCCGGTGCTGTTCGGGATGGACCCGGAGAAGGCGCATCATCTCATTATCGACGGATTGCATACGTTTGCCAAGCTGCCTGGCGGACGGAGGCTGCTTCGCGCGATGTGGGGCGTTCGGGCGTATCCGGAGCTGGAGAGCGAGCTATGGGGAATCCGTTTTCCGAATCCGGTTGGCTTGGCGGCAGGGTTGGACAAGAATGCGAAAGCGGTCCCCGGATTTTCGAATATCGGCTTCGGCTTCATGGAAGTCGGCACGGTGACGCCGAAGCCGCAAGCCGGCAATGAGCTGCCGCGGCTGTTCCGGCTCCCGGAGGACGAGGCGCTCATCAACCGGATGGGGTTCAACAATGTCGGAATCGAAGGCATGAAGCGAAACTTGCGCAATCAAGGCCAGCGCACGATTCCGCTTGCCATCAATATCGGAAAAAACAAAACGACGCCCAACGAGCAGGCGGAAGACGATTACCGCGCCTGCATTCAAGCGCTATATGGGTATGGAGACTTTTTCGTCGTCAATATCAGCTCGCCGAACACGCCGGATTTGCGCAATCTGCAGCATGGGGACGATCTGTCGCGTCTGCTTGCAGCCGTGAAGGACGAGATCCGCAAACAACATGCCCGCTTCGGCGGACGGGAGAAGCCGGTGCTCGTGAAAATTGCGCCTGATTTGGAGCCGCAGGAAATCGAGTATATGGTCGAAACGATTGTACGGAGCAATGTCTCCGGCATCATTGCGTCCAATACGACGATCGCCAGAGACGGTCTGCGCCATGCGAACCGGGGGGAAACGGGCGGATTAAGCGGCCGTCCGCTGACGGAGCGCTCCACCGAACTGATTCGAACCGTATACCGTTTAACGGACGGGAAGCTTCCGATTATCGGATCGGGAGGCATTTTTACGGCCGAGGACGCCTATGCGAAGATTCGGGCGGGAGCCAGTCTGGTCGAAGTATACACCGGCTTGATCTACGAAGGGCCGGACGTGCTGCGGCGCATTAATCGAGGACTTCGCACATTGCTTCGGCAGGATGGATTTACGCACATATCGGAGGCGATCGGATCGGGGCATTAAGGCAAGAAAGATTTGGAGGTCGACGGAATGGACGGACGCGATTGGAAAAAATTTCTTCTGCCTTACGAACAGGCGGTTGAGGAATTGAAAGTCAAATTCAAGACATTGCGCGCGGAGCTCAAAAGCCGGGATGAATATTCGCCTATCGAATTCGTAACCGGCCGGGTCAAAAGGACTTCCAGCATTTTGGAAAAAGCCAAACGGCTGAGCGTTCCGATGGATCAGCTCGAGACCGGGATCGAAGATATTGCGGGCATTCGGATCATGTGCCAATTCGTTGAGGATATCGAACGGTTGGCCGAATTGATCCGTGCCCGGGAAGATATGACGCTATTATATGAGAAAGATTATATTACTAATAAAAAGCCAAGCGGTTACCGCAGCTATCATATGATTGTGGAATACCGGGTCCAGACGGCGCTCGGCATGAAGCGCGTGCTGGCCGAGATTCAGCTGCGGACGCTGGCGATGAATTTCTGGGCGACGATTGAGCATTCGCTGAACTATAAATACCGGGAAAGCTTGCCGGAGGATGTTGTCGCACGGCTCAGCCGGGCGGCGGAAGCTGCTTACCAGCTCGATCAGGAGATGAGCAGCATCCGCGAAGAGATTGTTGAAGCACAGAAGCTGTTCGAGGACAAATCGAGCATCGTAGCCAAGGTGCTGAACGGCATTCAGGAGCTGTATTTTCATCTGCGGGTACGGGAAGCCGCGCAGTTTCAGATGCGCTTCAACGAGCTGTGGGATACGGACGATGTCTGGCTGCTGAAGAAGCTGTCGAATGAGGTGGATCAGGCGGTGAACCGGGCGAAGAAAAATTCCTTGGCCTAAAAATCCGGTGAAGCCGGGCCAGAGGCCTGTTATTCACCGGCCTCCGCTGGAGGCGACCGAAACGGAGGCGAGACGGTGACGAAGTCATACGATCGTTTATATGTAGAGTTCGTGTATTATTTCAACGTGGCGCGCGACTATTTCGAATGTCACGAAGTGATGGAGGAGCTTTGGCTCGAGGAAGGCAGACATCCGTTGTACCAAGGCCTGCTGCAGGTGGCAGTGGGCCTTTACCATTACCGGAACGGCAATACGAGCGGGTCGATCAAGCTGTTTACCGCAGCCTTGGACAAATTGGACAATTATCCGGAGGACGCGCTTGGGATCGACTTGGGCCGGCTTCGCGACGACAGCCGCCTGTACTTGAACAAGCTGGCCCGTGCGGAGGAGCAGCCGTTTGCTTTCTACGATCTGGACATCCGCATTTTGGATGCCGAGCTGGAAGCATTGGTTGAAGAGCTGAGGCTGCATCCGCCGGAGCCGCATGAAGAGGATTAGCCCGGAATTCGTCGGCGATGCCGGCGCTAGGACCGGCGCGAAACGAGTACGGCTTGCAGTCCGACCCCGCAAACGGTAAGCCACGCCGCCCCGGCGGCAAATCCGGCGACAACGTCGCTCGGATAATGAACCCCCAAGTAAATGCGGCTTACGCCGATCATGATGATCAGACAACCGGCCGTTACGGCGAGCAGCAGCTTCAGAACGGGAGACTTGACAAACATCAAGAAGAGCATGGCCAGCATGCCGTAGAAGACGATCGATGCCATGGAATGTCCGCTGGGGAAGCTGTAGCCCGACTCTTCGACGATCCGCCGCAGCATAGGCCGCTCCCGTTCGAAAATTTGCTTCAGCAGTTGGTTGAACAGCATGCCGCCGGTGACGGCTACCACGAAAAAAAGTGCTTCCCATTTCTTCTTTCGCCACACCATCAGAGATACGCTAACGGGCAGCAGCACGAACAACGTCTGAAACGCTCCGAATAGGGTAATCCCCTTCATCCATACGGTCAGCTTAGGACTGATATGCGATTGAATCCAATCGATGTAGGTCCGGTCAAAACGCTCCAGTTGATTTTCCTGTAAATCGTGTGCGAACTTAACAAAGATCAGAATCGACAGCAGCACGATGACGACTGCAGTCAAAATATATTTTCCGGTCAGCAATGCTTGATTGGGTTGCATAGGGGGCCCGTACAGCTCCTTTTGAAAAAAGATGAAATAAAAGAAACAGCGGACCGCAATCCGCTGCTTCGTCGTATCCTTGGGCGTCCACCGACAGCCGGCAGGATTATTTTTTATGCTTTTCGAAAAAGGCTTGGAACGCTTCGGCTTTTTGTTGGCCTACGAGACGCTCGACTTCTTTGCCGCCTTTGTAATAAACCAGGGTCGGGGATGCTTCTATGTTGTATTTTTGCCATCCGTTCTTGAACTCTTCAAGATTGAACTGCTTGACGTCAATGTTGAAATCCTTGGCGACCGGCATAAGCACAGGCGTTGTCACCTTGCAGTGCGGGCACGTCGAACCGAAATAATACAAGTAGAAGTCTTCCTGAGCTGCAATCTTCTTGTCGAGCGCGTCAGGCAAAATGATGTTTTGGTAGTTCGGATCGTCCAGAAGCGCCAGCGTGGCCGGATTCAGCTTGTCCGGCGCAATGCCGTATACGTTATTCGCGTACTTTCCGAATTTCGCCTGATTGGACTGTTGATTGACAAAATAAAGAGCTCCGAACAGAACGACGATAATGGCTAAAAAGATACCTAACTTTTTCATGATTCCCCTCTTCCTACCGAGATAAATGGTCGCTCTAAAAACATTCGTTACTTATGCAAAGTTTCCTCCTTCTATCATACAATAAAATTGAAGGAATTTCGACATTGGCGTGGAATACATGGGTAGACTAGGGACGTCCAAGAGAATGGCGGGGGAACGTTACACTATGAAACGCATCATCGAAGTTCTTGGCAAGCGGGAAAACGCCATATTTCTAGGAATGGGCGGCGTGCTGCTGCTAGGCGGATTGGTATGGGGCGCTACGTTCTGGAACGCCGGGGCCGTGGAGCCATCGGTTCCGCCAACTCAGACCGAATCGTCCGGGGAAAGGGCCAAAGTGATCTCCGATCCGGATGCTAATCGCGCTCAAGATTCTACGTCCGGGTTTCCGCCGCTGGAGGTCACGCGATCCAAAATAAACAAAGGATATATGGCAACGGTAAAACAAGGACGGGTGCTGGAGCAGGTTGCGGCACCGGACGGCGCCACGATGGTGTACTTGGTCCAGCGCACCAAAACAGGCGATAACGGAGGCAGCTCCCGGATCGATGCGCTGTGGATGGCCCCGCAAAGCGAGTCTGCCGAGAGCGCGCCGATTGCCCAGATCGCGGGGACGGACGAAGACACGATCCGGCGTGCAACCCGATTGTGCGGGTTTACGAATAAAGACGAGTTTGTATACACGACCGTTAAAAACGAGGGAAGCGAGCTCGTGTATTACGTCAACCGCTTCTCGATGAAGCAGCGTACGTCGACGCCGCTCTTGGAGCTGTACCGCCATGATTCGAACGGGCGGCCCGCCCCGGCGGTGCTCGAAGCCAAGCTTGCGCCGGATAAGCGGCATGTGCTGGTCCGCGACGAGCGAAGCGGGATCGCAAGCTACGATTTGAAGACCGGAGCGCAGACGCGGATCGTTCCCGGCTCCGAAGCCGTACGTGTTGGGGAAACCTTTCTGCTGGCGCCAGAAGCTGGCGTAGGGCTCTATGCCGCCGGGCGGTTTCAAAGCGACCTATGGTGGTTCGATTGGAATACCGGGGGAGCCAGGCAGCCATTTGTTGCCGAACCGGGAATGGTGGACGCGGGAATGGATGCGGGGCGGAAGCTGATTTATTATAATTGGACCTATGACCGAAAGACCGAGTTGGCGCCGGCAGGAGATAAACGAACGCTGCTTGCCTCGTCCGGCGTGCAGCTTGCCGATGTGAAAGCCAATCCGCTCAAGCGGTTCAGCCTGCCGAAAGACTCGAAGGAACATCTGGAATTCGGAGGCTACAACGAGGAGCGGAAAACGGTGCTGCTGCATCAATTTCAATTGGAGCGGACAGCCGCACCGAACGGAACCTCGGCTGTGATCAAGAAAACAACCGCGTGGCTGCTCGGGGATCTGAAGACAGGAACGATGCAGCCGCTCCAGCAGGTGGAGGTGCCGGACGGGTGGGAGCTGAAGGACATGGCGTTCGGCAGCGTCTTGACGGACGGCGGGAGCGATACTCCGGCGGAGCAAGTATTCGTCAATATGCAGGACCGGACATATTACAGGGCGAAGTGGAAGACGAAGCAGCCGATGGTGCTGCCGGAGGAGGACCTCGTCTTGTTCGCCGACGAGCCGAGCAAGCGGGTGTTCGTCAGTTCGCTCACGCGGCCGGATCTGGTCGTTGCGGCCCTGAATTATAAAAAGTACAATTGGGATAATCAAGAGTTCGCGTGGTTGAACGGGCATTGGATGTCACGATACCACAAGGCGGCGGAAGGCGATAAAATCTTTTTCTTCCAGATTAACTGAAACGAGTGACGACAATGACGGAGCCGATGCTGCCGGAAGCATTTAAACAAAAAATAGAGGGCTTGCTGGAGGCCGAATATTCGGCCTTTCTGGCGTCTTATGGGGAGGAGCGGCATTACGGCCTGCGGGTCAATATTCTCAAACTGTCCGTAGAGCAGTTTCGCGGCTTGACCCGCCTGGAGCTCGAACCGGTTCCATGGGCGGCAACCGGCTTTTACTACCGGGAAGGAGACGGGCGGCCGGGGAAGCATCCGCACTACCATGCGGGACTATATTACATTCAAGAGCCGAGCGCGATGGCTCCGGCGGAGCTGCTTGACGTCCGCCCCGGCGAAAGGGTGCTGGATTTATGCGCCGCGCCGGGCGGAAAAACGACACAGCTTGCGGCCAAGCTGCAAGGAACCGGGCTGATCGTGGCGAACGACGTGCATCCGGACCGGGTGAAGGCGCTTGTGAAAAATATTGAGCTGAGCGGCGTACGCAACTCCGTCGTGCTGAACGAGGATCCGGCGAAGCTGGAAGGAGCCTTTGCCGGCTACTTTGATAAGATTCTGATCGATGCGCCCTGTTCGGGCGAAGGCATGTTCCGCAAGGAAGAGGATATGGCCAAAGTCTGGCGGCCGGACTGGCCGGCGAAGTATGCCGAGATGCAGCGGACGCTGTTGAGGCAGGCGGCTCATATGCTGAAGCCGGGCGGCCTGATGGTCTACTCGACCTGTACGTTCTCGCCGGAGGAGAACGAGGCGATGATCGCCGCGTTTCTGGACGAGCATCCGGCGTTTGCGGTCGAGCCGGCCCCCGCCTTCGGCGGCTGGGCGCCCGGCCGGCCGGACTGGCTCGGCGGGCGCTACGCCCGCGGGGCCGAAACGGCCGGCGCCGCGCGCCTGTGGCCGCACCGGCTCGCGGGCGAGGGCCACTTCGCGGCCGCGCTGCGCCGCCGCGGCGAGCCCGCGCCTTTGGCGGCGGCGGGGCCTGCGC